>CAZLBF010000359.1:0-7922 GCA_964557495.1 uncultured Myxococcales bacterium | reverse complement strand
TCGAACGAGGACAACGGCGTGGTCGGCGTCGACCTGCGACTCCGCACCAGCGACTTCCGGAGTTGGGAGCGCTCCCTCTCCTTCGACGCCTGGTTCCTGCACAGCTACTCCGAGAACGCGAGCTCCGACGAGGCCTCGTTCGGGGCGCGCCTCGAGTACCCGAACGACCGCATCAACTACTTCCTCGAGTTCCAGGAGATCCAGGAGAACTTCCGCCCTGCGCTCGGCTTCGTGAGCCGCGAGGACATCCGCCGCTACGAGGGGGAGTTCCGCTACCGGGTCCGGCCCAAGGGCAGGATCGCGATCGTCGATTCGGAGATCCGTGGTCTCGCCATCACCGACACAGAGAGCGACTTCGAGTCGGGCGAGATCGCCTGGGACCCGCTGCGCGTGGAGTCCGAGCTCGGAGACATCGTCAAGCTCACCTACAAGCGCGTCCGCGAGGATCTCGACGAGGACTTCGAGATCTCCGACGGCATCGTCCTCCCACCCGACCGCTACGGCTGGAACCGGTTCGAGCTCGCGCTCGAGACGACGACGGCGCGAGCCGTGAGCCTCGATGCGATGATCGGCTGGGGGGACTTCTTCGACGGGACGCGCCTCAAGTCCGAGGTGACGCTCGAGTGGCGCCCCTCCCGGCACCTGTTCGCGGCCCTGGAGTACGAGCAGAACGATGTTCGCCTCGACCAGGGAAACTTCACCACGCGGCTGTCGCGCCTGCGGCTCGACCTCATGTTCACGACGGCTCTCTCCTGGACGACGCTCGTCCAGTACGACGGCGTCTCGGACGCCGTCGGGCTCAACAGCCGCCTGTTCTGGGAGGTCGAGCCGGGGAACGAGATCTTCCTGATCTTGAATCAGGAGTACGAGGCGAACCACGACACCTTCCGCTCGCGCCGCACGGAGGCCACCTTCAAGGTCGAGTACACCTTCCGGTTCTAGGTCGGGCCTCCCGGCAAGGGCCGGAGTAGCGGTGTGGCGGAGCGAGGTCTCAGGCGAGGACCGACTTCTCGCGAAGCACCAGCGGGGTGCGGTCGACCGCGAGGAACTCGAGCGGCACCTCCGTGTCGAACTCGACGCGCTCGCCGGTGAGCCAGCGGGCCAGCATCGACCCGACCATGGGGGCCAACTTGAAGCCGTGGCCACTGAAGCCGTTCGCCACGAGGTACCCCTCGAGGTCGGTCGGACCGACGATCGGGTGTACGTCCTCCACGTTGACCGTGTAGAGACCGGCCAGCCCGGCCACCCTCCCCCGGTGGGGCAGCATCGGAAGGCGGTGGTGCAGACCGTGGATCTTGTGATCGCGGAACTGCGGATCCAGGCTCCGGTCGAAGTCGTCCGGATCCCCGACCCGCTCCCTCTCGTCCTCCGGCCGGGTCGAGCCGAGCAGGATGCGCTGCCCGCGGCTCTCGGGCCGGAAGTAGACGCCGCTCGAGATGTCGCCGACGACGGGCAGCGGCCCCGGCACCTCGGCCGGCCAGTCGCGGTACAGCACCTGGACGCGCGTCGGGCGGAGCGTCCACCCGAGCTCCAGGCCGGCCAGAGCCGTCAAGCGGTTGCACCAGGGGCCGGCGGCGTTGATGACCACGGGCGCGTCGACCCCGCCGCCACCCGCCAGATCGACCCCCTGCACGCGGCCGCCACGGGAGCGAATTCCGGCGACCTCCTGGCGCAGCCGCACCTCGACACCGTCGCGGCGGCTCGCCTCGAGGAGGTCCTGGGCCGCTCCGGCCGGGTCGGTGTATCCGCCGTCGAGCTCGAACAGGTACGGACCCCCCTCCGCGCAGTCGTGCTCCCGGTCGCCACTCAGGTCGAGCGCTGCCCCACAGGCGGAGAGGGCGGGGAACCGCTCGCGGAGGGCCGCGGCGTCGAGGAGCAGGGCCGCGACCCCGAGCTCGCTCATGCGTTCCCGCTCCGCGGCGAGCCCGCTCGCGGACTCGCCGGTCATCCACAGCACGCCCACGTGCTGGAACTCCGCGCGCGGCTCCGCGAGGCCCGTGAAGGCGGCCCAGCTCGCGTACGCGGCGACGCCGTCGCGCGCCAGCTGGATCAGCTCGGCGTGGGAGTACCGCTGACGCAGAATCGCCGACGAGGCGCCCGTGGAGCCTTCGGCCACGGCCGGGCCCTTCTCGAGCACCGTCACCCGGCCCGCCCGGTGTCGCGCCAGCTGGTACGCGATGGAGAGCCCGACGATCCCGGCTCCGACGACGACCACATCGGCGTTGCTACGCAGCATCGGCACTGGGAGATTGACCCAGGATTCCCTGTTGGGTCAATCTCGCGGGGAAGCGGCACTCGAGGCCGCGAGGAGGAGCCCATGAGCTTCCAGGTCCCCGATCGAGTCAAGCCGATCCGCGCCGCAGTCCAGAGCTTCATCGAGGAGAAGATCTACCCCGTCGAGAGCATCCTCGAGGAGCGAGGCACCGAGGAGAGCCGCAGGGCGATGCTCGACCTCATGCAGGCCGCCAAGGAGGAGGGGCTCTGGGCACTGGGCCACCCGAAGGAGATCGGTGGTCAGGGGCTACCGTTCCTGGACTACGTCTACGTGAACGAGGTGGTCGGCCGCTCGCACGCAGCGATGGTCGCGCTCGGTACGCACTCGCTACAGGATTCGATCATGCTGCACGAGTTCGCCTCGGACGAGTGGCGCGACCGATACCTGAAGCCGCTGGTCGCGGGCGAGGTCTTTCCGAGCTTCGGCATGACCGAGCCCGATGTGGCCAGCTCCGACCCGACTCAGCTCCAGACCTCCGCGGTCCTTGAGGATGGAGAGTGGGTGATCAACGGCCACAAGTGGTTCATCTCCGGGGCCGACGTCGCCGCCTACACGACGGTGATGTGCCGCACCGAGCCGGACGCACCCGACCACAGCGCCTTCAGCATGATCGTCGTCCCAACGGACACGCCTGGCTACGAGATCATCCGCGAGCCCAAGGTAATGGGCTTCCACGGCGGCCACTGCGAGCTCAGCCTGCGCGACGTGCGCGTGCCGGAGTCGAATCTGCTCGGCCCGCGCGGCGGGGGCTTCAGGATCGCGCAGCGGCGCCTCGGCCCCGGCCGCATCTTCCACTGCATGCGCTGGCTCGGCCAGGCGCAGCGGGCCTTCGACCTGATGTGCGAGCGCGCCAACGAACGCGTCGCCTTCGGCAAGACGCTCGGGCAGCACCAGCAGATCCAGAAGTTCGTCTTCGACAGCCTCTGCGAGATCCAGGCCAGCCGCATGCTCACGCTGCAGGCCGCACACAAGATCGATCAGGGAGACGAGGCGCGGGTCGAGATCGGCATGATCAAGGTCGTGGGGGCGCAGATGCTCCACAACGTGATCGACCGAGCGATCCAGGTCTTCGGGGCCAAGGGGGTCACGGAGGACACGCCCCTGGAACGCATGTATCGCGAGGCGCGCTTCGCGCGCATCTACGACGGCCCGGACGAGGTCCACGTCATGACGACCGCCCGCCGCGTTCTGAAGTCCTACAAGATCGGCGACGGCTGGGACTTCGCCTTGAGCTAGGGGGGGTAACGGTGGGGGCGGGTCGGGCGTAGCTTTGGGGGAGAGGCCGTGGCCGACCTCGGGCTCGGCTGTGAAGGTGTTATCCTTGGGAGGTCCAGAACGGCCCGTGTGGGCCGGCGGGACCGAGACGTCGATGTCCTTGAATCTGACAGACGCACCCTCCGACCGGCCCCGGCCCCCGACCTGCGTGGTCGTGGCCGCGGGCGAGGGGCGACGTCTCTCCAGCATGGGGCTGGATCGGCCGAAGCCCCTGACCCGCTTGCTGGGCCTGTCGCTGGCCGAGCGAACCGTGGCGGCCTGCATGACCGCCGGCGTGCGACACTTCGTGGTGGTGCTCGGGCACCGGCCGCAGGAGGTCCGGGTTCACTTCGAGCGGGTTGCGGCGCGCCGCGGCTGCTCGGTCGAGTTCGTCGTGGCGCCGGATTGGCAGCTCGGAAACGGCGCGAGCGCACTCGCCGCGCGCACCCGAGTGCCCGCGGGTCCCTTCCTGGTCGTGATGGCGGACCACCTGGTCAACCCGTCGCTGGTGGAGCGGGTCCTCGCCGACCCGCCGCGGCCCGGAGAGGTGTGCCTGGCAGTCGACCGCGACCGAGGCGCGCTGTTCGATCCGGAAGACGCGACCAAGGTCGCGCTCGAGGGCGACCGGGTCACGCGCATCGGAAAGGACGTCCGCTGGTGGCAGGCCGCCGACGTCGGAGTCATGCTCTGCACTCGGGAGCTGTTCGCGGGCCTGGAGCGCGCAGCGGAGCACGGCCGGTACGAGATCTCGGACGGCCTCGAGGTGCTCGCCAAGCAGCGGCGCCTGCGCGCCGTCCAGGTCACGGGTGAGCACTGGATCGACGTCGACACTCCCGCGGCCTACCGCTACGCGCGTCGGCGCCTGCTGAGCTCACTCACCAAGGGCGGCCACGACGGCTTCGTGTCCGCCTATCTGAACCGCCGCGTCTCGGTGAGGCTCTCGGCCCGCCTCGCCGAGCGGTCGGTCACTCCGAATCAGATCACGGTCGCGAGCTTTTTCGTGGCGCTCGCCGGGGCGGGATTGCTCGCGCTCGGCCACTACCCGATCGGGGTGCTGGGAGCGCTCCTGGTCCAGCTCTCGTCCATCACCGACGGCTGTGACGGCGAGATCGCGCGTCTGAAGCACCTCGACACCCCGCACGGCGCCTGGCTCGACACCATTCTCGACCGCTACGCGGACCTCGCCGTGGTGTTCGCCGTGACCTTCGCTCACGCTTCCGCGGTGGGCGGGATACGCCCCTGGATCGGCGGGTTCGTCGCTGCGACCGGCTTCCTGCTCGGCAGCTACGTGACCAAGGAGTTCGCGCTGCGGCACTCGCGCGAGTACCCGAACGACGTCCTGAATCGCCTGCGGCGGCGCGACCTGCGCCTGTTCGGGATCTTCTGCGGCGCGCTCGTGGCGCACGAGTTCGCCGCGATGGTCGCGCTGGGCGTGCTGTCGCACCTGTGCGCCGTGGGCATCCTGCTGCGCGGCTGGCGCAGGCGCGAACCCGTCTCGTACCGCGCAGCCTGACCGCAGCACCAGAAGGAAGCTCTCATGACGATGTCGATCGAGGAGACCCATCGGGCTCTCACTGCACCCGGAGGCCTGTTCGAGGTCGAGGAGCGCGAGATCCGGGGCATCCATACGCGGACCTGGAAGAGCGCCCCGCCCACCGTTCGCTCCCTCTTCGAGCTATCCCGCGGTCACGGCGAGCGCTCGTTCCTGGTGTACGAGAACGACCGGATGACCTTCGAGGAGCACTACCGGGCCGTGGTTTCGCTCGCGAACGTCCTCGTCGACCGCTACGAGATCCGGAACGGCGACCGCGTCGCGATCGCCATGCGCAACTTCCCCGAGTGGCCGATCGTCTTCTGGGCGGCCGTCTCGGTGGGCGCGGTCGTCGTGCCGCTGAACGCCTGGTGGACGGGCGCCGAGCTCGAGTACGGCCTCTCCAATTCCGGAGCCTGCCTGCTCTTCGCCGACGCGGAGCGGGCCGACCGGCTGCTGCCGCACCTCGGGAAGCTCGACCTGCGCGACGCGATCGCCGTCCGCTCGGAGCGCGAGCCGGAGTCGCCCCTGAAACGCTTCGAAGAGGTGATAGGAAGGGCCGAGCCGGACGCCTCGCTGCCCGAGGTCGCGATCGACCCCGACGACGACGCCACCATCTTCTACACCTCCGGGACGTCCGGGAAGCCCAAGGGAGCCCTCGGTACGCACCGGAACATGTGCACGAACGTCGTGAGCCTGATGTTCGCTCAGGCGCGGGCCGCCCTGCGGCGGGGCGAGGAGCCCGCTGCGCCAGGAAGCGAGGCGGAGCAGGGCGCGTCGCTGATCTCGGTGCCGTTCTTCCACGCGACCGGCTGCCACTCGATCCTCGTCGCCAGCATGCTCATCGGAAGCAAGCTCGTGATGATGTACAAGTGGGACCCCGAGCGTGCCCTGGAGCTGATCGAGCGCGAGCGCATCACGCAGTTCGGCGGTGTGCCGGCAATGGTCTGGCAGGTGCTCGAGGCCCCCAGCTTCGCCAAGCGAGATCTCTCCAGTGTCACCAGCATCGGCTACGGCGGTGCGCCCGCGCCCCCTGAGCTGGTGACGCGCCTCAAGCAGGAGTTCCCCGAGGTCGCCCCGAGCAACGGCTACGGACTCACCGAGACCTCTTCGGTCACGACGCTCAACAGCGCGGAGGACTACCAGGCGAAGCCGGACAGCGTCGGAGCGCCGGTCGCGGTCTGCGAGCTGCGCGTGGTCGACGAGGAGGGCGGCGACGCCCCGCCCGGAGGCATCGGGGAGCTCTGGATCAAGGGCCCCAACGTGGTGAAGGGCTACTGGAACAACCCGGAGGCCACGGCCGAGAGCTTCACCGACGGCTGGCTGCACTCCGGGGACCTGGCGCGCATCGACGACGAGGGCTTCGTCTACATCGCGGACCGGGTCAAGGACATGCTGATCCGAGGCGGCGAGAACGTGTACTGCGTCGAGGTCGAAGACGCGCTCTACACTCACCCCGACGTCATGGACGCGGCGGTGATCGGGCTCCCCCACCGCGTGCTGGGCGAGGAGGTCGGAGCCGTCGTACAGCTACGGCCCGGCGCTCAGGTGTCCGAGGAGGAGCTCAAGCAGCACGTCGCGGGTCAGCTCGCCGCCTTCAAGGTCCCCGCTCGCATCGACCTGCGCAACGACCCCCTCCCCCGCAACGCCAACGGCAAGATCCTCAAGAGCCAGCTCAAAGACGAACTCGCCTGACCGGCTGTTCGCCCGTGCGGCCGGGCGTCCTGCGAGCGCTGCAATGATCGCGGTCATATCTCGGCGCGACCGAGTCCGGGAGTGACTCCGCGCGAGCTGCCGAGGGGCAGCCTTGCCGTGACTGAATGCCTCATAGGCGATCGAACGGGTCTCGCGTATAGTGGCTTCAGGCGAACGAATCGACGCTGCTCCATCGCGTGCAACATGGACGAGGGAGACCGTCATGCGCTTGGGATTCGCCCTCCCGCAGAGTGGACCTGCCGCCGACCCGAACGCGGTGATCGCGGTGGCCCGCCGGGCCGAAGAGCTCGGCTACGACTCGCTCTGGGTCGCCGAGCGGCTGCTGTGGCCGCTCGAGCCCGGCGCGCTCTACCCCGGCTCGCCGGACGGCTCGCTGCCGGAGCCGATGAAGAGTCAGCTCGAGGCGCTCGAGACACTCAGCTTCGTCGCTTCTCACACCCGGCGCGTGACACTCGGCACGAGCGTGATGAACCTCCCCTTCTATCAGCCGCTGTTGCTGGCCCGGCGGCTCGCCACGCTCGACGTGCTGTCGGGCGGCAGACTTCGGGTGGGACTCGGCAACGGCTGGCTACCTGACGAGTTCGACGCGGTGAACGTTCCCATGCGAGGCAGGGGGGAGCGAGCGGACGAAGCGATCGAGGTGATGAAGGCGATCTGGGCCGACGACCCGGTCGAGTTCCAGGGCAAGCACTTCCAGATTCCGAGATCCCTCATCGGCCCCAAGCCGCTCCAACGGCCCCACCCGCCGATCTACCTGGCCGCCTTCGCGCCGATCGCCCTGCGCCGAGTGGCCCGCTACGCGGACGGCTGGAACCCGGGAGCGCTCCCGATTCCCATCCTGGAGCAGCTGTTCGAGCGACTGCGACAGCGCACCGAGAAGGAGGGTCGCGATCCGTCGCGCCTGGAGCTCATCGTGCGAGCCAATCTCCGCCTCTTCGACGAGCCGCTGGGAGAACGCCGCGCCCCCTTCACGGGCTCACTCGACGAGATCCGCGCCGACACCGCTGCCCTGCGTGCGATCGGCGCACACGAGCTCTTCTTCGACGTGCAGTTCGAGCCGCGCGTCGACTCGGAGAAGGCGTTCATCGAGCATCTCGAGCAGCTCTGGGAAGCCGCGAACGCCGAGCTCTAAACCTCGGGTCAGCC
>CAZLBF010000358.1:0-7684 GCA_964557495.1 uncultured Myxococcales bacterium | reverse complement strand
AACGGGTCGCTCCTATTACATCCTGCCGCTCACCGATGAGATCTGGCGGCGGGGACAGGAAATGGGAAAGCTCCCGCCGGGATTGCCCAAGCAGGGCACCTGAACACCGGAAACGAGACTGAAGGAGCGCTGCGTGTCCATGCTGTTCGAGCCCTGCCGAATCGGCGCAATGGAGGTCAAGAACCGGTTCGTTCGCTCCGCCACGTACTTCGGTCTGTCCGACGAGGACGGCTACGTCGGCGAGCGCAGCGTCGAGCTGATGCGGACACTCGCGAGAAACGAGGTCGGGCTGATCGTGACCGGCTACGCCTTCGTCGCCCAAAGCGGCCAGGTGTTCGCCGACATGAACGGGATCGATGCCGACGAGCAGATCCCCGGCTACCGCCGCATGACCGAGGCCGTTCACGACGTCGACGGACGGGTGGTCCTGCAGATCGCACACGGTGGCGTCGGCTCGAATGCGGCGGCCCGGAGGCGCGGCACCCGCCTGGCCGTCTCGCTCACGGACCGACTGCCCGCCGACGGAACGCCGCCCCGGGAGATGGACGACGGAGAGATCGAGGAGATCATCGAGGCGTTCGGACACTCTGCGCGTCGGGCCCAGGAGGCGGGCTTCGACGGGGTACAGATCCACGGGGCCCACGGGTACCTGGTGACGCAGTTCCTCAGCCCCAGCAGCAATCAGCGCGAGGACCGCTGGGGCGGGAGCTTCGAGAACCGGATGCGCTTCGTCGTCGAGGTCACGCGCGCGATGCGGCGTCAGGTCGACGACGACTTCCCCGTGATGATCAAGCTCGGCTGCCGCGACTACCTCGACGACGGCGAGTGCATGACGATCGAGGAAGGCGCGCAGGTCGCAGCCGCGCTCGAGCGCGAGGGCATGGCCATGATCGAGGTCAGCCACGGGATGGGCGGCCGCACCTTCCGGAGGCAGACCAGCGGCAAGCAGGGTGCGCCGATCCAGGAGGCGTATCTGGTGCCGGACGCGCGGGTCGTGCGCAAGGCGACGTCGCTGCCGCTGTCAGTCGTCGGCGGGATGCGCAGCCTGCAGGTGATGGAGCAGGTCGTCGAGTCCGGCGCTGCGGACTTCGTCTCGATCTGCCGCCCGCTGATCCGGGAGCCCGACCTGATCCAGCGCTGGAAGGCTGGAGACACCCGACCCGCGGACTGCGTCAGCTGCTGGGCCTGTCTGAAGAGCGACAGCGACGGCAGGAGCGAGGTCCGCTGCCGGGAGCTTGAGCGCAAGAGCGCCGGACGAGAGGCTTCCGCGTAGCCGTCGAGCCTCAACCGCTGTGGCTTCAAGCCGAGCTCACCACACCAGAGGGGAGCAGAAATCATGTACGACGAGCATGAATCGGTTCAGCGCCGTATCGCAATCCTGGGTGCGCTGGTCCTCCTCGTCGCCGCCGGCTGCGCCAGCGTCGAGACGACGAGCGAGTACGGCGGAGCGGGGCTGCCGCGGCCCGAGCAGATTCTCGTGTACGACTTCGCCTACTCGCCCGGTCAGGTGACGCTCGACCCCGGCCTCAGCGCAAAGCTCACCGAGGCGCGCAGGGGTGAGCCGAGGAGCGTCGAGGAGCTCGACGTGGGGCGGAAGGCCGCGCACGCTCTCGCCGAGCACATCGTGCACGGAATCCGCAAGCTGGGTCTGCCCGCCGAGCGGGCTTCCGGGGCGCCTCCGAGCTCCGGGAACGTCCTCGTGATCAAGGGACAGTTCACCTCGATCGACGAGGGCAACCAGACGAAGCGGGTCGTGATCGGATTGATGGCGGGTCGGAGCGAGGTGAGGACCCACGTCCAGGTCTACGATCTGACCGGCCAAGGGCGCCGGCTGGTGGAGTCCTTCGAGACCGATGCCAAGAGCGCTCCGGTGCCCGGGATGGCCGAGACCATGGGTGCCGGCGCGGTGGCGGGGCACCTGGCGGCGTCCGCGGTCGCGAGCACGGTTCTGCACACGGTGGGCGAGGTCTTCCTGGCCGACGTCGACGGCGACGCCAAGGCGACCGCGAAGGAGCTCGTGAAGAAGCTCTCGGAGTTCTTCGTGCGCCAGAGCTGGATCACGCCCGAATCGGCGGACTGACCAACCGAGCCCACGTTTGAGGCTCGAGGTCGCGAGCTGCAGCTACTCGACTCCGCGGCGGATCACGATCAGGCGTCCGATGAGATCGCCGGGCGGATCGACCTCGACCGGCTCGAGGTCGATGCGCGGGCCGACGCCCTGGACCAGGCGGAGTCCGTCGCGCGTGCGCACGAAGCCCTTGATGCGCAGGGCGCCGAGCGCCACGAGCTCGGCCTGCAGCTCCGTGGGCTCCGCGCCGTCTGGGATCGCGAGCTCGGCACTCTCGAACGACTCGTGCTCGTGCGGCGGCGGATCGCGCGGCGCCTCGTGCCGCGCCCCCAGCTCGGGGAACAGGATCGCGGGCTCGAGCTGCCCGTGCTCGGCTCGCACGAGGGGCGCCTCCGGCTCAAGCGCGCGCAGGCGATCTTCGACGAGGTCGAACGCGACCGAAGGCACGAGGTCGAGCTTGTTGAGCACGAGCAGGTCCGCCGAGGTGACCTGGTCCTCGAACGTGCCCTCCAGATCGCGAGCCTCATACAGCTGCTCGGCGTTCACCACGACGACGCCGAGGCATTCCGCGACCCAGCTCGAGGCCGGCTCGCGCCAGAAGTGGAGCTGGGTGTCGTAGGGGAGAGCGACGCCCGAGGTCTCGACGATGACCCGCTCGGGCTGAACGCGCGCCCGTAGCTCTTCGAGCGTGTCGACCAGCTGGTCGGAGAGCAGGCAGCAGACGCAGCCCCCCTCGAGCTCCACGTAGGCCTGATCGCCCGCGCCGAGCAGCGCGCGGTCGATGCCGAGCTCGCCGAACTCGTTCGTGATCACGGCGACTCGCGTCCCGGTGCGCTGCGCGTCCGCCAGCAGGTGGCGTACGAGCGTCGTCTTGCCGGAGCCGAGAAACCCGGAGACGATCAGTGCCGAGGCGCGCTTCTCGTTCGGCATCGCCGGCCGAGTCTAGCCGATCGCTGGCGCGCCGGGGCCCGGACCCATAAGCTGCTTTCGATGTCGACCGGCGTACTCCTCGTGAACCTCGGCACGCCCGATTCGCCGCGCACCTCCGACGTGCGCCGCTACCTGCGCCAGTTCCTCCACGACCCCTACGTGATCGACACCTCGAGCGTCGCGCGCTGGCTGCTGGTCGAGGGCGCGATCTTGCCGTTTCGCCCGCGCGTCTCCGCCCGCGCCTACGCCTCGATCTGGCTCGAGGCGGGCTCGCCTCTGCTGGTTCACGGACTCGCGCTGCGCGACGCGCTCGCGACCTCGCTGGGTGAGGAGGTCCGCGTCGCGCTCGGCATGCGCTACGGCTCGCCGTCGATCGAGAGCGGGCTCCGCGAGCTCGCCGGTGTGGAGCGCGTGCTGGTCGTGCCGCTGTTTCCCCAGTACGCCACCTCCTCCACCGAGACTGCGCTCGAGGCGGTCCGACGCGCGGCGGGTGGAGTCCGGCTCCAGACATTCGAGGCCTTCTACGACGACCCCGGCTTCATCGCCGCCTGGGCCGAGGTCGCGAAGCCCGAGCTGCAGCAGTTTCGACCGGACCACGTGCTGCTGAGCTTTCACGGACTTCCCGAGCGGCAGATCCGCAAGCTCGACGCGAGTGGGCGGCACTGCCTGGAGTCGGAGTCCTGCTGCGACGCGATCGGCGAGGCGAACCGCTCCTGCTACCGCGCGCAGTGCTTCGCGACCGCGCGCGCGCTGGCTCGGGCGCTCGAGCTCGACGACGATCGCTACAGCGTGGCGTTCCAGTCGCGCCTCGGACGCACTCCTTGGATCCGGCCCTTCACCGACGAGCGCTTCGTGGAGCTACCGAAGAGCGGTGTCCGAAGGCTCGCCGTGCTCTGCCCCGCCTTCGTCGCCGACTGTCTCGAGACGCTGGAAGAGATCGGCATCCGCGGGCGCGAGCAGTGGCGCGAGGCGGGAGGCGAGGCGCTCCACCTGGTCCCGTGCCTGAACGCACACCCGCGCTGGGTCGAGGCGCTCGCGGCGCGGATTCGCGAAGAGCTGGCGAGCTCCGAGCCAGGACGGCCCGGTCAGGGCTGAAAGCGCTGACGCAGGGCGCGGATCTCCTTCCGACTTCCGATCAGGACGAGCCGGTCGGACTCGCAGAGCACGCTCGCACCGCTCGGGACGACGGTGTCGCCGCGGCGGCGGATCATCACGATCAGGCAGCCTTCGGGAACGTCGACGTCTCGGACCGCGCGGTCGATCCAGATCTCGGTCGACCGACCCCGCTCGAGCGTGACCGAGATCGAGCGCTCGCTGCGCAGCAGGATCTCTCGCAGCGAGTGGCGGTCGGGCGCAGCCGTCCAGTCCGGCATGAAGTCGTCTTCCTCGACGCGCGCGGCGAGCTGCGCGAGAAAGCGGAGGTGCTGGCTGGCATCGCCGTCCGGGCTCACCAGGAAGAACAGCGCATTGCTGCGTGCGGTCTGGCTCGCGTCGCCGAAGACGCTGCCGACGTCGATCTCGATCCCCGTCTTGGAGCGTGCCAGGACCAGCTCCGGGGAGCCGATTCCCGGGAGACGCAGGTGCGGGATCGCGACGCCGTGCTCGACGGGGGTGGCCCCGACGCGCGTGCCCTCGAGGAAGCCGCGCACCAGGGTCTCGCTCGGGCAGCCGAGGCGCTCCGCGAGGCGCTCCGAGACGCGCGCGACCAGCTCTTCGAAGCCGACGCCCCACTCCAGGTCGAGGACGCTGGCGCGGGCGACCGCCTCGTCGAAGGGATCCTCGTCGCGGAGCCCCTTCTCCTTGAGGATGCTGCGCAGCTCGGTCTCCAGGTCCGGGAAGCGCTGGCGACCGAGTCGCTCGAAGACATGATAGATCGCGCCACTGCGAATCACGCGGTCGCGCGCATACGCGAAGTACCAGGCGACGCCGACGGCGATCAGCGCCATCGAGAAGAGCGCCGGTCCGGCGCCCATGCTCGCGATCAGGACGAGCGGAGCGAGCATGCCGAAGATCTGCATCCAGGGGTAGAGCGGGGAGCGGTAGCCGGGGTCGTAGGATGCGATGTGACTCTCGCGCATGACGATCACGCCGAGGTTCAGGAGCGCGAACATCAGCAGCTGGAAGGCGCCGGCGAGCTTGGCGATGCGCGTCGGGTCGAGCGCGAACAGCACGAGGAGCACCGCGGCCACGCTCACGACGATGCCGTGCTTCGGCGTGCCGCGCGCCGCGAGCGCCCGGAACCAGGCCGGCAGCACGTGGTCGCGGCTCATCGCGAGCGGATAGCGCGAGGCGGAGAGGATCCCGGCGCTCGCGACCGAGACCGAGGCGAGCAGCGCTGCGAGGGAGATGAACAGCTTGCCGAGGGGACCGAACACGGCCTCTCCCGCGGTGCCCGCCGGCGTGAGGTCGCCCGCGAGCCGGGCGACCGGCACGACGCCGACCATGACCAGCGTGCCGAGGATGTAGACGGCGATGGCGGTTCCGAGCGCGAGGAAGACGCCGAGCGGGAGGTTCCGCTCCGGGTCCCGCACCTCTTCCGACAAGCTCGCGATGTTCGTGATCCCGACGTAGCTGATGTAGACCAGCCCGGCGGTGGATAGAATCGAGGTGGCTTCCACCGAGAAGGCACCGTCGAAGTGAGCGGGCTCGATGTCCACGATGCCGCCCGCGATGAAGACGGCAAGGATCGCCAGGAGTCCGACGACGAGGACGATCTGGAGGGTGCCCGCCTCCTTGGTCCCCCACACGCACAGCACACCGAGCGCGAGCGCGACGCAGGCCGCGACGGTGAGCACCGGGATGCCCGGCACGATGAGCGCGAGGTAGGCCGACATCCCGATCAGGGCGAACGCCGTCTTGAGCACGAGTGCGAGCCAGGTGCCGAACCCCCCGATGGTTCCCACCACCGGACCGAGGCTGCGGTCGAGGAAGTAGTAGCTGCCCCCGGCTCGCGGCATGGCGGTCGCAAGCTCGACGATGCTGAACATGGCGGGGACGAGCGGAATCGCCGCGATGAGGTAGGCGATCACCACCGCGGGGCCGGCCTCGATCACGGCCAGGCCGGGCAGCAGGAAGAACCCCGCGCTCAGCGTGGTCCCGAGGGCCACCGCATAGACGTCGAAGAGTCCGAGGTCCTTTCGCAGCCGCTTTGCGCGAGTCAGGATCACCATGGGATCATCTGGGAAAGTAGTGTTCCGGGTCCGGTCGCGCTGGCCTCCGCTCGAATACTCGCGTCGACCCGGGGGAGGCCTGTCGGTTCCCGGAACCGCTATGCTGCGCGGCGTGACGCGCGCGGAGAAGGCCCGACGCATCCAGGCGATCCTCGACGAGCTCCACCCGGCGCCGCCGATTCCGCTGCGGCACCGGGACCCCTACACCCTGCTGGTCGCCGTGGTGCTCTCCGCGCAGTGCACGGACCAGCGGGTCAACCAGGTCGCTCCCGAGCTGTTCGCCAAGGCGTCGACGCCCTTTCTGATGGCGGAGCTTCCGGTCGAGGACATCGTCACGATCATCCGACCCTGCGGCCTCGCCCCCACGAAGGGCCGCAACATCTCGGCGCTCTCGAAGATTCTGGTCTCGGAGCACGACGGCTCGGTCCCCGACTCGCTCGAGGCGCTGGAGGCCCTCCCCGGCGTGGGGCACAAGACGGCGGCGGTCGTGCGTTCGCAGGCCTTCGGCTGCCGGGAGTTTCCGGTCGACACGCACATCCACAGGCTCGCGGCGCGCTGGGGCCTCTCCCGCGGGGTGTCCGTCGAGCGGACGGAGCGGGACCTGAAGCGGGTGTTTCCGCCCGAGTCGTGGGGCGCGCTCCACCTCCAGATGATCTACTTCGGCCGCGAGCACTGCCCCGCCGTGGGCCACGACCTCGCGGCGTGCCCGATCTGCTCCTGGGCGGCGTCCCGAGCGCGCATCGAGCGGGAGCGCCGCAAGCGGGGGAGCCGCCGTCGGGCGAAGCCCGCGCGCGACGCCACCTAGCGCGACGCCCGCCCGCCTTCCGCCTGGTAGTCTCGAGCCGGCCGAGTACCTTCCGCTCCGTCTCGTAGGGAGGGTCCGGTGCCCGAGTTCGTCTTCACCATGGACGACCTGCGCAAGGTCGTTCCACCCGATCGCGTATTGCTCGAGGGAATCACGCTCGCCTTTCTGCCCGGCGCGAAGATCGGCGTCCTCGGTGCGAACGGCGCCGGCAAGAGCACGCTGCTCCGGATCATGGCGGGAATCGACACCGAGTTCGTCGGCGAGGCGCGCGCCACTCCCGGAGTCCGCGTCGGCTACCTGCCGCAGGAGCCGGAGCTGGATCCGTCCAAGGACGTGCTCGGCAACGTCGAGGAGGGAGTCGCCGAGACGCGGGCTCTGCTTCGCGAGTTCGAGGAGCTGAGCGCGAGGTTTGCCGAGCCCATGGACGACGCTGCGATGAACGTGCTGCTCGACAAGCAGGCCGCGCTCCAGGACCGGATCGATGCCGCCGGCGCGTGGGAGCTGGACCGCACCCTCGAGATCGCGATGGATGCGCTGCGCCTGCCGCCGGCCGACGCGAACGTGTCGAGCCTCTCGGGCGGCGAGAAGCGCCGCGTGGCGCTGTGTCGCCTGCTGCTCCAGAAGCCGGACCTGCTGCTCCTCGACGAGCCGACGAACCATCTCGACACCGAGTCGGTCGCGTGGCTCGAGCGCTTCCTCCAGGAGTATCCG
>CAZLBF010000357.1:0-24233 GCA_964557495.1 uncultured Myxococcales bacterium | reverse complement strand
ACCCACCCGACCGCCAACTGGATCCACGAGACCCTCCGGCCCGAGTTCCCTCGCCTCTCGCTCGGGACGGTCTACCGCAACCTCGAGGTGCTGGTCTCCGAGGGGCTGGTGATCGAGGTGCCGGTGCCGGGCTCGACCTCCCGCTACGACGGCAACCCCGAACCTCACCACCACTTCGTGTGCGAGCGCTGCCGGAACATCGACGACCTCGAGATCCGCGTCGCCGAGCCCCTCGAGGCTCGCGTCCGGCGCAAGTACGGGCTCCGCCCGCACGGCTACCGGATCGACTTCCACGGTCTCTGCCTCGCCTGCAGCGGGCGAGGCGATGCCGCATCCACCCCATGAAGATAGGAGAGTCACGAGCATGGCCGAACTGAAGGGAACCAAGACCCACCAGAACCTGAAGGACGCGTTCGCGGGCGAGTCGCAGGCGAACCGTCGCTATCTCTACTTCGCCAAGGTCGCGGACATCGAGGGATACCCCGAGGTGGCCGGACTGTTCAAGAACACCGCCGACGCCGAGACCGGTCACGCGCACGGCCACCTCGACTTCCTGAGGCAGGTGGGCGACCCCGCGACCGACCTGCCGATCGGGGACACCTCGCTGAACCTGGCCGCCGCCGTCGCCGGCGAGACCTACGAGTACACCGAGATGTACCCCGGGTTCGCCAGGACGGCGCGCGACGAGGGCATGGCCGAGGTCGCGGAGTGGCTCGAGACGCTCGCAAAGGCGGAGAAGTCGCACGCGGGTCGTTTCCAGAAGGCGTTGGACACGCTCGACGACTGATCCGGTCCGGTACGGTCTAGACTTCGTGGCGGAGCGGGGCGGTCGAGGCCCCGCTCCGCCACGCTCCCACACCGACCTCCCCGAAGCATGAACGACGAACCCCAAGCCCCCGAGAACCCGGAAGCGACGATTCCGCGCCCCGACGAGGCCGCGTTCCGCGACCGCGCGGCGCTGGATTCAGAGATCTACCGCGTCTTCGCGAAGTGCCAGGACTGCCGGCGCTGCCTCCCGCTCTGCCCGTCGTTCCCGTCGCTTTTCGAGTCGCTCGACCGCCACGAGCAGGAGGCCGAGCGCCTCAGCCCGTCCGAGGTCCGCGAGGTCATCGACCTCTGCTACCAGTGCAAGCTCTGCTACAACCACTGCCCCTACCACCCGCCCCACGACTGGATGGTCGACTTCCCCAGGCTCATGGGCCGCGCCAAGATCGTTTACGCAGAGGCGGAGGGGATCCCGCTCGCCGAGCGCGTTGGAGCGCGCCAGGACCTGATGGGGAGGGCTTCCTGCCTGACCGCGACGCTCACCAACGCCGCCTTCAAGAACCGCGCGGTGCGACTGCTGATGGAGCAGGCGACCGGCATCGACCGGCGCTGGATCATGCCGACGTACGAGTCCCGGCCGGTCTCGAAGTGGCTCGCGAAGCGCGCGTCTCCATCGCCCTCGAAGGGCGAGGTGCTGCTCTTCACGACCTGCTTCGTCGAGTACTCCGAGGCCGCCACCGCGCGCGCGCTCGTCCAGGTCTTGGAGCACCACGGGATCGCCGTGAGCAACGGCTACACCGCGTGCTGCGGCGCCCCCTTCCTGCACGGCGGCGACCTCGAGAACGCCACCCGCAACGCCGAGAAGGTCGTCGGCGCGCTCGCGCCGCAGGTCCGACAGGGCCTTCCGATCGTGGTGCCGGGACCGACCTGCTCCTACCAGCTCAAGCGCGAGTACCCCGAGCTGTTGAGCTCGGAAGACGCGCGGATCGTAGCCGAGAACACCTTCGACATCGGGGAGTTTCTGTGGAAGCTCAAAGGAGAAGGCAAGCTCCGCACGGACTTCTCGAAGCCGCTCGGCAAGGTGGCCTACCACCTCCCCTGCCACCTGAAGTCCCAGAACATCGGCTTTCGCTCGCGCCAGCTGCTCAAGCTCGCGGGCGCGGAGGTGCAGATGCTCGACCACTGCTCCGGAGTGGACGGAACCTGGGGCATGAAGGCGACCTGGTACGACGCGAGTCTGAAGGTGGCCGGGAAGCTGATTGAGGCCATCCGGAGCGCCGAGCCGGACGCGGTCGCGACCGACTGCCCGCTCTCGGCCCTGCGCATCCTCGAGGGCACGGGCCGCCGGGCGGTCCACCCGGTGGTGCTGCTGCGGGACGCCTACGGACTGGGAGAAACGGCTTGAAGAAGATCACCCTCGACGAGATTCTCGATCTGACCACCTACGAGAAGCGGCGCCAGGACATCCGCGCAGCGGTCATGGCGCTGAAGGAGCCGCGTCGCGTGGCGGTCGGAGACCGCTTGACCTTCATCTTCGAGAATCGCGACACGGTCCGCTTCCAGGTCCAGGAGATGGCCCGCGCCGAACGCATGGTGAAGCCGGAGGCGATCCAGGCAGAGCTCGACGTCTACAACGAGCTGATGCCGGGCGATGGAGAGCTCTCCGCGACGCTCATGATCGAGATCCCCGACGCGGAGCTGATCCGCAGGGAGCTCGACCGGCTGGTCGGCATCGACGAGTACGTGTGGCTGGACGTGGGGGACGAGTCGACCCAGGCGACCTTCGATCCCAAGCAGTTCGAAGCGGATCGGATCTCGGCGGTCCAGTACATCCGCTTCCCGCTCGGGCGCGACGGAGCCGCGCGCTTCGCGGACCCGAGCGTTCCGGTCGCACTTCGCGTCGCACACCCGAGCTACGCCGCGTCGACGCCGATCGACGGCGCCACCCGCGAGTCGCTCGCCCGGGACCTCGAGCCCGCGGGCTGAGCGCTCTCCGAGCGGGCCCGCCGGGGCGCGTGCGGTATGCTGGGATCCACTGAGGAGACGACATGGCGGGACCACTCCAGGGCGTGAAGGTGATCGAGTTCGTGGGGATCGGGCCCGGTCCCTTCTGCGGGATGATGCTGTCCGACATGGGCGCGGAGGTCCTCCGGATCGACCGCTCGAGCCGCGTGATGGGCGAGATTCCGGAGGGACCGCGCAGCGACATCCTGGGCCGCGGACGCCGCAGCGTCGCTCTCGATCTGAAGCACCCCGACGGAGTGGAGACCGTGCTGCGCCTCGTCGAGCGGGCCGACGTGATCTACGAGGGCTACCGCCCCGGTGTCATGGAGCGCCTCGGCCTCGGACCCGACGTCTGCCTGGCTCGGAATCCGGCGATCATCTACGGCCGCATGACGGGATGGGGCCAGGAGGGCCCCCTCGCACACGCCGCCGGGCACGACATCAACTACATCTCGCTGGCGGGCGCGCTCCACGGGATCGGGCGCAAGGGGGAGAAGCCGGTCCCGCCGCTGAATCTGGTGGGCGACTTCGGCGGCGGGGGGATGCTGCTCGCGTTCGGGATCGCCTGTGCCCTGGTCGAGCGCGCGACCTCCGGAAAGGGTCAGGTCATCGACGCCGCCATGGTCGACGGAGCCGCGGCGCTGATGGCGATCATCTACGGGGGACACGCGGCCGGCTGGTGGGACGACGAGCGCGGCGTCAACCTGCTCGACACCGGCGCCCACTTCTACGACACCTACGAGACCAAGGACGGAAAGTACGTCTCGGTCGGCTCGATCGAGCCCCAGTTCTACGCATTGCTGCTGAAGCACGCGGGGCTCGAAGCCGGCGAGCTTCCGCCGCAGAACGACCGCTCGACCTGGCCCGAGCTGAAGCTCCGCCTCGAGGCCATCTTCAAGCAGAAGACGCGCGACGAGTGGTGCGAGATCATGGACGGCACGGACGTCTGCTTCGCTCCCGTGCTGACGCTCACCGAGGCGCCGGAGTCCGCGCACGCCAAGGCGCGCAACGCCTTCCGCGACGTGGGCGGCGTGGTGCAGCCGGCCCCGGCACCGCGCTTCGACCGCACGGTCCCGGAGCTCGAACGACCTCCCGCCCACCCCGGCGAGCACACCGATGACGCGCTCCGCGACTGGGGCTTCTCCCCGCCCGAGATCGCGAAGCTGCGCGAGGACAAGGCGATCGCCTGAGCCCTTCGCGGGGCTGCTAGGGCTCCTCCCGCACGAAATCGACCAGACCGCGCACGAGGGAGCTGTCCTTCGCCCCCCCCATCACGAGCTTCAGGTCCTCGTACAGGGTCGGGTCGTTGACGAAGGCACCCAGGGTGCCCTCGCCGGAGTCGATCTTCTCGAGGATGCTGTTCAAGTTGCGGGCCGCCGCGGCGGCGTCGTCGAAGGCCTGCGGGTCGTCGCCGGAGGGGTAGACCAGCTGGTGCAGCGGGCCGTCGCCCTCGCGAATCTCGTCGACGATCTCGCGCATGCCGCGCGTGGACGCCTGGAGGTCGCCGACGATCTTACCGCCCCCCTCATCGTAGAAGAGCGCGTGAGCCAGGCCATCCTCCTGCTCGACGCTCTGCACGACGCGATCGATCGACGCGATCAGCGAGGCGAGGTTCTCACTTCCCATCTCCTTCTCGAAGTTCGCGACCAGCCGCTCCGCGGAGCCGGTGAGCTCCACCATGTTCACCAGCAGCTCGCGTCCCTTGGCGGCGAGCTCCATGAACGTCGCCGACTCCGTGCTCTCCACGACACCCCGGTCCGCGAGCGCGGGCTCCGCGCTGGTTCCGATCGAGAGCTCGACGTACTTGTCTCCCAGAAGCCCTATGGTGCCGATCATGGCCCTGGAGTCGGGCCGGATCCGCTCGCCGACGCGCGCGTCGAGGTCGAGTGCGAGACGGACCGCCTTGGGCTTCCCGGGCTCGCGGAAGTCGATCGAGGCGACGCGTCCGACGTTGCTTCCCGCCAGGTAGACCGGGGCGTTCACGGTGAGCCCCTCGATGTTGCTGAAGTGGGAGTACAGGGTGTAGCGCGGCGTGAAGAGCCCCCCCTCGCGCGTGAGGAACAGGATCGCCACGGCCGCGGCGAAGAGCACCGCGAGCGTGAAGAACCCCACCCGAATGTGGACTTTGCGCTCTGGATCCACGTTCCTACTCCTTCTTGCCAGCGGGCTACGAGACCGCGCCCTCCAGGAATTCCCGAACCTCCGGAGCCGGCGAGCTCCGGAAGGCCTCCGTGTCGTCGACCACGATGAGGTGACCCTCCTTCAGGAGCCCCACCCGGTCCGAGACCTCGAAGCAGAGCTGCAGATCGTGCGTCACGACGACGGAGGTGACCGCCAGACGCTTCTGCAGACTCCGGATCAGCGCGGCGATGCGGCGCGCGTTGGCCGGGTCGAGTCCCGTGGTCGGCTCGTCGTAGAGAATGATCTCGGGATCGAGCGCGATCGCGCGCGCGACGCCGACCCGCTTGCGCATGCCGCCCGAGAGCTCGGCCGGAAGCTGCGGCTCGATCCCCTCGAGGCCGACCAGCGCGAGCTTCTCCGCGACTCTCTCCTCGATCGTCGCCCGGTCCCAGTCGGTGTGCTCCCGGAGCGGGTAGGCCACGTTCTCGAACACCGTCATCGAGTCGAACAGCGCCGATCCCTGGAAGACCATGCCGAAGTGCCTGCGGACCTCGATCCAATCCCGCTCCTTGAGGTCCGTCACGTCGCGTCCCCGAAAGCGGATGCGGCCGCGCTCCAGGCGGAGTAGCCCGATCATCGCCTTCAACGTGACCGACTTGCCCGTACCGCTCCCCCCGAGGATTCCGAGCGTCTCCCCCTCGGCAACCTCGAGATCGAAGTCGCGCAGCACCACGTTCTCGCCAAACGACTTCGAAGCATGCTCGATGCTGATGACCGGGTCGCTCACAGCAGGATCAACAGCTTCGTCAGGAAGAAGTTCAGGACCAGCACCGACAGCGATGCGAAGACGACCGCGCGGGTCGCGGAGGTTCCCACCCCCACCGTGCCGCCGCGGGTCAGAAGTCCCTCGTGGCACGCGATGAGGCCGATCGCCAGCCCGAAGAAGACCGTCTTGGTCAGTCCCGAGAAGACGTCCGATGGAAGGACGCTCAGGACGATGGTCTGCAGGAACCAGCTCGCCGGCAGGTTGAACTGCGCCTTCGCGATCAACATGCCGCCCAGCACGCCGAGCACGTCGGAGAGCACCGTCAGCATCGGGAGTGCGATGGCGCAGGCGAGCACCCGGGGCAGCACGAGCTTGCGAATCGGATCGGAGCCCATGGCACGAATCGCGTCCACCTGCTCGGTGACCGTCATCGCCCCCAGCTCCGCCGCGATCCCGCCCGCGACCCGTCCACCCACGATCAGGGCCGTGAGCACGGGGCCGAGCTCGCGCACGATCGCGAGCGACACGATGTAGCCGACGTACTGCGTCGATCCGAAGCGCTTGAGTCCGATGCCGGTCTGGAGCGCGAGCACGAGCCCGGTGAAGAGCGCCGTGAGGGTCACGATCGAGACGGATTTCGCACCGATGTCGTCGAGCGAGTGCAGCACGGCCCGCCACGGAACGCGCCGCTCGATCACGACGCGGAGCGTCTGCCCGCCGAGGACCGTCAGACCGCCGAAGGTCCCGGCGACGTCGAGCGCCCGCGCGCCGAGGCTCGCAACCGCCCCGTTCACGGCGACCCCGCCGCGTGAAACCCGGCCGCGAAGCTCTCGAACGTCTCGCTCTCCGCAGCTCCCTCGCTCCTCGCAAAGGCAAGATCCACCAGGCAGCTGCCCGTCCAGAGCACGATGGTTCGTATCCACACCTCGTCGACGCGCGCGACGATCTCGTAGGCGGGGAAGCCGTTCACCTCGATCTGCCGCTGGCTGAGCCGCTCCGCGTCGACGCCGACGTAGAGCTCGCGACTTCGCCACTCGAGCGAGAGCGGATCGCTCAGGCCGCAGCGCGAGCGAACCGCGATGGTCCCCTCGAGCGGATGGCGGAATGCGATGTCGGCGTTCTCCACGGGTACGCGCTCCCAGCCGGCAGCGGACAGGTCCGGCACCGCGAACTCGCCCTCGGGGTGGCGCAGCATCGGCCCGTCCTGGATAAAACGCGGCGCCATGCAGCCCGCGGCCAGCAGGATCCAGAGGCCACGCAGCGCCCGCCCCCGCGCCGAGCCGTACCTAGAGCCTGTTCTCAACCCGCTTCCCCCGGCACCCGGCCCGATCGATGCGTGTCCGCCCCGCAGCGAGGCGCGCGTTCAGGCTCGGCTCGGTGTGCTAATCAGAACGGGAGAGAGTAGGAGAAGGGCCCAGCATGAGCGAGGTCACGCGCAGGCTCGTCCTGGCGAGTGCGTCGCCACGGCGGCGCAAGCTGCTCGAAGAGGCGGGCTTCGACTTCGATGTCCACGTACCGCGGATCCGCGAGGTCCTGCTAGCGCGGGAGTCGCCCGACTTCATGGCGCAGCGGCTCGCCCGCGAGAAGGCGCAGTCGATCGCGTCGTCCTACGACTCCGACTCGTGCGTGCTCGGCGCCGACACGGCCGTGGTCCTCGACTCGAGCCTCCTGGGCAAGCCGCGCGACGGGATGGAGGCGGTCGAGATGCTGACGCGACTCTCGGGGCGCACGCACAGCGTCCTGACCGGCTACGCGCTCGTGGTTCCGGGCAGCGAGCGGATCGTGGCGGGGGTCGTCGAGAGCCGCGTGCGAATGCGGAGCATCTCGAACGACGAGGCCCACAGCTACGTCGCGACGGGAGAGCCGCTCGACAAGGCGGGCTCCTACGCACTCCAGGGGATCGGTGCCAAGTTCGTGGAGGCGCTCGAGGGGTCGCGCTCGAACGTGATCGGCCTGCCGCTCGAGGCCGTCGTGCCCCGCCTCGAGTCGCTCGGCGTCGTGCGAACGTGTCGGACCTAGGGGAGAGGCTCGACCACGTACGCCAGCGCATCGCCGGAGCCGCGCGGCGGGCCGGCCGGGACCCAGCGCAGATCCGTGTCGTGGCGGTCTCGAAGACCTTTCCCGCGGCCCGGGTGCTCGAGGCGATCTCGGCGGGCGTCGACTGCCTGGGCGAGAACCGGATCCAGGAGGCGAGCCGAAAGCTCCCGGAGGTGCGCGCCGCCTCGGACGCGTGCGTCGAGTGGCACTTCATCGGTCCCCTGCAGCGGAACAAGGCCCGGCGCGCAGTCGAGCTGTTCGACGTGCTCGAGTCGGTCGACCGCGCGTCGCTCGCCCGCGAGCTCGCCAAGGCCGCGCGCTCGCTCGGTCGCCGACCCCGCATCCTGCTGCAGGTGAACGTCGACGCCGAGCCACAGAAGGCGGGCGTTCCGCCGGGCGGGCTCGCGGATCTGCTCGAGACCGTGGACGCGCTCCCCGATCTCGAGCCGGTCGGTCTCATGGCGATTCCACGTGCGGCGAACGACCCCGAGCAGTCTCGACCCGCCTTCGCCCGGCTTCGCGAGCTGCTCGAGAAGACCAATGCCGGGCGCGACCCCTCCCACCGGCTCGCGGAGCTGTCGATGGGCATGTCCGCCGACTTCGAGGTGGCGATCGAGGAGGGCGCGACCTGGGTCCGGGTGGGGAGCGCGATCTTCGGCGAGAGGACGAAACCATGACCGCGCTCCCCGAATCGGTCGGCACGATCGGAGCCGGCAACATGGCCGAGGCGATTCTGCGCGGCCTCGTGGAAGCCGGGCTCGAGCCCGAGCGACTCATCGCCTCGGATCCGCTCGAGGCGCGCAGAGAGCAGCTCTCCAGCCAGCTCGGAATCCGCACGACCGCCGAGAATGCCGAGGTGGTCGAGAGCAGCGAGCTGGTCGTGCTGGCGGTGAAGCCCCAGCAGCTCGACTCCGCACTCCAGGGGCTCCCGCAGAGTGCGAGCCCGGTGTATCTGTCGATCGTGGCCGGCTGTCGGCTGGCGCGGCTCCGCGAGCTGCTGGGCGACCGGGCGCGGGTGGTCCGCAGCATGCCCAACACTCCCGCGCTGATCGGCGCCGGCATCTCGGCAATCGCAGCGGAGCCCGGCCTCGCCGCGCAGGACCTCGACCGGGCAGCCGCGGTGCTCGAGGCGGTCGGGAGGGTCGTCCGGGTTCCCGAGGCCCAGCTCGACGCGGTCACGGGCCTCTCGGGCTCGGGGCCAGCGTACGTCTACGCGCTGATCGAGGCGCTGACCGAGGCGGGAGTCGCCGAGGGCCTGCCCGCAGAGGTCGCGAGCGAGCTCTCGGCCGGGACCGTGCTCGGAGCGGCGCGCCTCGTCGAGGCCTCGGGAGAGCCTCCGGCCCGGCTGCGCGAGAAGGTCAGCTCGCCCGGCGGCACCACGCTCGCCGGCCTCGCCGCGCTGGAGGAGCGCGACTTCCGGGGCGCCCTGCTCGCGGCGGTCCGGGCCGCGACCCGCCGCTCTCGGGAGCTGGCCGGGGGGTCCTGAGCGGGAGCGCGAGCGGCGCACGGGCGGCGCCGTTTGCCCTCAAGCCCGGGCCGGTTCGGGCCGACTCTGCTTATTAGAGATGCGCTTGACCCCGATCGAAATCCGCCGCCACGAGTTCGGGCACCGCTGGCGGGGCCTCGACGCCGACGAGGTGCACGCCTTCCTGGAGACAGTCGTGGCCGACTTCGAGGAGGTCGTGCGGGAGAACGCACAGCTGCGCCGCGAGGCGGAGCGCCTCGCTCGGGACCTCGATGGCTTCCGGAGCCGTGAGCGCACGCTCCAGGACACGCTGACGACAGCTCAGACCGTCTCCGATCAGCTCAAGCGAACGGCGATCAAGGAGGCGGAGGTGAGGGTCAGCGAGGCCGAGGTCCAGGCTGAATCGCTGCTGCGGGACGCCGAGGCGCGCCGCTCGGACGTGATTCGCGAGATCTCGGAGCTGCGCCAGCAGCGCGATCGCGTCGAGCTGGAGGTCCGCCGAAACCTCGAGTCCTACTTGCGCATGCTGGACTCACTCAAGGAGGCGAGGGCCTTTCCGGACTCCGAGTAGAGCCGGCGAACCTGGCGCTACCCTGCAGCGTACCCGGTCTCCCGGGTGCAGGAGTGCAGCATGGACGTCGAGGTCAGAGTCCAGGCGCGAGCGTCGCGCGACAGCGTGGGCGGACTGCGCGACGGAGCGCTCGAGGTCCGGGTGACGGCACCGCCGGCGGATGGCAGGGCCAACGCCGCGGTCTGCAGGCTGGTCGCCCGCGCCTTCGGGGTACGGCCCGGCGCGGTTCAGCTGGTCTCGGGGGCAAAATCCCGCCGCAAGCGGCTCCGGATCGAGGGGGAGGCCCGGGCCCTGGAGGCCCGCTTGAGGGCCCTGGCCGGCGGGCCGGGACCCGGCTAAGGGCCGTTTGACTCCGCACCCTCCCGCCCTTACATTGCGCCCGGGCCTTCCTCCCGAGCCCGAGCAGAATTCCCAAGGGAATCAATGGGATGCCGACGTACGAGTACGAGTGCACTAAGGGTCACCAGTTCGAGGTCGAGCAGCGGATCTCCGAGGATCCACTTAAGACCTGCCGCCTCTGCCGTTCCAAGGTGCGGCGCCTGATCTCGTCCACCAGCTTCGTCCTCAAGGGGAGCGGCTGGTACGCGGACGGCTACAGCTCCGGCGGCGGGAACGGCTCGAGCTCCCGCGACCGCTCGAGCTCGAACTCGAGCTCGGACTCCAAGTCGCCGTCCTCGGATTCGGCATCCGACTCGTCTTCCGGCTCGTCTTCCACCTCTTCCTCCGACTCTTCCTGAGGGGACACATGACCCAGGTCGTCGATGGCAAGGGGCTCTCGCAGACCCTGCGCGCCGAGGTGCGCGAGCGCGTACTCAAGCTCGAGGGAGGCACGCCCGGTCTGGCGGCGGTGCTCGTCGGGGAGGACCCGGCCTCGCGCGTCTACGTCCGGAACAAGCGCCGCGCCTGCGAGAAGGCGGGCCTCCGCTCGGTGCAGGTCGACCTCCCGGACGACGTCTCGGAGTCGGACCTGCTCGCCGAGGTCGAGCGGCTGAACGCCGATCCCGAGATTCACGGCATCCTGGTTCAGCTTCCGCTTCCGGACGGCATCGACCCCGCCCGCGTGGCCAGCGCCGTCGATCCGGCCAAGGACGTCGACGGACTGCACCCGCGAAACGTCGGCCTGCTGGTGGCGGGTCAGCCGGCCCTGGTCCCCTGCACACCGCTCGGGTGCCTGGAGATCCTCGACCGCTACGAGGTACCGATCAAGGGTAGTCGCGCGGTCGTCGTCGGCCGCAGCGAGATCGTCGGCAAGCCGGTCTCGTTCCTGCTCCTGCACCGCCACGCCACCGTCACCATCTGTCACTCCCGGACGCGCGACCTCCCGGACGTCGTCCGCTCCGGCGACATCGTGGTCGCCGCGGTCGGCCGCTCCCGCATGATCAAGGGCGACTGGATCGCCGAAGGGGCGACGGTGATCGACGTCGGGGTCAACCGGGGCGACGACGGCAAGCTGAGTGGCGACGTCGACTTCGAGGGCGCAAACGGACGGGCCGGACTGCTGACCCCGGTGCCCGGCGGGGTGGGGCTGCTCACGATCGCGATGCTGCTCCGCAACACCGTCGACGCGTTCGAGCGCCAGCGCGCGCGACTTTGAGCGGGGAGTCCAGACGCACCCCGCTCTACGAGCGCCACCGGGAGGCGGGAGCGCGCATGGTCCCGTTTGCCGGCTGGGACATGCCCGTGCTCTACACCTCGATCGTCGACGAGCACCGGGCGGTGCGCGAGCGCGCCGGCCTGTTCGACGTCTCGCACATGGGAGAGGTCCGCCTGCGCGGCCCGGACGCATCGGCGCTGGCTCAGCAGCTATTCACGAATGACGTTAAGAATCTGGCCGAATGGGCTGTCCGGTATGGGCTCATGTGCCTCGACACGGGTGGAATCGTGGACGACGTCACGCTCTACCGGCGCGGTCCGGACGAGCTGCTCTTCTGCGTGAACGCGTCGAACATCGCCGCGGACGTCGCCTGGATGCGCGAGGTGCTCGAGCGGAGCGGCCTCGACTGCGAGGTCTGCGACGAGAGCGACGAGACGGGCCTGATCGCGATTCAGGGGCCCGCAGCCGTCGCCATCGTCGAGGCCCTGCTCCCGCCCGGTGCCTCCCTCCCCCGCCGCTGGCGCTTCTCCGAGACCGAGCTCGCCGGGGCGCCGGCCTGGCTCTCCCGGACGGGCTACACCGGCGAGGACGGCTTCGAGATCTACGCAGCGGCGGACCGGATCGTCGACCTCTGGGACGCCCTGATTCGCGAGGGGCGAGAGCGCCTGACCCTGGCGGGCCTCGGCGCACGCGATACGTTGCGGACCGAGATGGCCTACCCGCTCTACGGTCACGAGCTCGATCGCGAAACCGACCCTCTCAGCGCCGCGCTGGAGCGCTTCGTCGCGTTCGGTGCCGGCTTCATAGGCGAGGAGGCCCTGGTGCGCCTGCGAGAGCGCGGCCCCGCACGACGGCGCGTCGGTCTCCTCCTCGAGGGTCGCCAGGTTCCCCGCGAGGGCTGCGCGATCTGGGCCGACGAGTCGATCGGCCGAGTGACCAGCGGCACCTACGGGCCCAGCGTCGAGCGATCGATCGCGATCGGCTACGTTCCGGCGGAGTACGCGGCGGTCGATACGCCGCTCGCGATTGAAGTGCGCGGCCGCCGAATCGCGGCCCGGGTCGCGAAGACGCCGTTCTTCGACAGGAAAGGATGATGGCGGCACAGACCTACGAGTTCCCTGAGGACTGTCGGTACACCGAGAGCGACGAGTGGATCCGCGTCGATGGAACGCAGGCCCGCATCGGCCTCACGGACTATGCGCAATCCGAGCTCTCGGACATCGTATTCGTGGAGCTGCCCCAGGTGGGCAGCCAGATCGAGGCGGGAGAGACCTTCGGCGTCGTCGAGTCGGTGAAGGCCGTGAGCGATCTGATCGGTCCGGTGAGCGGTGAGGTGGTCGCGGTCCACGAGACGCTCGACGAGCACCCCGAGTGGATCAACGAGGACCCCTACGATCGGGGCTGGATCGTCGCGATCGCACCGGAGGATCTCGAAGCCACCGACTCGCTCCTGTCCGCCGCGCAGTATCGGAAGTACGTGGAGGAACGTTCGGGTTCGTGAGCTATGTCCCTCACACGCCCGATGAGATCGAACGCATGCTCGAGCGCATCGGCGTCTCGGGCATCGAGGAGCTCTTCGACAGCGTTCCTGCCGCACTGCGAAGAAAGGCGGAGCTCAAGCTCCCGCCCGCCCTGGCGGAGCGCGGGCTCCTCGACCACCTCGGCGCACTGGCCGCGAGGAACATCTCGTCGGCGTCGGTCGCGAGCTTCCTCGGTGGGGGTGCCTATCACCACCACATCCCCTCGGTCGTCGACTCCCTCTCGAGCCGCAGCGAGTTCCTGACGGCGTACACCCCCTATCAGGGCGAGGTGAGCCAGGGCACGCTCCAGGCGATCTTCGAGTTCCAGACCCTGATCTGCCAGCTCACCGGCCTCGAGGTCGCCAACGCCTCGCTCTACGACGGCGCCTCCGCAGTCGCCGAGGCGGCGTTGATGGCGATGCGCGTCACGCGGCGGCGCAAGGTCCGCGTGAGCCGCGGCCTCCACCCGAGCTACGCGCAGGTGCTCCGGACCTATACCCAGGGGCTCGACGCCGAGATCGAGCCGCTCGAGCTCGGCCCAGACGGGCGCACCCTGCCCGCCGAAATCGACGACGACGTGGCCTGCGTCATCGTCCAGAGTCCGAACTTCTTCGGCTGCGTCGAGGATCTGGAGCCGTTCGCGGACGCGGCGCACGCTGCGGGCGCGCTGCTGGTCGGCGTCACGACCGAAGCCCTCGCGCTCGCGCTCCTGCGGGAGCCGGGAAGCGCCGGGGCCGACATCGCGTGCGGCGACGCACAGAGCTTCGGCGTCCCGCTCGGGTTCGGCGGGCCCTACGTGGGCTTCATGGCCACGCGCCAGAAGCACGTGCGTCAGCTCCCCGGCCGCCTGATCGGCGAGACCGTCGATGCGTCTGGAGAGCGCGCCTTCGTCATGACTCTGACGACGCGCGAGCAGCACATCCGGCGCGAGCGGGCGACGAGCAACATCTGCACGAACCAGGGACTGATGGCGCTACGCGCCACCATCTATCTCGCGCTGCTCGGACGGCGAGGGCTGCGGCGGCTGGCCGAGATGAATCTCGCCCTCGCCTGCTACGCCCGGGAGCAGCTCGAACGCGCGGGACTTCGCCGCGCGTACGACGCGCCCTTCTTCAACGAGTTCGTGGTCCAGGTGCCGGGCCTCACCCGCAAGCTCGACGGGCTCCTCGAGCGCGGCCTGCTCGGCGGGCTCGCCCTCGAGCGTCTGGATCCCGCACGCCGGGATCAGCTCCTGGTCTGCACGACCGAGATGAACCGGCGCGAGGACATCGACCACCTGGTCCGCGAGCTGGCCGCGTGAGCACGCCGGGAACGACCGGGCTCCAGTTCAAGGAGCCGCTGCTGTTCGAGCGATCGCGCCCCGGGCGCCCGCCGATGCCGCTCGACGATCCTCAGGTGCCCCCCGTGGATCCCGCCGAGGTGCTCGGCTCCGAGCGCGTGCGCGAAGACATCGACGGCTTTCCGGAGCTCTCCGAGCCAGAGGTCGTGCGTCACTTCACGCGCCTCTCGCAGTGGAACTTCTCGATCGATCACGGCCTCTACCCCCTGGGATCGTGCACCATGAAGTACAACCCGAGGGTGAACGAGACGGCGGCGAGCCTGCCCGGCTTCGCCTCCCTCCACCCCTGGGCTCCCGAGGCGGCCATCCAGGGAATGCTCGCGCTCTGCCACGACCTCGAGAGCGCGCTCGCGGAGATCGCGGGCCTCGATCGCGTGACGCTTCAGCCCGCCGCCGGAGCGCAAGGCGAGTTCGTCGGAATGCTCATGATCCGCGCCTACCACCATCAGCGCGGCGACCACGAGCGCAAGCGCGTCCTGATCCCGGACACGGCGCACGGCACCAACCCGGCGAGCGCCGCCCTGAACGGGATGGAGGTGGTCGAGGTGGCGGTCGGCGGCGACGGCCTGCTGCACCCCGAAGCGCTCGAGCCGCATCTCGACGACCGCATCGCCGCACTGATGCTCACCAACCCGAACACGCTCGGCCTCTTCGAGTCCGAGGTAGACCGGGTGTCCGAGATGGTTCACCAGGCGGGCGGGCTGGTCTATCTCGACGGCGCCAACATGAACGCGTTGCTAGGGGTGGCCAAGCCGGGCGACATGGGCGTCGACGTAATGCACTACAACCTGCACAAGACGTTCTCAACGCCCCACGGTGGGGGAGGACCCGGCTCCGGTCCCGTCGCGGTGAGGAACATCCTGGCCCCGTACCTGCCGGCGCCCGTGGTGCGTCGCGAGGGCGAGCGCTTCCTGCTCGACGACGAGTTTCCCCACTCGATCGGACGGATCCACGGGTTCTTCGGGAACGCGGGCATGTGGATTCGCGCCCTCGCCTTCATCCGCTCCAACGGCCCGACCGGGCTGAAGGAGATCACCGAACGCGCCGTGCTGAACGCGAACTACATCCTCGCAGAGCTGCGCGAGACCTATGACGTCGCCCACGATCGGCCGGTGCTGCACGAGTGCGTGCTCACGGATGCCCGCCAGCGGAGCTTCGGCGTCACGGCGGCGGACATCGCGAAGCGCTTGATGGATTACGGCTTCCATCCGCCCACCATCTACTTCCCGCTCGTCGTGGCCGGCGCACTGATGATCGAGCCGACGGAATCCGAGTCTCTGCAGAGCCTGGACGAGTTCGTCGAGGCCATGCGCGAGATCGCCGGCGAGGCCGAGTCCCAGAGCGAGATCGTGACACAGGCGCCTCACCGGACCCGCGTGCGCCGCCTGGACGAGGTCCGTGCGGCGCGTCACCCTCAGCTCCGGTGGCAGCCAGCGACGGAGGACTGAGGTTGCGCCGACTCCTCGGCAGGGCCGCACGCGTGGGCACCGCGCTGATCCTGGCGGCGTGCGCCTCCTCGAACCTGAACCCGTTCAGCGGCGACCTCACGATCGAGCAGGAGAAGGAGATCGGCGCCGACCTCCATCGGCAGATCCGCGACCTCGCGCCCCTGGTCACGGACCCGGTGCTCGTCGGCTACCTCGACGAGCTCGGACAGAGCGTCGTGCAGGTGACGGAGCCCCAGCCGTTCATCTACCGCTTCAACTTGATCCAGGACGATACGCTGAACGCCTTCGCCGTCCCCGGGGGCTACATCTACCTGCACACCGGCGTGTTCGAGCAGGCCGGAGACATCTCGGAGCTCATGGGCGTCATCAGCCACGAGGTGGCCCACGTTCGCAGGCGACACATCGCCGATTCCCGAAAGAAGGACGGCCCGGCCCAGCTCGCGGTGCTGATCGCCGGGCTGGGCGCCGTCCTGGCCGGCGCCGACCCGAGCGCCATCATGGTCGCATCGGGCGTCAACGTCGCGCTCCAGCTCAAGCACTCGCGCGAGCACGAGGCCGATGCCGACATGCAAGGCATCTCCTACATGATCTCCACCGGCTACGACCCGCGCGGAATGGTCGAGTTCTTCCAGCGCATCCAGGCCGCGTCCAGCGGAGGTGCGACGGAGATTCCCCCGTACCTGTTCTCGCACCCCGCGATCCCCGAGCGGATCCGGGCCGCCGAGGTGGAGATCGAGCGGGTGGTCGCACCCGTCGACCTGGTGAACGACGACCCGCGGCTCGTCGAGATGCAGGCTCGCCTCGCGACCCTGTCCGACGACGTCGCGGGCGGAACCGGGCTCAGGGCGCGCGCCGAGTTCGATCCCCGCATCGCGGACCCGTATCTCGCGCGCGCGATCGATCTACTGGCGGAGGGTCGAAGCGACGCTGCAGACGAGGCGCTGATGCAGGGAGGTCTGCTCTCCCCGAGCGACCCGCGCATTCCGATCGCGCGGGCCGACATCGCCGAGCAGCGCGACGATGCGGCCGGCGCCGTGGAGCACCTGACGCAAGCGGTGGAGCTCGACCCGACCGTTCCCCTCGTTCAGTACCGGCTCGGCTTGGCGCACCGCCGCCTCGGGAATCCGCAGAAGGCGATCTTCTACCTGGAGCTGGCGGCAGAGACGTTCGCACCGAACAGCTCCGGGCGTAAGCGGACCGACCTGCAGATCGATCTCATCACCTTCGAGCTCCTCGAAGAGAGCGGCCTGAGCGACCGGCGCTCCGGGGCAACTCGAGAGCAGTTCGCGCGCGGTGAATCGGTGGTCTGGTGGGGAGAGGTCACTCCGCGCTTCGTTCCCTACCTCCCCCGCTTCCAGGTGCGCTGGATCGGCCCCATGGGCGAGCTCGCGCATCAGGAGACGATTCCCATGGGCTCGCTTCGCCGCGTCTCCGCAGCCTTCGACACGCGGGACGTCTCACCCGGGGACTGGCTCGTAGAGGTCGAGGTGGGCGGCACCGAGGTCGAGATGCGGAGCTTCCGCATCACCGAGCCGGGTGGCTGAGGTCGCCAGCCCCGGCGTCGCTGAGCCGAGCATGGATCGAAGGACCGTCGGCATCTACGAGCGCGGTGCTCGCGACTGGGTCTCGCTGCGCCACCCGCGCTCGCTCGAAGACGGGCGACTCGACGCCTTCGCCGCGCAGGTCCCGCCCGGAGGGCGCGTGCTCGACCTGGGCTGCGGACCGGCCTGGTATGCGGAGGCCCTGCGCGAGCGGGGCTTCTCTGCCGTCGGACTCGACGTCACGGCCGCGATGCTGGACGAGGCGCGGCTGCGGGTTCCCGACCTCCCGCTCGTCCGCGCGGACCTCGCCGCCCTCCCCTTCGCGCCGGCCTCGTTCGACGCCGCCTGGGGCCGGGCCTGCTACATACACCTGCGGGCGGGTGAGCTACCGGCCGCCCTCGCCCATGCGCACCGCTCGCTGCGCAACGATGCGCCGTTCTGGATCACCCTGGCGGATCTGGCGGAGTCCGCATCGACGCGCGCGCAGCGGCGCCGCGGAGAGGCGGAGCACCGCGACGACCGCGAGCCCTTCCGGGGGAGACTCTTCTCCGTTCACACGCCGGAGCGCGCCAAGGCCCTGGTAGAGGGCGCCGGCTTTCAGCGCGTGGAGGTCGACGTCAACGACGACTTCTGGATCTGGGTGACCGGTCGGCGCGCTCGGACGCTTCCCGACTGGATTCGACCGGGCCTGCGCCTGCTCGTCTGCGGTCTCAATCCCTCGCTGTACAGCGCCGACGCGGGCGTCCCGTTCGGCCGGCCGGGCAACCGCTTCTGGCCCGCCGCGCGCGCGGCCCGCCTGCTCGAGTGCGAGCGGGATCCGTGGCTGGCCCTCGAGCACGGCGTCGGCTTCACGGACTGCGTCAAGCGAGCAACGGCGCGCGCGAGTGACCTCGAGCCGAGTGAGTACCGATCCGGAATCGAGCGCGTCGAGGGGCTGGTGCGGCTGTATCGACCTGGTGTGACCTGCTTCGTGGGGCTCGACGGCTGGCGCCGCGCCGTCGACCGAGCGGCGACGGCCGGCTGGGTCGAGAACGGCTTCGGCGGCCGGCCCGCCTACCTGATGCCCTCCACGTCGGGGCGCAACGCGCGCGAGTCGCTCGAGTCGCTGACGCGCCACTTCGCCCGTGCAGCCGCCGGCTCGCCCGCCTGAGACACGTGGGACGGCACGCGCCAGTGGCGCCGCGCCGGCGTGATCAGGGGATTCGCCGAGCGTGTGTTAGATTCGATTGAGGGAAGCGCGACCTGGACTGGTGCCGGGCTCGGTCTTCAAAACCGATGAGGGGCCGAGGTGTCGGTCCCTGGCGGGTTCGATTCCCGTGCGCTTCCGCCAGGCACAGGAGACGCGGACTGGGCTCGATCTTTCAGGATGCGGTGCGGCGGCTCGAGGTGGCGGCAAAGTACGTCCAGGTCGACGCCGAGGCGCTCGAGCAGCTGAAGTTCCCGCGAGCGGTGATGCAGGTCTCGATCCCGGTTCGCATGGACGACGGGTCGCTGCGCATCTTCGAAGCCTACCGCGTCCGGCACGACGCGACGCGCGGCCCGACCAAGGGCGGCATTCGGTTCCACCCCCAGGTCGACCTCGACGAGGTGAAGGCACTCGCCTTCTGGATGACCTGCAAGTGCGCCGTCATGGGCATCCCCTACGGCGGCGCCAAGGGCGGGGTGGTGGTGAACCCCAAGGAGCTCTCGCCCTTGGAGCTCGAGCGCCTGTCGCGCGGCTTCGTCCAGCAGCTGGCGGACTTCATCGGACCGGACACTGACATTCCCGCGCCCGACATGTACACCAACGAACGCATCATGGGCTGGATGATGGACGAGTACTCCAAGATCGTGCGCCGGCGGACGCCGGACGTGATCACGGGCAAGCCCATCGCGCTCGGTGGAAGCCAGGGAAGGGACGATGCGACGGGACGGGGCGCCTACTACTGCATCAAGGAGCTCGAGAAGCGCCGGAGCTGGAACCCGGCCGACATCCGGGTCGCGGTGCAGGGATTCGGGAACGCGGGACAGCACGTGGCTCGTCTCCTCCACGCCGACGGCTATCGGATCGTCGCAGTGAGCGACTCCCGGGGCGGGGCGTACCGGCCGGAAGGGTTCGACATCCCCAGCCTGATGCAGGTGAAGAACGATACGCGAGAGCTCAAGGCGGTCTACTGCAAGGGCTCCGTCTGCGAGACGGTCGAGGCCGACGTCGTGACGAACGAAGAGCTCCTGGAGCTCGACGTCGACGTGCTGATTCCCGCCGCGCTCGAGAACCAGATCACGGCCGACAACGCGGAACGCATCCGCGCGCCGGTCATCGTCGAGGTCGCGAACGGGCCGACCACCTCCGCCGCCGATCGCGCGCTCTCCGAAGCTGGTAAGCTCGTGATCCCCGACATCCTCGCGAACGGGGGCGGGGTCACGGTCAGCTACTTCGAGTGGGTACAGAATCGCCAGGGGATGTACTGGACGCGCGACGAGGTGGAGGGGCGGCTCCAGGAGATCGTGGCGCGCGAGTTCAGCGCGGTCTTCGACCGCATGCAGGAGCTCGAGATAGACATGCGCACTGCCGCGTATGTCCACGCGCTTCAGCGTCTGGGCGAGGCGCTCGAAGCGCACGGTACCTACAGCTACTTCCACCGGAGCACCTAGTCGGGAGTGTGTATACTGTCGACAAGGCGACGAGACAGGAGGAGAACCGAAGCGTGAGCGTGCGAGTCCACTTTCGGGATGTGCCTCACTCCGAGCGCATCCGACGCGACTGCGAGAATTCAGTCAACGGCTTGCAGGAGGAGTTCCCAGAAACCTCGAAGTTCGAGATCACACTCACGCATACCGGGGACACGCACGAGACCCACGTGCACGTTACCGGCAAGGACCTCGAGGTCGCCGCGATCGGGCAGGCACTGACGCTTCAGGAGAGCGTGACCGAAGCGCTGGAGCACACTCGCAAGCAGCTCCGGAAGCACCACGACAAGGTGATCTTCGGGCGTCGCCGCAACGTCAACAAGCGAGCCTGACGCCGCGGGGCTATACGCCAGCGGCTCCGATCGGCCCTCCGCGACCGAAGAGGAATCCCTGAGCCAGCTCGACACCGAGCCGGACCAGCGTCTCTAGCTCCGCCTCGGTCTCGACGCCCTCGGCGATGAGGCGGGCCTTCATGTTCTTCGCCAGAGCCTGCAGGCTGCGGAGAAGCTCCTGGCGCTGCGGGTCCCCCTCGAGGCCACGTATCAGCGACATGTCGACCTTGAGGAAGTCCGGCCCGAGCTCCAGCGCCGCTTCCAGGCTCGAGTAGCCCGTGCCAGTATCGTCGAGCGCAATCCCGACGCCGAGGCGCGAGATGTGGTCGACCGCCTCGCGGAAGATCGGGAAGTTGGCGATCGCCTCGCGCTCCGAAACCTCGAGCACGAGATTGGCCGGTCCGATTCCGAGCTCTTCGAGTGCGCGGTGAATGCGCATCTCGGTGAAATCCGGGTCGTGGATGCTGCTCGGCAGGATGTTCAGGAACAGCTTGCTCGAGGGGTCGATGCCACGCGCCCCCCGGAGCGCACGGCGCCGACACAGCACGTCGAGCTCGAAGGTCAGGTCTCCCTGCTCGGCGGCCGCGAAGAGGGCCATCGGGGTCTCGAGCCCGGTCCCAATCGGCCCGCGGGCGAGCGCTTCGTAGCCGATCGGCACCCGCGCCGGAAGCGTCACGATCGGCTCGTAGACGCTCACGATCGACTCCTGCATGAGGATGCGCTGGAGCGCGGAGACCCGCTCCCTGCGGCTGCGCTCCAGCTCGAAGCGCGACGCGGCGAGCGCCCGATCCACGAGCAACCGGATCTGGGTCTCGGGGCGCTGGAATGGACGGTGGAACGCGAACGTGTGACCCACCGGCAGCTCGGTCGCTCGAGTCAGGTACGGATAGGCGACGCGCTTGACCGAGATCGCCACGTATCCACGCAGCTCGGCCACGAGCTTCGGCAGGGCCTCGGTGTAGAAGTCCCAGTGATCGCGGGGCCGGTGCAGGAACAGCAACAGCTGCTCCTCGGCCATCGCACCGGTCGCCAGCGTGAAGTCGCCGTCGACCTCGCGCTCGAGCCGGTTGCTGAGGCGCTCGGCGAGCCCGTGCAGCGCGCCCCGAAACGGCTCCGTTCCGTAGAGGCGCTCGATCTCAGAGAACGGCGACGCATCGACGACGATGAGGCCGAGCGCCCCTGCCTCCCTCAGCCGCGCGCCGAGCTCGTCGATCACCGACGTGAGCCCTGCGAGCTCGAGATCCTCACGCGGCTGGATCGGGAGGGCTGAGCGCACCTCCTCGTCAGGCAGCTGGAGGCCCGAAGCCTCGGTCGGTCGTGGCGAAGTCACCCTGCCCGGTAGATCGGGCTCCTGCCGTCAGAGCTTGACGACCTGGCACACAAGGGGGGAGTTTCGCGAGCTCAGTCGTCCTCTTGGACGTCGAGCTGCGCGTCGGGCGTGTAGAAGATGGTCAGGCTGAGGTGATCGCCCGATTCGCTCTGTAGCACGTGCTCGATCGTGCAGGGTGTCGTTGCGAGGAACTTGTTCACCTGCTCTTCGAGCTCCTTTGGAAGTCCGCGCATTACGACGCACTGAAGCATGCTCATCGATTCGCCCTCCCTCTAGTAGCGAGCCACACTGGGATCCACCTGGAGTGACCAGCCGTCGATTCCCGTCGCCAGGTTCTCGACCTTTCCGAACCCCTCGGAGAGCAGGAGCTCGCAGGCCGAGCGGCTTCGGCCGCCGTGGTGACAGTGAACGACGATCGGTCGATCGCGATACGTTTCGAGCTCCGCGAGCCGTTCGGACAGCTCTCCGAGCGGAACCAGCCGCGCCATCTCGATGGCGGCCAGCTCGCGCTCGAAGGGCTCGCGAACGTCGATCAGGAGCAGGTCTTCGCCCGCGTCGAGGCGCGCTCGGAGCTCGACGGGATCGATCTCGGGCACGGTCGACGGCTGCTCGGTCGCTGCCGCCGCGCAGAACGCCTGGTAGTCGATCGGCTCGGTGATGCTGGGCGAGTCGCCGCAGACCGCGCACTCCGGGTCCCGCGGAATCCTGAACTCACGGAACTCCATCTCCAGCGCGTCGTACACCAGCAGGCGGCCGCGCAGCGGCGCACCGCAGCCCAGCAGGAGCTTGAGCGCCTCGGTCGCCTGCAGCGTGCCGATCACGCCCGGCAGCACGCCGAGCACGCCCGCCTCGGCGCAGTTGGGAGCGAGCTCGGGAGGCGGAGGCTCGGCGAACAGGCAGCGATAGCAGGGCGCTCCGCTCTTCGGATCGAAAACGCTCACCTGGCCCTCGAAGCGCATGATGCTGCCGTACACCAGCGGAATCCCGAGCCAGACGCAGACGTCGTTGCTCAGGTAGCGACTCGGGAAGGTGTCGGTGCCATCGATGACGACGTCGAAGCCGCCGAGGATCTCCTGCGCGTTGCTCGCCTCGAGCTTCTCGTCGTACGTCTCGATCGCGACCCCGGGGTTGAGGGCGCGGAGGCGTTCCGCGGCGACCTCCAGCTTGGGACGACCGACGTCCGCGGTCGCGAAGAGCACCTGTCGCTGCAGGTTCGAGGCGTCGACGCGATCGAAGTCGACGAGGCCGAGCGTACCGACGCCAGCCGCCGCGAGATAGAGCGCGGCTGGACTTCCGAGACCCCCGGCGCCGATCAACAGCACTCGCGAATCGAGCAGCTTCCGCTGACCCTCGACACCCACCTCGGCGAGATGCAGGTGCCGCTTGTAGCGCGCGATCTGGTGTGGGTCGAGTTCCGGCATCAGCGCTTGAAGTTAACTGCGTAGTGGAGACCGGGCAACGATGGCCGGATGAATTCCGGCTCTCGCGCTCCGAGCGCGCTTGCGCCGACGCGCGGTCGGCGTGTCAGCCCGCCGTGACCGAGACGCCCTCGACCCGGATCGTCGGTGTATGCACGCTCCCCGCGATCCAGCGACGCTGGCGAGAAACGCCCGAGATGTCGTGGAGCAGGTCGAAGAGGTTCCCCGAGATCAAGGTCTCCTGGATCGCCGCCGGGGGTCTGCCCCGCTCGAGCAGGAAGCTCCCCTTCGCCACGCCGGAGAAGTCGCCCGAGACCGGATCCGAGTTGCCCGAGAAGCGGTTGAGCAGAATGCCGCGCTCGACCTCTGCGAGCAGCTTCGTCTCGTCGATGTCTCCCGCCTCGACCAGCAGGTTCGACGGACCGATCCCGGGCGGAGTCGTCGGGCCTCCCGCGGCGTGTCCGGTGGAATCCGCGCGCCCGGCGACGCGCGCCTCGCGCATGTTGTAGAGAAAGGAGCGCAGCTCGCCGCGCTCGATCAGCGGAAGTCTGGCCGGCGCGATCCCCTCGCGATCGAAGCTTCGCGAGCCGGGCTGCCCCGGAACGGCTCCGTCGTCGATCAGCGTGAACACCTCGCTCGCCACCGGCTCGCCGAGACGCTCCTTGAAGCGGCTCTTCCCGGTCCGCACGGCCTGAGCAGAGAGCGACCCGACCAGTGCGGGTAGCAGGAACTCCGCGACCGCCTCCGGCGAGAGCACCAGCGTACCGGCAAAGCTGCGCCCCGGTTGCGCGTCGAGGCACGCGACCACCTTGGAGACGAAGCGCTTCGGGAGGTCCGCGAGCTCGGCCTCCAGCTCGCGCAGGGAACAGACCTCGATCAGCTCGTAGTCGAGGCTTCCCACCGCGTCGCCGTCGACGGCCATGCCCATGAGCAGCGCCTGCGCCTCGCTGCTCTCCTCCGTGACCTCGATCCCCGTCGAGCTCGCGAGGGCCGAGGTCTGGCGGGCGAGCGAGATCCAGCCGGAGTCGATCCGGGCGCGGGTGTCGAGCGCGCGCACGCGCTCCGCGAGCTCGCCCGCCCTCTGCGCGACCGAGTCCACGCCCACCTCGGCGACGGCCGGGTCGTAGATGCCTTCGACGCGGAGGGGCTCGCTCGGCGCGGTCAGCTCGTCGTGCGGATCGGCCGGCGACACGCGCGCGAGTGCGAGCGCGGCGTCGGCGGCCTCGTCGAGCGAGCCGGGCGCGCGGTCGTTGGTGGCGGCAAAGCCGGTCACACCCTTCAGTCGCACGCGGATGCCGAAGCTCTCCTCTTC
>CAZLBF010000356.1:0-6386 GCA_964557495.1 uncultured Myxococcales bacterium | reverse complement strand
CGGAGCAGCTCCGGTCCTCCGAGGAGGTGGCGCGCCACGCCGATGCGCTTGTACCAGACGTGCAGGTTCTGCTCGTCCGTCCAGCCGACGCCGCCGTGCACCTGCGTGGCCACGCTCGCGATCTCGCGTCCGATCTCCGCGCTGTGTGCCTGGATGTGGGCGGCCATCTCGGGGAACTCCTCGGGCGCGGCATCGAAGCTGTATGCCGCGTACCAGAGCAGGGATCGCGCCGGCTCCAGCTCGGCGATCATCTCCGCGCACATGTGCTTGACGGCCTGGAACGAGCCGATCGCGCGATCGAACTGCTTGCGCTCCAGCGAGTAGGCCACGGACTGCTCGATCATCGTCTCGCAGGCTCCGAGGGTGTCCGCCGCGAGCACGGCGCGACCCGCGTCGAGCATGCGCTCGATCGCGGCTCCGGCGCCGTCGAAGACGTCCTCGGTCGGCGTGCCGTCGAGCACCAGCTCGGCCACGGAGCGCGACTTGTCGATGGTCCTCAGCGGATGGGTCTCGAGCCCGGGCGCGTCTCCCCGGATCACGGCCAGCCGATCCCCGCCGACCGGGACCAGGATGTAGTCCGCGCCCACGCAGTCCAGGGCCAGCATGGCCTTGCCGCGAAGTTTCTCACCGTCGAGGGAGATGCCGGCACCTTCGCGGATCGAGAAGAGCTCGGTCGCGGCCACTCCGAACCAGAGCTCGCCGCCCGCGATCCCGCCGAGCCAGGTGTCGGCCTGCGATCCGGCGTCGAGCTCACGCAGCGCGAGCACCGCCATCACGCTCGTGCTCAGGAACGGACTGGGCGTCGCCGCGTGGCCCAGGGCCTGGGAGACCAGCGCAGCGTCGAGCAGCGAGAGGTCACTCCCACCCTGCTTCTCGGGAACCAGGATCCCGGCCACGCCGAGCTCTGCGAGCCCCTGCCAGACCTCGCGGTCGTTCGGGGAGTCCCGCTCCTCGAGCTCGCGCACCCGCGCAATCGGGACTCGTTCGGCGAGGAAGCTGCGAACCGTGTCGTAGAGAAGCTGCTGATCCTCCGAGAGTCCGAAATCCATGGCTAGGCCCTCGCTGGCTTCGGCTCGCGGGGCATGCCGAGCCCGCGCTCCGAGATGATGTTCTTCTGGATCTGTGCCGTGCCGCCTCCGATGATCAGGCCGAGCGAAAACATCTGGTGCATCTGCCAGTATCCGCTGTCCCGCTCGTACTTCGACTGGTCGAAGAGGCCTCCGAGCTCGCCCATCACGTCGATGGCGAGCGACGCGATGTCGAAGTTCAGCTGGCAGTTTTGGAGCTTGACGACCAGTCCCGCGACGGCCGGCGACTCCTTGCGCAGCACGCAGGTCGTCAGCCGCATCGCGTGGTACTTCATGCTGAGCATCCGCGCCTGGAGCTTCAGGTAGCGATCGCGGAACACCGGGTTCTGCATGGCCGCAACTCCGTTGCTCGTCTCCTCCTCCATGAGCTTGCGGAGCTTGTCGAGCGTGAGCGGGGTATTGGAGTTCAGCGTGTTGCGCTCGTGCTTGAGCGTCGTATTCGCGATCTTCCAGCCCTCACCGCGATTGCCGACGACGTTGGTCTGCGGAACGCGCACGTCGGTGAAGAAGACCTGATTGAAGGAGTTGTAGCTGCGCTTGCCCGGCATCGTGATCAGGGGACGGATCTCGATGCCCGGCAGCTTCATGTCGAGCAGCATGTAGCTGATGCCCGAGTGCTTGGGAGCGTCCGGCTCGGTGCGGACGAGGATGAAGCACATGTGGGCCTTCTCCGCCGTACTCGTCCAGATCTTCGATCCGGTGATGAGGAAGTCGTCTCCGTCTTCCCTCGCCGAGGTCTGAAGGCTGGCGAGATCGCTGCCGGCGTTCGGCTCGGAGTACCCCTGGCACCAGATCACCTCCGCACGCAGCGTCGGGGCGATCCACTTGCGCTTCTGCTCCTCCGAGCCGTGCTCGAGCAACGTCGGCACCAGCATCGACGGGCCCTGGGCGTTGAATCCGCGCTCGATTCCGGATCGGGTGAACTCCTCGTCCATCACGATCGTCTCGAGCAGATCGGGCTCGCCGCCATAGCCCCCGTACTCCTTGGGGATGGTCCGGCCCCAGTAGCCGTTCTCGATCAGGAGATCCAGCCAGGCCGACACCTCCGAGCCGCTGCCGAGCAGGGGTCCTCGGGCCGCCCTGTCCAGGTTCTTCTCGAGGAAGGTGCGGACCTCCTGTCGGAATTCCTCGTAGCGTGGGCCGTACTCGAGCTGCATGGTCTTCCTTCCGTAGCGGTCGCGTGCTCCGGTCGAGCTTCTAGCGCTTCGTTCGAGCCGTCACTTCCAGGTTCTTTCGCCGGGCTTCGGGGGGTCGACGGGGCCTCCCGCGAAGCACTGGGCGATCTCCATCCATCGTGTGGCGGTCTCGCCGACGACCTGGAGCTGGGTGTCCGCCACGTTCCGTCCCTGCGTGACGACGTGGCAGAACTCCGTGGCGAGACCTTCCACCCGATTGCTTTCGTTCGGCTCGTTCCACTCCCAGGTGGCCCCCGACGGTGCGGTCAGCCGCACGAACGGAACGTCGCCGGGGACCTCGAGACCCCGGTTCACGAAGGTCCAGCCGAACGTCTTGACTCCGATCACGGCGACGTTCTTGAGCCGATCCGTATAGGTCCGCTTGATCTGCAGCAGGTCGTAGAGGTCCTGCGCATGGGCCCAGGTCTCCATCTGCCGGGCCGTCGTGAACATGCGGACGCCCATGTCCGGGCCGAACCAAATCAGGCGGCGCTTCGGGTCCGCCTCCCCGAGCAGGTCACACATCTCCATGAAGTAGTCGTGCCAGCGCTGCTGCAGCTCGACGGGCTTCAGCGGCCCGAACTTCTCTCGCGTGAAGCTCGCCATGTCGCCACCCTTCTGGATGTGCTCGCCCATGACGCCCGCCTGCTTCGTGAACTCATCGGGGGTCTTCAGCGAGAGCACCGCGAACCAATCCGAGATGTGGAGATGAGCGATCACGTCGCTGATCTTCCAGCTCTTGAAGGGCGTGGCGCGCTCCCAATCGCGATCCTCGAGCTTCTGGAGCAGGGCGTACAGCTCGGTGCCCTCCTCGCGCAGGTCCATGGCTTCCTTCAACATCACTCTGTCTCCTGTGTTTCGCTCCGGGCGCCGCAGCTCGGAGCGCGACGCCGCTCCCGGACGGTGGTCGTCGAGTCTTCTAGCGCGCGCGGTCGAGCAGCGACTCCGGGATGGGGACGCGGATGCCGCGCAGCTCCTCTCCGAGCATCTTGGCCTGTGGATCGGTGCGCAGGGACGCCGATACGCCTTCCCCGAGCAGCCCGTGAATCACGAAGTTCACCGACAGCATGTTGGGAAGCTCGAAGCGCTCGACGCGCAGGTCGCGCGCCTCGGGGTACATCTCGCGGATGCGCTCGGGTGTCAGGAAGTCCGCCATCCACAGGTAGGCCTCGGGCATGAGCGCCCAGAAGCCGACGTTGGCGTTGCCGCCCTTGTCGCCGGAGCGCGCGCCGAGCACGGCTCCGAGCGGAGCGCTTCGGGTCGGCCCCGACGGGACCTCGCCGGCCGGAGGCTTCGCTGCGGGGATGGGATCGAAGGAGTCGGGCCTCGGGGGCGGCGGGATCGAGACCACCTCCTTCCCGATCAACACGCGTTCGTCAATCTTGTCCGACGACACGAGCGCGGGCCAGTAGACGGTGATGGCCAGAGCGGTGCGGCTCGAGCTGGCCATGTGGAAGCCCGGGTAGTTGGCCAGCCCCATCTCGACGGCGGCGTTCCAGAAGGTGCGGCTCAGCTTCCCCTCGTCCGGGTCGCGAGCCGCGATCGTCATGAGCGCAAAGGCCTCCTCGTCCTCCGCGTATCCGCCGCGGCGCATGCGGACCTCGGTCTCCTCGAACTGATCGCGCCCGCCGACGTAGCCCCAGAAGCTCTCCTCGGCGACCCGCGCCTTGTCCTCGATGTCCAGGCCGGGGATCATGAAGGTAAGGGCGTTCTTGTGTCCGCCCAGGTAGTTGATGCAGACCTTGGTCGTCGGGGGTGCCGGCTCTCCGCGGATGCCGCTCACGCGCACGCGGTCGGGGCCCTCCTGCTCGAGCCGGATCGTGTCGAAGCGGGCGATCACGTCCGGATTCGCATACTGCGTGCTCCCGATCTCGTACAGGAGCTGGGCCGTGACCGTTCCGACCGAAACCTGGCCGTCGGTTCCCTCGTGCTTGGTGATCACGAAGGAGCCGTCGGCATGCATCTCGGCGATCGGGAAGCCGGGGCGCTTGATGGACGGGATCTCCTGGAAGAAGGAGTAGTTCCCGCCCGTGCACTGCGTGCCGCACTCGATGATGTGGCCCGCCACGACGGAGGCGGCCAGCTTGTCCCAGTCATCGCGCGCCCAGCCGAACTTCCAGGCGGCCGGCCCGACGACCACGGCCGCGTCGGTCACGCGCGGGCAGATCACGAGATCGGCCCCGCGCTTCAGCGCCTCGACGATGCCGAAGCCGCCCAGGTAGGCGTTCGCGCTCAGGACTTCGTGCTGCAGATCGGACAGCGGAATCCCCTTCTCGAGATGCGCGAGGGCCTCGCCCTGGTCCTGGAGATCCTGCAGGCGGGGCATCAGGTCGTCGCCCTCGATGTAGGCGACCGACGCCTCGACGCCGGCCTCGCGGTACACGCGCTCGGCGGCGTGAGCCAGTCCGGCCGGGTTGAGCCCTCCCGCGTTGACGACGATCTTGATGTCGCGCTCGCTGCAGGCCTTCGCGACCTCCTGGAGTTGGCGCAGGAAGGTCCGCGCGTAGCCGAGCTCGGCCCGCTTCAGCTTGTCCTTGAGCAGGATCATCATCGTCAGCTCGGCCAGGTAGTCGCCGGTCAGGACGTCGATCGGCCCGCCCTCGACCATCTCGCGCGCCGCGCTCAGACGATCGCCGTAGAACCCACTGCAGTTCGCAATTCTCAGGACGTCACTCATGAGCTTTCCCCTACTCGTTCACCCAGCGCGGCTTGCGCTTCTCGCGGAAGGACGCCATGCCTTCGGCGGCCTCCTCGGATTGGAACATCCGGAGACTCCACTCCCCGGTCAGCTCGAAGCCCTCTTGCAGCGATCGCTCGGGGACTGCGCGCACCAGCTTCTTGCATTCGACGACGGCGTTCGGGCCCCCGAGGTTGATCGCGTCGATCTCCGCCTGCACCGCGGCGGCGAGCTGATCCGGCGGCACGGCCTTGTGCGCCAGGCCGTAGACGACGGCCTGACTGCCGTCGAAGCGTTCGCCGGTCAGGAAGAGGCGCATGCCGTGATGCGGGCCGAGCTTGCGCAGGCAGACCACCGAGATGACCGCGGGGATCACGCCGATGCGAACTTCGCTGAAGCTGAACGCAGCCGCTTCGGAGGTGATCACGATGTCGGAGGCAGCGACCAGGCCGAGTCCACCCGCGAACGCGGCGCCGTTGATCGCCGCGATGACCGGCTTGGCGCCGTCCCAGATCTGGGTGAGCACGTCGGAGATCGGCACGGCTCTCCCGTCGGCGCTCGCCTGTCCCGGTGGGTTCTTGAGATCGGCGCCGGCACAGAAGGCCTTGCCGTTTCCCGTCAGCACGATGCAGCGCACCGCGTCGTCCGCGTTCGCCGCTACGAGATGGTCGTACAGCTCCGTCACGAGGCCGGACGAGAGGGCGTTGCGCGCCTCCGGGCGATTCAGCGTGATCCAGGCCGCGCCATCGCGGACCTCGTAGAGCGTGTTCTCCTGGCTGGCCATCATGGGCTCCTCGCTTCTGTGTCGCTCACGTCGCACCGTCCTCGGACAGCACGACCATCAGCTCGCCGTTCGCGACCTGATCGTCCTCCCCGACGCGCAGCTCGGTGACCGTACCTGCCACCGGGGCGGTGATCCGATGCTCCATCTTCATCGCCTCGAGCACGATCAGAAGCTGTCCGGCTTCGACCTGGTCGCCGACCGCGACGTGGGTCGAGAGCACCTTACCCGGCATCGGGGCGACGAGTCCACCGGCCACCGCGTCGCCCCCGCTCACCGGGAAGCGATCGAGCTCGACGAGCTCTAGGTCTCCGCCCGGTCCGTGGACCAGCCTGCGAGCGCCATCCGCGACGACCGCGGCCCCGATGCGTCGCCCGTCGATCTCGAGGCCGATGCGGTCGCGCTCGCGCGAGTGGACGCGCACCCGGTGCTCGACGCCGTCGATCCTCGCCCAGAAGCTCCCGTCGCGCCGGGACTGGTACTCGACCGTGAGCTCCTCGTCCCCGCTCTGGAAGCTCACCTCTTCGGGGGGCATCGGGGTGTTGCGCCACCCGCTCGGCAGAGCCCTCAAGAGCTTCGCGGCGGCGCGCCGGTCGAACTGCGCGGCCATCGCGGCGACCAGGCCCGCCTCGGCGAGCTCTGCGCGCGCGGGAACGCGGCGCCGG
>CAZLBF010000355.1:0-7881 GCA_964557495.1 uncultured Myxococcales bacterium | reverse complement strand
GTCACGGGCGCTGGAGCTCTCCGAGCGCAGCACCGCGTGAAGCTCCACGTGTGCCCGAGCCACACCGAGATCGAAGGCCGGGTCTCCCAAGTGGGCGATCTCGCATCGAGCAGGCGGGGGCGGACTCCCTGGTGCACGCGGACGTCCAGGGGACGAACGTCCTGCTGCAGGGAGTCCGACCCCGCCTGCTCGATGCGGAGATCGCCCACCTGGGAGACCCGGCCTTCGATCTCGGTGTGGCTCGGGCACACGTGGAGCTTCACGCGGTGCTGCGCTCGGAGAGCTCCAGCGCCCGTGACTGTCTTCGGGCGCTGCTCGAGGGCTACCGAGCGGGCGGCGGCACGCGGGCAGAGATAGAGGTCGCCCGCGGGTATGCCGGGGTCGAGATGCTGCGTCGATGCCTGGGCGCGGCGCGGCTCCCGTGGCTCGGAGACGCCCGGGCGGCCATGGCCGCAGTGCGTCACGGAGCGGAGCTGCTGGGCGGGAGCGACACCTGAAAAAGCGCCCCCGGGGCACTCGCGAACCCGCTCGAAGCCCGCTCCAGAGCCAGAAGTGAGCCTAAATCGGGCACTTCCGGCCGGTTCGACCAATCGAAAAAACCGTTAGGTTTCAAGGGTTTTTCGTCTCAAACCGGTTGTGCTCAGGGCCGCCTTCGTTACACTCCGGGCCTTCAGCGACGAGGCCCCGAGCCGCAGGAGACCAAGTTCCGATGTCCATCGATATCACGCTCAACATCAAGCTTACACTGGAGGAGTCGGCGCTCGAGGACGCTATGTCCGAATTCGACGAGCTCACCGTCTCCGAACTCGTCTCCCAGGTGCTCGACTAGGCCATCGCGATCGCCTCCATCAAGGCCGAGGTGATCGAGGGTCCGAACACTCTCGAGGAGTTCGACCAGCAGACCCCCTGATCGGGCTCCGCCCGACCCGCCCCGTTAGAAGAGCTCCAGCTGCACCGGAAGGGCCGGAGCGGGCTCGCGGGAGCGAGGCTCCGCGCGCGAGGCAGTCTCGAGCGCCGGGCGCGAGGCGCGCCGCCGCGGATCGGGGCGATAGATCCCGGTGTCGCGCGCGTGTCCGAGGACGCTCCGGTAGAAGGCCTGGAACCGCAGGCCGTGGTTGAAGTGGCGCAGGTGCGCGAGCTCGTGGCACAGCGTGTCGATCAGGCTCGAGTACTTGAGGAGGCGGTCGGTGCGCGCGTGCCGGAGCCGGATCCGGATCGTGCCATCTGCATAGCAGACCCCGTAGCGTCGCTTGACGTTCGGACGCTCCGCCTCGATCGCGACGGGTCGCAGCTGAAAGCGCGCGGCGATCAGCGCCCCGTGGCGTCGGAGCCTGTGTAGCACCCGCTCCTGTTCCTCGCGTTCGGCTCGCGTCAAGCTCCGGCTCCGGGGGCGATGGCGAGTATAACTACGAGGTCGCCCGTCGCCGCGGGGGGTCGGAAGCAGCCCGCGGAGACGCCGGGAGCAGTGAACGAAACTTCACGGAATTTTGCGAAATTCGATGCAATTTCGAGCTGTCGGGCGATCGCTAGACACAGCTCTGTGCCGCTTCGCTGTGCACCCGGCTGTGCACTGCGAGTGAACAGGAAGCGGAGAAGTCCAGCTCTGGAACGAAAAGCCGATCGATTCCGGAACGCTCCGCCATCGACGGGAAATCCACTCGCGCGAGGGAGAACGCGAAGGCACGGTCGGGAAAGCGAAAACGGACTCCCTCAGGATGCACATTGCCCACCCTAGGAGGGCGTGGGAAAGTCGGCCGCTCGAAGCCGAATTTCTCCACATAGAGCCTGAGACAGGCTAGACGGACCCAAATGACGATATCCGGGGGGTGGGATAGCGTACGGGAGGCCGTACGTCTGCGGATTGGTGAGTCCGCATGTGAGACGTGGTTCCGGTCGGTCGCTGGATCGCTGGACGGGCAGACGCTCGTGCTCAGCTGCCCGAACCGCTTCACTCGCGACTGGGTGCGCGCGCGCTACGGCCGCGTTATCGCCGATGTGGCACCCGAGGTGCGAGAGATCGACTACCGCGTCGACGAGCGCCGCGAGGCGGGCCAGAATGAGCCGGAGCGCGCTCTGCTCCCGGAGCGCGCGACATCGGCTCGACGGCCCGCCGGCGAGCCGTCGGAACGCCCCACCGACCGCTTCGCGGACTTCGTCGTCGGTCCGGGCAACGCCCTGGCCCACGAGGCCGCCGTCTCGATCGCACGCGGCCGGGCGGGCAGGCTCTCTCCCTTCGTGGTCGTCGGACCGACGGGAGTCGGCAAGACGCACCTCTGCGACTCCGTGCGGAGCAGCCTGGGAAGCGGCGTGCTCTACCGGTCGAGCGAGGAGTTCACGTCCGAGGTCACGCAGGCGATCCGCCAGGGAGAGATGGAGCGCGTGCGCCAGCGCTATCGGACCGCGGCGAACGTCTTGATCCTGGAGGACATCCACTTCCTGGAGGGACGCCGCGCCACCCAGTTCGAGCTCTTCCACACGCTCGATCATCTGCTCGCACGGGGAAAGACCGTGGTGCTGAGCTCGGATCGCTCGCCGAGCGAGCTCTCCGGCCTCGATCCCGGCCTCCGCTCGCGACTGTGCCAGGGGCTGGTCGCCTTCATTCGCCCGCCCGAGTTCGAGACCCGGCTGCAGATCCTGCGCAGCAAGGCGGCCGGCGGCGGCGTGCGAGTCCCGGAGGATTGCCTGGACATCCTGGCCCGGCGCCCGGTACGGAGCGTCCGCGACCTCGTCGCCGGGCTGAATCAGGTGGCCGCGCGGGCTTCGCTGATGCGACAGCCCGTCACCTGCGATCTCGTCGAGGAGGCGCTCCACGCCGTCGGCTTCGGCGACGGCAGGCACACGCTCGACGAGATCATCGATCTCGTCTGCAACGCCTACGGCGTGAGCCGCGAGGAGCTCGGTGGCCGCTCGAGGAAGCAGCGCATCGTGCGACCGCGCCAGATCGCGATGTATCTGTGCCGGCGCTACTCCGAGGCCTCGCTGAAGGAGATCGGACGCCAGCTCTCGCGCGACCACTCGAGCGTGATGTACTCCATCGACGCGGTCGAGAAGCGCATCCTGGAGCGTCCTCAGCTGCGCTACGAGCTCGAGACGCTCGCCGCGCGCATCAGTCCCGCTGGTAGTGCTGCCGGTAGTACTCGAGGTACTCGCCGGACTTGAGCGGCTCCCACCAGTCGCGACGCTCGCGGTACCAGCTGACCGTGCGCTCGACGCCCTCCGCCAGGTCGAGCGAGGGCGCCCAGCCGAGCGCGCGCAGCCTGGAGCAGTCGACCGCGTAGCGCTGGTCGTGACCGGGCCGGAGCCCCGAGACCGGCTCGATCAGGCTCTCGGGCTTGCCTAGGGCGGCCAGGATCATGCGGGTCAGCTCTCCGTTGGGGATCTCTGGATCCTGGTTGGCCCCCACGTTGTAGATCTCGCCCGACCGCCCCTCGCGCAGCAGCAGCAGCAGCGCGGCGCAGTGATCGTCGACCCAGAGCCAGTCGCGGATCTGGGTGCCCCCGTCGTAGAGGGGGACCGGCTGGTCCTCGAGCGCATTGGTGATGAACAGCGGAACCACCTTCTCCGGGTACTGATAGGGGCCGTAGTTGTTCGTGCAGCGCGAAACGACCACGTCCAGGCCGAACGTCTCGTAGAAGGCCAGCGCCTGCAGGTCCGCCGCCGCCTTCGCCGCGGAGTAGGGGCTCGACGGGGCCAGCAGGCTGCCCTCGTCCGCGAAGCCGCTCTCGAGGGAGCCGTAGACCTCGTCGGTGCCCACCTGGAGGAAGCGGACCGCGCGATCCGCGTGCCGGACCGCGTCGAGCAGCACGTAGGTGCCGTAGACGTTCGTTTGGATGAAGGTGCCCGGCTCCTTGGTGGAGCGGTCCACGTGAGTCTCGGCCGCGAAGTTCACGATCCAGTCCCGGTCCGCGACCAGCTCGGCGACCCGCTCCGCGTCGCGAATGTCCCCGCGCACGAAGCGGTAGCGGGGCGAGTCGGCCAGATCCTCCAGGTTCCGCGGGTTCCCCGCGTAGGTCATCAGGTCCAGGTTGACGACCTCGGCGTCCGGCTCCTCGGCGAGCAGCATGCGCACGAAGTTGGACCCGATGAACCCGAGCCCTCCGGTGACCAGTACGCGCCGCATTCCGCCCCTAGTATCCGGTCTGGGCTCCCGCGATGCGAGCGCTGCGCGCGGGCAGCTCGACCGGTGCGGCCGCGCCCGCACGGCGCTCGTAGGTGGTGGTGCGCTCGTAGGGAATCCGGCCGATCTCGTGGATGTAGCGCTGGATCTCCTCGACCTCGATGTGGTCGCCGTGCTCCGAGCCGGCCGCCTGGCTGATCGACTCCTCCATCAGCGTGCCGCCGAAGTCGTTCGCCCCCGACATCAGACCCATCTGGCCCAGCTTCGGACCCATCTTGACCCACGAGATCTGTACGTTCTTGATCCAGGGGCGCAGGAACAGGCGCGCCACCGCCAGGATCCGCAGGTCCTCGAGCGCGGACGGACCTGCGCGCCCGCTCTGCTCCTTGTACAGGCGCGTCTGCTGGTGGATGAACCCGAGCGGAACAAACTCCGTGAAGCCACCGGTTCGCTTCTGGATGTCTCGCAGGATCTCGAGGTGGGACGCGATGTGGTGCTCCTCCTCGATGTGGCCGTACATGAGCGTGGAGCTGGAGCGGAGCCCGACCTCGTGCGCCGTGGTCACGATCTCGATCCAGCGCTTCGTCATGAGCTTCCGGGGTGCCAGGGCCATGCGGACGTCGTCGCTGAGGATCTCGGCCGCGGTGCCGGGGATCGTCCCGAGCCCCGCCTCCCGGAGCATGGTCAGGTAGTCCCGGAGGCTCATCCCGCCCGACTTCTCGTGTCCAAAGTGGATCTCCTCGGGCGAGAAGGCGTGGATGTGCAGGTCGGGAAGCTCGGCCGTGAGCGCCTCGGCGATGTCTCGATACCAGAAGCCGTCCTTCTTGGGATGGATCCCGCCCTGGATGCAGACCTCGGACGCGCCGAGCTGCCACGCCTCGCGTGCGCGCTCTACGATGTCGTCGAGCCCGCGGTCGTAGGCGTCCTCGTCGTGCTTGTGGCGCGCGAAGCCGCAGAACGAGCAGCCGACGTAGCAGATGTTGGTGAAGTTGATGTTGCGGCAGACGACGTAGGAGACCTCTTCGCCGACGTCGTCGGAGCGGGCGCGATCCGCGACGGCGCACAGCGCGTGGAAGTCGCTCCCCTTGGCGCAGAGCAGCGTCTCGGCGTCGCGGGGCGACAGCTCGCGCCCTTCGAGCGCGCTCTCCAGAATGCTCCGCACGGGCGCGCTGGCCACGACGAGAGATCGGTCGACAGACATCGGGGGCTCCTTCATGCGAGAGGGCCGTACTTCGGATAGCCCTCGTCGTCGCAGAGCGCGCGGACGGCGCTCAACATCTCGGGATCGAAGAACTCCGGGTGGTCCGCGATGTAGCTCGGGTAGACGCAGAGGCGCTCGCGCAGCTGAAAGCCGGCCGCTTCGGTGCGCCGGCGAAGCTCCTCGAGCTCGGGCCAGGGCGCCTCGGGATTGACGAAGTCGATCGTGACGGGCGACACGCCGCCCCAGTCGTTGATGCCGGAGCGGATCAGCAGCTCGAGCGCGGTCGGCGAGAGGTTGGGCGGCGCCTGCACGTTCATCGTCGGACCGAGGATGAGCCGCGCCAGGGCCACGGTGGCCGCCATCACCTCGTCGGAAGGTACCGGCCAGCTGGCCATCGGCGTCCCCGACTTGGGGTGGAAGTTCTGGACGATGACCTCCTGGATGTGGCCGTAGGAGGAGTGCAGGCTCGCGATCTCGAAGAGCGTGTCGATGCGCTCCTCGGGCGTCTCGCCGATCCCGATCAGGATCCCGCTCGTGAACGGAATCCGCAGCTCGCCCGCCTCGCGCGTCATGCGGATGCGAACCTCGGGGTCCTTGTCGGGCGCCCAGTAGTGCGCCTCGCCGCGTCGGCGCAGGCGCGGCGACACGCTCTCGAGCATCAGGCCCATGCTCGCGTTCCAGCGCCGCAGCGCGGCCAGCTGCTCGCGCGTCATGATGCCGGCATTGCTGTGCGGAAGCATCCCCGCCTCGAACGCGACGCGGCAGGCGTCGACCAGGTACTCCGGCGTCGAGGCGTAGCCCCGCTCTGCGAGCCAGGCCCGATGGCCGCGGTAGGCGATCTCGGGCTTGTCACCCAGACAGAACAGCACCTCCTTGCAGCCGCACCTGCGCCCCGCCTCGCTGGTCGCGCGGACCTCGTCGAGCAGGTAGGTGTGCGCCTCCTCGGATTGGATGCCCTTTGCGAAGGTGCAGTAGGCGCAGCGGTTGCGGCACAGGTTGGTGAGCGGGATGAACACGTTGAGCGAGACGGTCACCGAGTGGCCGTGACCCCGGATCCCGAGCTCGCGGCCCGCCTCGAGCAGCGGCTCGAGCAGGCCGGTGGGCTCGCGCTCGATCTCGGTCGCGATCGCGACCGCCGCCTCGCGCCCGAGCGGCTCGGCGTCGACTGCCTTGCGAATTCGTTCGAGAAGCTCGGATCTGAGCACGCGCCGAGTCTAAGCGCTCCCGATGTCGATTGACAATCATCCCATCAAGCATCACTCTGATTCCGTTCAGTTGACAATTGGTCATCGATGCAGCACGTCGCCCAGATGATCCTGTTCGCCAAGGTGGTCGAGGCGGGAAGCTTCTCCGCAGCGGCCAAGGCGCTAGGCCAGACGCGGGCCGCCGTGAGCAAGCAGATCGCGAGCCTCGAGGCGCGCCTCGGCGCTCAGCTGCTCAACCGCACGACGCGACGCATGCACCTGACCGAGGTAGGCAACGAGTTCTACACGCGCTGTGCCCGGATCGCGGGCGAGGCGGAGGAAGCCGAGCGCGCCGTCGCGAGCATGCAGGGGGCGGCGCGCGGGCTGCTGCGCATCTCGACGCCGGTGACGTTCGGCCGGCGCTACATCGCGCCGCTCGTCGGCCAGTTCCTCGACCGCTATCCCGAGATCACGATCGACCTGCGCCTGGACGACGAGCTCTCCAACATCGTTCGCGAGGGCTTCGACGTCGCGATCCGGATCGCGGCCCTCGCCGACTCGACGCTGATCGCGCGCAGGCTGGTCCCGAGCCACCACATCGTGTGCGCCTCTCCGGAGTACTTCGCCCGGCGCGGGCAGCCGAAGGCGCCGGAGGACCTCCGGAGCCACAACTGCCTGCTCTACAGCAACCTCCAGACTCCGCGGCTCTGGCGCTTCAGCGACCGCGAGACGGTGCGCGTGCACGGGAACTTCTCGGTCAACCACGGCGAGTCGCTGCGGCAGGCCGCCCTGGACGGACTCGGCGTGGCCTACATGCCGACGTTCCTGGTGGGGCCCGACATCTCCGAGGGGCGACTCGTGGCCGTGCTCGAGGATCGGGTCGAGTCGAACCAGAAGGTCTACGCGGTCTACCCGCGAAATCAGAACCTGGCGCCCAAGGTGCGCGCCTTCATCGACTTCCTGGTCGAGCAGTTCCGCCCCAATCCCCCGTGGGACCGCTTCCGCGAGTCCGCCCGGCGGCGGCGCAGCTCGGACTAGGAGTCTGACCCAAGACTCCGTCTTGGGCCGACTCCTACCCGTCTTAGCGCGTTATCGGCGAGCTGAGCTCGCCTGCGCGCGCGTAGGGCGACTCGAGAGTCGCCCTCCTTGGGGCCAGCCCGCTCCCAAGTCCCGGGTCGCCTCCTAGAATGGCGAGCGTGCAAGCGCGCACCTCCGCGATTCCCGTCACGCTCACGCTGCTCCGCTGCGGCGAGCGCGTGTTGCTGCTGCGCTATCCCGCCACCAAGGACCGCTTCCCGGGCCAGTGGAGCCTGCCGGGCGGCCACGTCGAGCCGGGTGAGGACGTCCGCGCGGCGGCCCGACGCGAGGTGCGCGAGGAG
>CAZLBF010000354.1:0-37611 GCA_964557495.1 uncultured Myxococcales bacterium | reverse complement strand
CGACGGGACGTCGCCCATCGAGCCGGAGCTGTCGAGCAGGATCATCACGTTGGGCGGCACGGTGGTGGCGAGAAGGTCGAGGTCGCCGGCGTCTCCACCCGCGCGCCCCGCGGGCAGTGCAATCGCGATGAGCAAAGTGAGCAGTGAAGCGAGCGCCTTGGCCTTCATCAGTAACCTCCTGTTCCGGGAACCAGGACGCCGAACTGCGCCTCGAGCTCGGACGCCGCGCCGTCGCCGGCGAGGGCCGAGACCTGGGCCCGGTAGAGATCCCTCCGGTAGCAAGCAGCACCCACGCCGACGCAGAAGCCGTCGGGCGGGGGACCCGATCCCAGCACCACGAGCGGCTGGGGGGTCGTGTCGGACCGCGCACCCGTTCGAAGCGTGGTGCCGTCGGTCGTCGTGAACGTGAACGGGCTCGTGTCGGGCGACGGCTGGTTGACGCGCCCGACCGCAATCTGGATCCCTCCGTCCGCCGCGTGGAACATCTTCGTTGCGCGCCGCAGCCGCCCCGAGACCGCCGAGTCCTCGCCGGAGTGCTCGACGGCCGAGATCGCGATCGCGCTCATGACGATGAGGAGCAGGAGGGCGATCATGAGCGCCATCCCGGACTCGTCCCGCATGTGCCGCGAGGCCCCTGGTGTTCGGATATGCGCGTTCAGCGACATCGAGCGGCCTCCTAGAGCATGTTCCGCGGCAGCACGCTGGTCACGAATCGGCGCCGCAGGAAGGTGTCAACGGCTCCGGACACGCGGTTGGCCGTGGCCGGCCGGAGTCGGTCCGGTCCCTGGTAGCTGGGCTCGCCCTGGGGAGCGCGCGCGATGACGCTGATCCGGATCGCGCGGACCTGGTTGACGAGGTTCCCGGGAAGGACGTGGATGGGGAACTCCGCGCCCGTGAGCGCGGCGTCGTCGTTCGCGTCGACGCCGAACTCGACCTGCAGGTCCTCGATCTCGGCCGAGATCAGCATGCCGTTTCGCGTCATCCCGAGCGCTCCGGTGATGCGGTAGATCACCGCCGGGACCGCGCGAACCGCCCCGGGGTTCGCGAGAAAGCTCGCGCGGACCCCGCCCGCCGCCGGCGGACCCGAGTTGGGGGTCACCGTGTCGAACGTGATCGTGGTGCCCGAGATCCCCGTGATCTGGGCGCAGTGGCTCGCGATTCCGTTGGAGAGGATGATGCCGCCACCGGGCGTCCCGCCGACCGGAGCCAGGAAGTCGACCGGATTCGCCCCGTCGTTGTCGACGTTCAGCTGGGCCAACGACTGGAGCGTCACGGTGTTGTTGGTGAGCGACAGCACCCGCGCCCGGTTGAAGTGGTCGGCCGCGGTCGGCAGCACCGCGTCGTTGATCGCCGTCCAGTCGCTCACGCAGAGGTCGTCCGCCCCCCCGGTTCCGCCGTCGATGCTGGCGACGCCGGCATTCTTCGGCAGCATGTAGCCGGCCATGTGCGCGTCGGCCGCGACCAGGTCAGCAACGAGGCGCGCGTCCTCCTGAGCATCCAGCGCCCGCTCGTTGGCGATGTAGGTCTCCTTCTGGGTGTGGAAGACCAGGAACAGCTGGGCGGAGAGCACGGCCAGGATCACGACCGCGACCATCAGCTCGATCAGTGTGACGCCCTCGTGGCGCTCGATCAGCCGCATCACATGCCCCTCATGCTCTCGAGCTGGGTCGTCCGGACGTTCCCGTTGGCGTCCAGCCAATCCACCGAGACCACGACCGTCGTGACGCCGAAGGCGGGTGTGTTCCGCGCGATCGTCCAGCGCCGGTTGTAGGTCGACACGTCCGGATCGAGCGGATCCGGGTCGAGCGGGTTGAGGGGATCGTTGTAGGTGCCGTCGGCCGGGAGGGCCGCCGTCTGAGACATCTGGAACAGCTCCATCTGATCCTGGGCCAGGTTCATCGAGCTGGTCAGGTAGCGGGACTGGCGGGCCAGCTTGAGCGCCGAGAGCTGCGCCGTCGCGATGGCGAGCAGCCCTGCGGAGAGGATGCCCATCGCGACGATCACCTCGAGCAGCGAGAAGCCGGACTCACCAGACTCGTTGGACTTGCGGACGCGCCACATGGCAGACCCCCTAGAACCAGTCGTTCGTGACGGCCCGGTAGCCGCGCACTCGGGTGCCCCCGAGCGGCAGCAAGGTGGCCGCGTAGACGAGCGTGTCGTTGTCTGTGACGTAGTAGCTCCCCGCGCCCGAGCCGAGCGGCCCGGAGGAGCCGCCGATCGTCGTGGGCAGAGAGACCGGAAAGCCGCGCGGCGTGAAGCCGACACCTGGAGAGGTGCTCGCGGCATCGATCGGAAAGGACGTTCCGCTGGCCGGCATGACGACACCGTCCTCCGGAACCGCGCTCGCCGCGGGCGGACTCGGGACCACGCTCCAGCGGCTGATCTCGGCGGACAGGCCGGAGGTGAGGCTGATGTCGCGGGTGGTCTCGCCGACCGACACCGCCCAGTCGTTGTTCGCGTCGTCCACCACCCGAATCACGCCGTTGGCCGGGAAGTCGAGCAGCACGAACTGGTTGTTGCCTCTTCGAATCGCTTCCGAGCGAGCGTTCGAGATCACGCTGGAGACCCGTCGGACCATCGTGCGCGCGTCCTGGCGCTGCTGGTAGGCCAGGAACTTCGGAACGGCGAGCGCCGTCATGAAGCCGATGATCGCCACGACGATCACGATCTCGAGCAGGGTGAATCCTTGGTTTGATGTACGCACTCTCTGCATGCTCCGCCTCCCGAGCAGGGGGAGGAGCAAGCTCTATGCCTGGCGCGAGGTGCGCCGGGAGGCCGCTACAGGCCCCAGAGGCGGCATCGACCGCGCAATCGTTGCGGGGTCGGAAAAATCTGCGCGGCTCGCGCGTTCCGACAAAACCTGGTAGGAAAGGCCGCCATGAGCGACACGAGCCCGATTCCCCCCGAGGTAGTAGAGCGGGCCCTCGAGCAGGCGGACGCGACCGTGAAGCGCGCGATCGGCCACGCGGCGGGCCGCGACATCGATGCGCAGCAGGTCGCGGTGCAGCGGATCGCGGATCTCGCGACCAAGCTGCGCGCGGCCCGCGACCTGCTTGCATACGCGAGCCAGGCCGGCCCCTCCTTCCACGAGCCCGCCGCGGTCTTCGCCGGAGGGGTTGCCGCCCAGGTGCGCGACCTGGTCCTCAATCACCCGGACGAGCACGGGCTCGACCCGAGCGACCTGCCCGGTCCCGAGGTGGAGGACTTCATCCGCGAAGCCCTGCGCGAGGACCGGGTCCGCGCGATCGGCCGGGAGACCGCCGCCCAGCGCGGGCGCAACGACTGCCCGCTGGACGAGGTCTACGAGCTCACGCGCGACGCGGTGCGCGAGTTCGCCGAGACCGAGCTCCGGCCGTCGGCGGAGCGGATCCATCGCGAAGACGCGCTCGTGCCCGAGGAGTTCATCGAGAAGATGAGCGAGCTCGGGTACTTCGGGCTCTCGGTGCCGGAGGCATACGGCGGCAGCGAGATGGGCAACGTCGCCATGGTGATCACGACCGAGGAGCTGTCTCGCGCCTCGCTGGGCGCCGCCGGCTCCCTGATCACGCGCCCGGAGATCCTCACCAAGGCGCTCCTGGCGGGAGGCACCGAGGCGCAGCAGGCTGAATGGCTGCCCAGGATCGCGAGCGGCGAGCTCATGGTCGGGATCAGCGTCACCGAGCCGGACGTCGGGAGCGACGTCGCCAGCGTCAAGTGTCGCGCCGAGCGGGCGACGGTCGACGGCGTCGAGGGCTGGGTGATCAACGGTCCCAAGGCCTGGTGCACCTTCGCCGGGCGGGCCGACATCCTCGCCGTGCTGCTTCGGACCGATCCCGATCCCGCCTCCGGTCCGCGCGGCCTCTCGCTCTTCATCGTGCCCAAGGAGCGCCACCTCGGACATGCCTTCGAGTGCGTCCAGCCGGGTGGCGGACGCCTGGACGGCAAGGCGGACGCGACTCCGGGCTATCGCGGCATGCACTCGTTCACGCTCAACTTCGAGCGCTACTTCGTTCCCGCGGCCAACCTGGTCGGCGGAGAGAAGGGGCTCGGCCGCGGCTTCCAGCTCCAGATGGGGGGCTTTGCGGCCGGGCGGCTCCAGACCGGGGGTCGCGCCTGCGGCCTGGCTCAGGCGGCGCTCGAGGAGAGCGCGCGCTACGTGGTCGACCGGGTCCAGTTCGGGACGCCGCTCTCCGAGTTCCAGCTCACCCAGTACAAGCTCGGGCTCATGGCCACGGATCTGGCCGCCGCCCGCGCGCTCACCTACGCCGCGGCCGCCGCCATGGACGAGGACGAGCGTGCCGCTGCGCCCTACGCGGCCATGGCCAAGCTGCTCGCCTGTGACGTGGCGGTTTCGGTGAGCCAGGAGGGCCAGCTGCTGCACGGCGGCTGGGGCTACGCGGAGGAGTACCCGATCAGCCGCTACGTGGTCGACGCCCTGGTGCTCCCCATCTTCGAGGGCGTGAAGCCGATCCTCGAGCTCAAGGTGGTGGGCCGGAGCCTGTTCTAGCGCCCGACTTGACAGCCTTCAGGCCGATCCTAGGTTCCCCCTCTCCGAAACGCTAGCGACAGCCTTGAACAACTCCGCCCAGGCCCCCCGGGCACCGGAGCTGGAGTGGAACGGAGGGGAAAACCGTGAGCAAGATTCGACCGCTCCACAACCGCCTGATCGTCAAGCGGCTGGACGAGGACGACAAGACCGCCGGCGGCATCATCATTCCGGATTCCGCCAAGGAGAAGCCGAGCCAAGGGCGGGTCGTCCACGCGGGCGCCGGGCGCCGCGACGACTCGGGCAACCTGATTGCCATGGAGGTCCAGAAGGGCGACCGCGTGCTGTTCTCGAAGTACGCGGGTTCGGACGTGAGCCTGGACGGCGAGGACCACCTGATCATCACCGAGGACGACGTCCTCGCAATCCTGGAGTAGCGAAGCCATGGCAGCGAAGGAAATCCTGTTCGAGGAGGCGGCCTGGGGAAAGATCCGGGCCGGTGTGGACAAGCTGGCGAACGCCGTGAAGGTGACCCTGGGGCCGCGCGGCCGGAACGTGCTGATCGAGAAGAGCTGGGGTGCGCCCACCTCGACCAAGGACGGCGTCACCGTGGCCAAGGCGATCGAGGTCGACGACAAGTTCGAGAACCTCGGCGCGCAGATGGTCAAGGAGGTCGCCTCCAAGACGTCGGACGTCGCCGGTGACGGGACCACGACGGCGACCGTTCTGGCCCAGGCGATCTACAGCGCGGGCCTGCGGCTCGTCGCCGCGGGTGCCAACCCGATGGACCTGAAGCGGGGTATCGACAAGTCGATTGCGGCCATCGTCGAGCAGCTCGGAAAGAACGCCCGTCCGGTTCGCGGCCGGGAAGAGATCGCGAACGTCGGCACGATCTCGTCGAATGGCGACGAGTCGATCGGCGAGATGATCGCCGAGGCGATGGAGCAGGTCGGCAAAGAGGGCGTGATCACCGTCGAAGAGGCGAAGGGAATGCAGACCGAGCTCGACGTGGTCGAGGGCATGCAGTTCGACCGCGGGTTCCTCTCGCCCTACTTCGTGACCGACGCCGAGCGGATGGAGGTCTCGCTGGAGGACGTCTACATCCTGATTCACGAGAAGAAGGTTTCGAACATGCGGGACCTGGTTCCGCTGCTCGAGGCGGTCGCGCGCGGGGGCAAGCCTCTGCTCATCATCGCAGAGGACCTCGAGGGCGAGGCGCTGGCGACGCTGGTCGTGAACAAGATCCGTGGCACGCTGAACGTGGCAGCGGTCAAGGCTCCCGGCTTCGGGGACCGCCGCAAGGCCATGCTCGACGACATCGCCATGCTGACGGGTGGCAAGGCGATCAGCGAGGATCTCGGCGTCAAGCTCGAGAGCGTCACACTCAACGATCTCGGCCGAGCCAAGCGCGTCGTCATCGATCGCGACAACACCACGCTCATCGACGGTGCCGGCAAGAAGTCCGACATCGAGGGGCGCTGTGCGCAGATCCGGGCGCAGATCGAGGAGACCACCTCGGACTACGACCGGGAGAAGCTCCAGGAGCGGCTCGCCAAGCTCGCGGGCGGCGTGGCCGTGATCCGCGTCGGCGCGGCGACCGAGGCCGAGCTGAAGGAGAAGAAGGCTCGCGTCGAGGACGCGATGCACGCGACCAGCGCGGCCGTCGAAGAGGGAATCGTCGCGGGCGGCGGCGTCGCGCTGCTGCGGGCCGCGAAGGCGCTCGACGACGTCAAGCTGGAAGGGGACCAGGGGCTCGGCGTGGAAATCGTGCGCCAGGCCATCTCCGCGCCCCTGTCACAGATCGCCCGGAACGCGGGAATGGACGGCCCGGTCGTACTCAGCCGGATTCGCGAGAAGAGCGGCGACTTCGGCTACGACGCCGCCCGGGACGAGTACACCGACATGATCAAAGCGGGTGTCCTCGACCCGGCCAAGGTGGTCCGCGTTGCCCTCCAGAATGCGGGTAGCGTCGCGGGGCTGATGCTCACCACCGAAGCGGCCGTGACGGAGCGGGAAGAGCAGGGCGGCGGGCCCGGGATGCCGCCGGGCGGCATGGGTGGTATGGGCGGCATGGGTGGAATGGGCGGAATGGAGGGCATGGGCGACTTCTGAGCTCGCCCTCGTCCGAAGGAACTACGGGGAGCCCGCGTGCGCGCGGGCTCCCCGTTCGTTTCAGATCACCCGGCTCCCGCGGTCCTTCCAGAAGGGCTCGCGGAGCTGGCGCTTCAGGATCTTCCCGGAGCCCGTGCGCGGGATCTCTGCCGCGAACTCGATCGAGCGCGGAAGTCGGTAGCCCGCGAGATGCTCGCGCGCGAACTCGACGACCTGCTCCTCCGAGAGGGACTCCCCCGGCTGGACGACGATGGTGGCGTGCACCTTCTCGCCCCACTGCTCGTCGGGAATCCCGAACACTGCGACGTCGAAGATCCTCGGGTGCTGCTCGAGTGCAGCCTCGATCTCGGCGGGATAGATGTTCATCCCACCCGAGATGATCATGTCCCCCTTGCGGTCGCAGATGTAGAAGTAGCCCTCTTCGTCAAAGTAGGCGACGTCCCCGACGCTGTGATAGTCGCCGCGCCGGCTGTTCTCGAACTGGTCCTCCGCCTTGTAGTACGTGTCGAACGAGCTCTTGCTGCGGATGAACAGCTCGCCCGGGACCTCGGGCTCGGCCACGACATTGCCGTCCTCGTCGAACAGCCGAAGCTCGACGCCGGGCGCGGCCCGCCCGCAGGAGCCCGGCTTGCGGAGCTGATCCGCGGGCGCGAGCAGGGAGTTCACGCCCAGCTCCGTCGAGCCGTAGATCTCCCAGAGCGAATCCTGGGGGAAGTCGGCCAGGTAGGCTTGCTTGAGCGCGAAGGACCACGGCGCGGCGTTCGCGATCATGATGCGCAGCGAGCTCGAGTCGTACTTGGACTTCACCGCGGCGTCGAGGCTGCAGATCATCCGGATCGGCGTCGGCGCCGAGAAGGTGCTCGTGACCCTGTACTTCTCGACCAGCCGCAGCCAGTCCTCGGGGTCGAACTTCCGCTGGATGACGCAGGTGTTGCCCAGGATGAAGGCGATGGCCATGAACCCACCCGGTCCCGAGTGGTAGAGCGGCCCCGTCGTCAGGTAGATGTCGTCCGGCGCGTACCCGATCTCTCCGAGCAACGCTGCAAGCTGCTCGGGATCACCCGTGCCGGTCCGCACCGCGCCCTTCGGATTTCCGGTCGTACCCGAGGTGTAGATCATCGTCGCTGCGTCGACCTCGGACTCGATCTCGGGCGCGGCGTCGCTGGCCTCGGCAACTAGCGCGTCGCCGTCGAGCATGTCGGGACCCGGGGCGCCGTCGAAGATCACGACGTTACGTACCTTGGGGATGTTCCCGCGGATCTTGGCGAAGAGAGACGCATACTCGGCGTCCGCGTAGACCAGAACCGCATCGGAGTTGTCGACCACGTAGGTCGCCTCGTCGGGCGAGAGCCGGTAGTTCAGCGGAACCGCCGTCGCCTTGATCTTCTGGGCCGCGTGGCCCAGGGTCGCGACGGGGAGCGAGTTCATGCCGCACCAGACGACCTTGTCGCGCGGCTGCACCCCGAGCCCGAGCATCATGTTCGCGACCCGGTTCGCCTGTCGGTTCAGCTCGCCGTAGGTCCACGTGACGACCGGTCTATCGGGTCGATCCTCGATCGCCGCCGGCTTGTCCGGGTTGGACAGCGCGTGAAGAGCCAGGAAGTCGGGTAGGGCCATCGGAGTCCTCCAAGCTGCCACCGGTGCGAGGACCCTCGCACCGGCCGGCGCGCGACATAGCGCGCGCCTCACCTGGCCCCATTCTATCTAGAAAACGATGGTGCGTTGGCCCTGGACCAGGATTCGATCCTCCAGGTGGCAGCGAACGGCCTGGGCGAGCGCGGTGCGCTCGACGTCCCGGCCCTTGCGTACCAGGTCCGGGATCGTGTCTCGGTGCGAGGTCGGGACCACGTCCTGGGCGATGATCGGGCCCTCGTCGAGGTCCGGAGTCGCGTAGTGGGCGGTCGCCCCGATCAGCTTGACCCCCCGCTCGTACGCCTGGTGGTAGGGGCGCGCTCCCATGAAGGCGGGCAGGAAGCTGTGATGGATGTTGATGATGCGTTCGGGGAACTCGCGGACGAAGGTGTCGGACAGGATCTGCATGTAGCGGGCGAGCACGATCAGATCGATCCGCTCGCTCTTCAGGAACGCGATCTCCTCGGCCTCCTGGGCGCGCTTCGTCTCCTTCGTGATCGGGAAGACGCGGTACGGAATGCCAAACTGCGCAGCGACCGGCTCGAGGCCGGGGTGGTTGGAGATCACCAGCGGGATCTCGCAGCGAAGCTCCCGCAGCCGGTGGCGCAGGAGCAGGTCGTACAGACAGTGCTCGAACTTGGACACGAAGATGGCGACTCGCTTCAGGGGATCTCCGTACAAGATCTGCCAGTCCATGTCGTAGCGGCCGCACTCGATCCGAAGTAGCGCCTCGAGCTCGTCTCGCGCGATGTCGAGCTCGGCCGTCTCGAAGTGAATGCGCTGGAAGAACGTTCCCTCGCGCGCATCGGTGTGCTGCTGCGCCTGAAGGATGTTCGCGCCGTGCTCGGCCAGCAGCTTTGCCAGCGCCGCAACCAGCCCTTTGCGGTCCGGGCACGACACGAGCAGCGTCGCGGTCGAGCTCTCCGGTGTCACCGCTCGAGCTCCTGGAGGATGGTGATGCAAGCCTGCCGCGCCGTTCGTCCGCTCCGCGACGACCGGTCCAGTGCGAACCGGAGCGCGCGCGCGTGAAGCTCCTCGGCGGGGAGCCTTCCGGCCAGCTTGATCTCATGCGCGTGGTAGTCGACGATCGAGAGAAAGGTCGGCTGGTCGAAGGCGAAGAAGGGGAGCAGCAGCCCGAAGCGATCCGAGAGCGAGAGCTTCTCCTCGGTCGCCTCCGCCGCGTGGAGCTCACCACCCGGGCCGTGTGTGGCGGCCAGGTTCTCGGACATGTGCTCCGGAATCAGGTGGCGCCGGTTCGAGGTAGCGACGACGAGCACGTTCTCGGGCCGGGCTTCGACTCCGCCGTCGAGCACCGACTTCAGCTCCTTGAAGGATGCGTCGCCCTCCTCGAACGACAGGTCGTCGCAGAAGAGCACGTAGCGACCCGGCTCGTGCCGCAGCACCGCGAACAGGCGGGGAAGATCCATCAGGTCCTCGCGGAGCACCTCGACCAGCCGCAGGCCGCCCGGGCCCAGCTCGCGGAGCGCTCCGCGCACCGCCGACGACTTGCCGGTTCCCCGCTCTCCGTAGAGCAGCGCGTCGAGGGCGGGGCGCCCCTCGGTGAATGCCTCGAGGTTCCGGAGCAGCCGCTCCACCGAGCGCTCGACTCCGAGGAGGCCCGAGAGCGGGTAGAGGTCGACGTGCTCGATCGGCTCGAGCGCGCCATCGCGCCAGCGGAAGCCCCAGATCCCGTCGAGCTCGTCCGGGATGTCGGAGGGGAGCGATCGAAGCAGCAGGCGTTCGAGCAGCTCGAGAGCGCGCTCGACGCGCGACCTGAGATCGTCCGAGCCGCGATCCGCCATGCGAAGCTAGAGCTTGATCTTCCGGCTGCGCGCTCCGCCCCGCGGAATGGCGAGGCCGATGAGGACGCCGACGGCGACCAAGCCCGCTCCGGCCAGGTAGTCCTTCCAGCGCGTCGAGACCGAGAGACGCAGATTCTCCGTGCCGAGCTCCTCGACCTGGCCGCGCAGCGTCCCCAGCTCGGTGATGGACTCCGCCTGAGCCTCCAGCCGCTGCTCGAGCTCGCCGATCGTGGACTCCGCGCGCGAGAGCTTGGATCGCGCGACCGGAAGGGCGAGACTCGCCGGCGGCTCCGGGCTCAGGTAGCCGCCCGGCACCCATCCCTCGAGCCCCTCGGGGGTCCGCACCTGGACCCAGTCGCCGCTGGCGTCCAGGCGCGACACCTTGTCGCCCGATGCCAGCGCCTTGAGGATCCGATACTGAACCCCCGGGCCCGTGCGCATGTTGATCCGGAGCTCGTCCCGGACGTAGTCTCCCCGGGCGAGCCCGGGAATCGCGAGCGCGAACGCCAGTGTCAGTAGCCAGATCCGAGGATTTCGCACGGAAACTCTCTAGCGCTTTGAACCGGTGGCTTCCATAGCTGGGGGGTTCGAGGGTGGGGTCGCGCGTGTTTCCGGCCGCGCCCCACCTAGAAGAAGATCCTGCTCCAGAGCGTCGCCGCGGCGACTCCGGTGAGATCGGCCAGCAGGCAGGCGGCCACGGCGTGCCGCGCGGCCCGCACCTGTACGCTTCCGAGGTAGATGGCGAGCACGTAGAAGGTCGTCTCCGTGCTCCCGTTCATCACCGAGACCAGGTACCCGACGAACGAGTCCGGGCCGTAGGTGACCATGGTCTCGGTCATGACGCCGATCGCACCGCTTCCCGAGAGCGGGCGGATCAGCGCCATCGGGAGCGCCTCGGCGGGGAAGCCGATCAGGCTCGTCAGCGGGGCGACCCCGGCGATCAGCAGGTCCATCAGGCCCGACGCGCGGAACATCGCGATCGCGACGAGGATCGCCACGAGGAACGGGATGATCATGAGCACGATCTCGAATCCCTCTCGCGCACCCTTCACGACCGACTCGTAGACCTTGACGCGGCGGCTGAAGCCGAACATGGCGATCGCGAGGAGCAGTGTCGGGAGGAGCCAGCCCGAGAGCATCTGCTTTACGGTCTCGAACCCGCCGTCGATCGGCGCGTTGGAGACGAAGTACCTCGCCCCTCCGACCAGTACGAGCGCGAAGGCGCCCAGCATCAGTGCGAGCCTCCAGCCCGATGCGGGCGGCGGCTCCGGCTCGTCGAGATCCGGCTCGCTGGAAATTCCGGCCGAGATCGAGTCACCTGCGTCGGGAGCCGGGTCCTCGGAGTTCGCGTAGCGCTCGATCGCGAAGCCGCGGCGGCGCTGCAGCCACTTCACCGCAGCGATCGCGACCAGCGTCGAGCAGAGGGTCGCGAGAACGCTCGGGATCACGATTCCGCCGGCATTCTCCGCACCCAGGCTCGCGCGGATCGCGATCACGCCGAGCGGCAGGACCGCCACGCCCGAAGTGTTGATGGCGAGGAAGAGCACCATGGCGTTGGTCGCGACGCCGGGGTGCTGGTTCAGGCGGTTCAGCTCGGCCATGGCCTTGAGCCCGAACGGGGTTGCGGCGTTCCCGAGTCCCAGGATGTTCGCCGCCATGTTCATGATCATCGCCCCCATGGCGGGGTGCTCCGCGGGCACGTCGGGAAACAGCCGGGTCATGATCGGGGCGAGACCGCGCGCGATCGAGCGCATCACGCCGGCGTCTCGGAGCACGCGCATGAAGCCGAGCCAGAGCGCCATCTGCCCGATCAGCGGCAGCGCGACGTCCATCACCGCGGTGCGAGCACCGCCGATGATTCCGTCCTTCGTGACCGCGTCCATCGTGCCGCCAAAGGCGGCGGTCAGGACGGCGCCGACGATGAGCGCGATGAAGATCCCGTTCAGCACGGCCCGAGGGATGCTATCGGACTCCTCCGGATCGCGCGCGTCGCGGAGCCGATCGGAGCGCCTCCCCGCCCCACCAGGCGCAGCCCGCGGTCAGGCGCGTCACGCGTCCGGGGAGGCTGGATGCGCCGCTGCGCCGCAGCCGCCGCAGTGTCCGGGATCTGATGGGAGATCCCCGCAGCGCGCAGCAGCGCAGCCGATGGGTCAGCGGGGAAAGGCGTCGGGCAGGCCGCCGTCGACCGGGAGCGATGCGCCGGTGGTGGGCGTGGCCTGGCTCGCGAAGAAGACCACCGCGTTCCCGACGTGATCCGCCGTCACGCGCGAGCGGAGCAGGTTTCGTCCGCGGTAGAACGTCTCGAGCTCTGAGGGATCGATCCCGCGCGCCCGCGCGCGCTCCGGACCCACCTTGTCCCAGAGACCGGAGCGGTTGCTCGGGTCGCCGAAGATCGCGTCCGCGTTGATCATGTTGACTCGAACTCCGAGCTCGGCCGCTTCGAGCGCCGCAATGCGTCCGAGCTGGTGCGCGGCTGCCTTCGAGGCGCTGTACGCCCCGAAGTCCTTGCCCGGCGCGAACACGTTCTTGCTCGAGAGCACCACGATGTTGCCGCCGGTGTCCTGCCTGCGGAACTGCCGCAGGGCCTCGGCCAGGGTGTGAAACACGCCGACCGCGTTTACGTCGATGGCGTGACGGAGCGCGTCGGGATCGATCTCCTCGAGCGAGCCGGCCGCGGCGATCCCGGCGTTCGCGACCACCAGGTCGACGCCGCCGAAGCGCGCTGCGGTCTCCTCGAACGCGTTCCGGATGTCGACCTCCTCGGTGACGTCGGCCTCGAGGGCCTCGCAGCGGTCGCTGTCGAGTCGCTCGAGCACGGCGTCGAGCCGATCGCCGTCCACGTCGGCCAGAGCCAGGTGCGCGCCCGCTTCGAGCAGGCGACGCGCGATCCCCTCGGCGATCGCCCCCCCGCCTCCGGTAACGAGCGCGACCTGTCCCGCGAGCGGCGCCGCTTCACGGCTCCCGAGCTTGGCTCGCTCCAGCGGCCAGTACTCCATGTCGAAGAGCTCCGCCTCGCTGATCCCCTCGTAGTGGCCGATCATCGAGGCTCGGATCTGGGTGCGGACCGTGTGCTCCGCGATGTCTGCCGCGATGCGCGCGTCGCTGCGCGTCTCGCCGACGGCGAAGAGCCCCACGCCGGGGAGCACGACCACGCGCGGCGTGCCGTCGAGCGCCGCGCAGTCGGCCTGCTTCCGCTTCGCGTTGCGATCGAAGTACTCGCGGTAGGCGTGCCGGTACAGCTCGACCTCCTGGCGCAGCACGGCGTGGAGCGAGGCGTCGTCCGCATAGGGAGGATTCCCGACGAACAGGTACGGGCCCTTGGTTCGGATCGCGTGATCGGGCGTGATCGGCGGCGCCGCGCAGAGCGCCCCGGCGAGGTCGGCGGCCGCGAAGTGCAGGATCTCGTCGGAGCTGCGGTGCTCGAGGATCCAGCGCTTCCAGGGCCGGTCGGGGTCGCCGGTCGGCGCGGCGAGCGCACCGCGCACCATGGGAGCCAGCTCGGCGGCGGAGCGCATGGCGATCACGGGTCGCGCGTCGAGCGGCCGTCGCCCCTCTACCTGCTCCTGGATGAGCTGCTCCGCGCGGTCCACGAGCTCGATGTGTCGCTCGTAGCTCGCGCGCGCCGCGTCGCCGAAGGTGACGAGGCCGTGCTTCGAGAGCACCAGGCCCTCGACGTCGGGCGAGCGCTCGTGCGCCTCGGCTGCGGCCTTGGCCAGGGCGAAGCCGGGCATGACGTAGGGAACCCAGCCGACGCGTCCAGCGTACAGCGAGCGCACGCGCTCCTCGCCGTCCGGCTGATTCGAGAGCGCCAGGATGCTGTCGGCGTGCGAGTGATCGATGAACCGGTGCGGCAGGAAGGCGTGAAGCAGCAGCTCGAGTGACGGGCTCGGTGCGCGCGCAGGCTCGAGCAGGCTTCGGCGAAGCTCGGCCGCCATGGTTTCGTCGTCGAGGGAGTCGAGCTGACGGAGTCGCAACAGCTCCGACAGCCGCAGAGCCGGCAGGCCGTCGGGGTCGATCGACGCCAGGTCGCGACCGCTCCCCTTCACGTGGAGCACCTCGATCTCCTCGCCGAACAGGTCCCGGGCGCGCGACTTGACCGACGTGTTCCCACCGCCGTGAAGCACGAGGTCGGGCTCTTCGCCGATCAGTCTCGAGGTGTAGACGCGGAGGGCGACGTCCTCTCCCGCCGTCCGATAGAGTTCGATGCACTCCTGCGCCCCGGTGTCGGACCAGCGGCTCTTCATGCGCGAGAGCCTAGCAGAGGGCCCTGCGAGGTACTCGCCCCCCGGTGTATTACCGCTGTTGCCGTGCCCTGGCCTTCCGGATAGTCTCAGCGCCACATCAGCTTCCGGCCGGGGCCCTCACCAGGCCCCCGAAGGCCGGTCCGGGGACTAATCCGTCAGACGGGCGGGCGGATCCCGGAGCGGGAACTGGGTCCCGCGATGTTCGACGCGCCGCGGAAAGGAGGTGGTCTGGTGGAAAGTCCTAAGACGGTGATGAGTGAGGTGGTGGCGATTTAGGCTACTCACCCGTTGTCAACGGTGGGACGGCCTGCGTCCCAGGCACCACCGGACCCCGAGGACCCGCCTATTCACCGGGCGGGCGGCCGCACCGACGGTCGCAGCATCCTCGGGGTTTCAATCGCTCTGAGACCGGGAGGGGCAACGATGGATCTGGCCGCGAGCTGCCGTCGGCTGTTCGAGAGTCATCGCCGAGAGAACTTCGGCGGCCTCTTCCACGTCTCCTCCCCGGAAGTGGCGAACGTCCTGAGCTCCTGGGCAAGCGCACACCACGCGCTGGCGCTGCGCCACATCGAGCCCGAGCTTGCCCGTCGCGAGCTCGAGACCCTGTACCGCGCGAACCGTCTCGAGAGCGGGCTGGTCTCTCGCGAACGCCTCCTCGACGGGGCGACGCCGAGCCCGTCGCTCGCCGCCGTGGTCGGAGAGCACGGCTGCTCCCGGCTCATCGAGCCTCCCCTCGCGGCCTTCGCCGCGGTGCGCGTCGCGACACAGATCGGTGACGGGGCCAGCGAGCTTCTGACCTGCGCCACGGACGAGCTCGACGCGATCTGGTCGGAGCGACTGCCTCCCGACACGAGCCTCCCGGTGATCCTGCACCCGCTCGAGTCGGCGACCTGCGGAACCCCGCTCTACGATCCGCTGGTCGACGCGGACGAGCTCGAGGAGTGGCTCGATGACCTCGCCTCGATCGGCCGCTCCGCCGCGGCCTGTGAGTTCGATCCCGCGCGTGCACTGCGCGCCGGGCATCCGTTCGTGGTCGAGGATCCCGTCTTCTGCGGCTGGTTCCTGGTCGCGCTCGAGGAAGTGGCGGCGGCCTGGGGCCAGCTCGGCGACTCGCGCCACGAGAACAAGCTCAAGATCCGAGCCCAGATGATCGCCGATGCGATCGGTGAACGGCTCTGGTGCGAAGAGGAGCTGATCTACGTCGGCTACGACCGCCGTCGCGAGGAGGCGCTGCGCGCGGTGACTGCCGGTGGCATCGTTCCCGCCGCGTCGCGCAAGCTGCTCGAAGAGGGAACCGCGAAGCGCGCCATCGACCGTCACCTCCGGGCGAGTGCATCGCCGCTCTGGGCGGCGCGGGGGATCTCGTTCAACCCGGTCACCCCCGACCACCGCGTCGCACCCAGCTACGAGATCCCGTGGCGCGGCAACGTGGCCCTGCCGGAGACGCACTACTGGGCTCACCTGGCGCTGTCCCGAGCGCAGCGAGTTCCCGATGCGCGCGTCGCGCGCACCCAGCTCGAGGAGTGCATCGAGCAGCACGGCTTCCGGGAGGCCTACGATCCGGTGGCCGGCGAGGGGCTCGGTGCCGGCGCGGAGGAGGGCCTCACGCGTGCGGCGATCGTGCTGGAGATGAGGGCCGAAGAGCGAGTCTTCCCGGCCTAACGGCGAGCAGAGCTCGCCTTGCCGGGCTTCGCTCGGCTCTGCCTCGCTGCGCGCGCCGCTACCGCGGCGCTTGCGGGTCATGGGGGGATCGGTGGTCCGGGCCCGCCGTGTGCTGAAGCCGCCGCCCGGTAGTGGCCTGCGGCCTTGTCACCGACAACCGTTGGGGATATTATTGTTCCGAATGGTGGGTCTATGTCTCATATAATGGAACAAGAAGCGGGGCAAGGGGCTGGGACGGTCGAGAAGGCGGTGGATGTGCTGTTGCATTTGCACGATATCCGGCGCGCTTGCGGGGTCTCGGAGATCGGGCGGGCGCTCGGGCTTCCCAAGTCGACCGCCCACCGCCTGCTGGCCGCGTTGCGCGGAAGGCGGCTCGTCGATCGCGACGCCTCCGGGCGCTACCGGCCCGGGATCGCCCTGGTGGCCCTGGGCCTGGGGGTCCTCTCCAGCGAGCCCCTGCTGGCGGCAGCGCGACCCGTTCTCGAGGCGGAGGCCGCGGCGGGCGGAGAGACGATCTTTCTGGCCGGCGCGCGCGGCGGCCGGCTGCTGGTGCTCGACAAGGAGGAGGGGAGCAGCTTTCTCCGGGCGTCGCCGCGGGTGGGCGAGCAGGTTCCCGCCGCCGAAACTGCGGTGGGCAAGCTCTACCTCGCGCTCGCGCCCGAGCGCCTCGCGGGAGGCCCCGGCGCCGCGGCCTCGCTGTCGCATCCGCTGGCCGAGGTCCGCGCGCGAGGCTGGGCCAGCAATCGGGACGAGTGGATCACGGGCCTCACGGGCGTCGCGTCGCCGATTCTGCTCGATGGCGATCTCGTCGGCGCAGTCGCGATCGCCGGACCGAGCGGCCGCATCCAGGTCGATCCCGAGAGCGCCTTCGTGCGTCGGGTCTGCGGGGCCGCGGAGCGGATCGGCGCCCGGCTCGCGGGCGAAGTCCCAATGGAGCACGCATGAAGGTCTTCATCGACTCGAGCATCGTGGATGGGTCGGAGGCCCGCGTCCCCGTCACCGACCACGGCCTGCTCTACGGCGACGGGGTCTTCGAGGGAATCCGCAGCTTCGCCGGTCGAATCTTCCGGCTCGACGATCACCTGGCGCGTCTCGCGACGTCGGCCCGGTCCATCGCGCTGGAGATTCCGGGGGGACTCGGCGCCGTGCGCGGGATCGTGATCGACACGGTTCGTGCGTTCGGGAGGCCCGACGCCTACATCCGGCTCCTGGTGACGCGCGGAGAGGGAGAGCTCGGCGTCGATCCCTCGAGCTGTGCGCGGCCCCGCGTCATCTGCATCGTGGATGAAGTCGCGATCTACCCGCCCGAGGTTCGGCGCCGCGGTCTCGCGCTGCATACCGTGAGTGTGCGTCGGTCTGCCCCGGACGTGCTCGACCCGCGCGTGAAGAGCTTGAACTACCTTTCGAGCGTCATGGCCAAGCTCGAGGCTCGCCGCTGCGGCGCGGACGAGGCGCTGATCCTCAACGCGGCGGGACAGGTCGCGGAGGCGGCGGTCGCCAACGTGTTCGTGGTGTACAGGGGCGAGCTGCGCACCCCGCCGCCCACCGACGGCGCGCTCGAGGGGATCACGCGTGCGTCGGTCCTGGAGCTGGCCCGCGCGCTCGGGCTGGTCGCTCGCGAGCGAAGCCTCGGGCGCGTCGACCTGTTCGGCGCGGACGAGGTGTTCCTGACCGGGACCGGAGTCGGCATCGTCCCGGTTCGTTCGCTCGACGGCCGCCCGGTCGGGGGTGACGCTCCCGGTCCGGTGACCGAGAAGCTCCAGCAGGCGTTCGCGGAGCTCGTGCGGCAGACGGGCGTCCCCGTCGAGCCATTCGCCGGCTAGAGGCGCAGCAGAACGCGCGCGGCGTGCTGGACCGCGGCCGGGCGCCAGCGGATGCGCGAGTGGTGCTCGATCTGCTCCTTGGTGAACGCGTGCTCCGGCCCCAGCACGCAGGCGCTGCGAGCATCGCAGGCGGTGCGGCAGGCGCGGTGCGTGATCTTGGTCCGGAAGCAGCGGGCGTAGTCGAAGGCCCCGTCCCCGATGACGCGGCCGTGGCAGGTGCTCGCGCACGGCGCCGGACACCCGGTGCAGGGATCGAACGCCGCGGGCTCGCGAAACGGGACCTCGAAGTCCAGGTAGAGAACCCCGCGGATCGACACCCACGGTCCGTACTCCGGGTGCAGCAGCACGCCGACGCGACCCGGTGCACCGAAGCCGGCGCGCGCCGCGAGCGCGACGAGCGGCAGGTACTGCGAGTCTCGCCGTTCCATGTAGAGCGCGAAGCGGGCCGGAAGATCGCTGGACGCGGCGACCTGGCGCAGCACGCGCTCGGTGTAGTGATCGAGGGGGTTCCGGCGCTGCCTCGCCTCGGGGGCGGCCTGGAAGCGTGGCCAGAGCGCCCGACCCGCGTTTCCAACGACGACGACGCCCCTGCAGCCCGGCGAGACCTCCGCGGTACGCCAGGCTCCGGGGACGCGCGCGTCGTACTCCTCGACCGACAGCGTCCCCGTCAGGTTGAGGCCCGCGTCGGCCAGTGCCGCGCGCAGCGACTCGAGGCTCAAGCGCTCTCGACGCGGTCGCCCGGTCCGAGCCCGCTCCGCTCCGCGAACTCGCTGGCCGATTCCTTCCCGGCGTCGCCGCGCACGCGACCGACGCGCAGCGCGCCGCTCCGCAGGGCGATCCGCAGGCCCGCTTCGTCGACCGAGATCACGCTGCCCGGCTCGCCCTTCACGTCGAGCTCGAGCCGCGCGTCGAAGAGTCGAAGCGGCGCCCCCTTGAAGCGCACGAACGCTCCGGGCTGGGGATCGCAGCCGCGCACGAGCCGGTCGATCTCCTCCGCGGGGCGCGCCAGGTCGATGCCCGCCACCGAGTCGTCGACCAGCCCCTGGAACGTCGCCTGCGACTCGTCCTGGGGAGTCGGGCTCGCGCTTCCGGAGGCGATGGCGTCGACCGCCTCCACGATCGCGTCTACGCCGAGTGGGTAGAGCTTCTTGAAGTAGAGGCTTCCGGTCGTGTCGCCGGGATCGATGCGGATCCCCCCCTTCTGCACGACGAGCGGGCCCGTGTCGACACCCTCGTCGACGGCGAAGACACTGACGCCACTCTCGGCCTCTCCCAGGATGATCTGCCAGTTGATCGCCGCGCCGCCGCGAAACCGGGGCAGGAGCGACGGGTGGAAGCAGATGCTCTGGAGCCTGGGGGCGTAGACGATCTCGGGCGGCAGGATCGCGGTCACGAACGCGAGCACGTTCAGGTCCGCCTCGAGCGCCCGGTAGTCGTCCAGCGCGGCCGGAATCGGTACGCCGCCCTTCTTGCGGAAGTGGCGGCGCTGGACGAGCGGAAGGTCGCGCTCGCGGGCGCGCTCCGCGAGAGGATCGGGCCGCCCCGTCTCCGGGGGCGTGAGCACCCCGGCGATCTCGTGCCCCGCGTCGAGCAGCCGATCGAGGCAGTCGCGCCCGAAGGCGGCTTGTCCGAACAGGGCGATGCGCATGGCCTCAGAATACCACGCGGCTAGCGGCAGCCTACGCGGGATGCCAGCTCGCGCACGACCCGTGCCGGGGCTCCGACGGCCAGGACCTGCGGCGGCAGGTCCCCGGTCACGACCGAGCCCGCGCCGACCACCACGTCGTCTCCGATGCGGACGCCCCGCAGCACCTGTACGTCGGATGCGATCCAGACCCGGTCGCCGATGTGGATCGGTTCGATGCGCTCCCGGTTCTCGGAGTCGATGTCGTGCAGGTCGGCGTCGATGATCCGCGAGCCGAAGCCGACCATGGAATCCTCGCCGATCGCAATCTCGCCCTTCGAGTGCAGCATCGCGCCGTTGATGAGCGCGCGAGCCCCGAGCCGGATTCGGGCGCCCTCGAACACGGTGATCCAGTTCGGACCGTACTCGGTGCGGAGCCAGACGTCCCGATCCAGCTCGAGCCGCCCCCCCATCTGGACCCAGATCCGGTTCCCGGGCTGGCGCTCCGTCGCGAAGCCGGGACCGACCTCGAAGCGAGCGTCGGGCTCCAGCCGCAGGTGTGTGAACCGGAGATTCGGCGAGGCGGGCGCCTCGACCCGGAGCGAACGGCGGTAGCGGGCACGAAACAGCGCGAAACGGACCTGGTCCATCCGGAAGATCGCGCGCAGGGCCAGCGGGTGCATCGAGTCGCAGTCTAGCCCGTATCCCGCGCCAGGTCGGCAGCCGCGGAACGGGTGGAGCATCCAAGCCGGTCCCCGGCGCCCGCTTCGACGCATGTCGTCTCGATTCAGCCTGCACCGGGGGGATGCCGATAAATCCTCGTCGGTGAAGGGGCGGTGGAGGGACCCTGCATATGGATCCGTCACAGGCAGACGACGGCCAGCACGGGCTCGAGTGCCGCGAGGAAACCCTTCGCGAGATCCTCACCGAGCAGTTCGCCGCCACCATCGACCCGCGCGAGGGCCGTCGGCGAGGCGACTCGGCTCTGAGGCTGATCTCGCGCGATGCGCTGCCGCTGTTCGAGCGGCTGCAGCCCGGTGAGATTCGAGTGCGGGTCGGAAACCCGCCGGTGCCTCGCGACCGTCGGACGACGATCGAGATCCTGATCGCGGACATCCCCTTCCTCGTCGACACGCTTCGCCTCAGCTTGCGCCGACTCGGCCTGCGCGAGCTGCTCCTGCTCCATCCGCTCGTTCCGATCGACCGGGACGGACACGGCGCCATCGCGCGCATCGGGAAGGCGAGCGGCGCCGAGGCGCGCGAGTCCTACCTCTACTGCGAGGTTCCGCGCATGGACGACGCCGCGCGGCTCGGCTCGGTCAAGGCCGAGATCCAGCGCGTCTTCGCCGAGCTGCGGGACGTGGTCGCCGATCACGGCCGCATGGTCAAGGCGCTGCGGCGCCACACCGCCGAGATCGAATTCTCGGCAGGCGCTCTGGCTGGCGGCGTCGAGCGGGTCCGAATGCTCATGGGCTTTCTCGACTGGCTCGCCGACGACAACTTCATCTTCCTGGGCTATCGCCAGTACCGAACCCGACCGCAGGGGGACGACTGGACCCTGCAGGCCGAGCCGGAGACCGGACTCGGAATGCTCGCCGATGCGAGCCGCTCCCGCTTCGCGAGCCCCGTCGACGGCGAGGGCATTCCGCCCATCATCCGGTCTCGCCTCGCGGACTCCCGCTTCGTCTTCTTCGACAAGTCGCAGATCGAGTCGGTGATCCATCGAGCGGGTCGCCTCGACAGCATCAGTATCAAGATGCTCGACGAGAACGGCGAGCTCTGCGGCTTCGGGAAGATCCTGGGGCTCCTGACGCACAAGGCGATTCGCGCTCGCGGCTCCGAGATCCCGATTCTGCGCGAACGTCGTGACGCGGTCCTGGAGGAGCTCGGCGTCGAGGTCGGCTCGTACGCCGACAAGGCCGCGAAGGAGGCCTTCGACTCCCTGCCCGTCGAGTTCCTGTTCCCTTTCGCAGTCAAGGAGGTGAGCCGTGCGGTGAAGCGGATCATGGCCGCGTCGGAGCTTCACAGCGTCGAAGTCTTCGCGGTTCCCGACCCGCTGAATCGCTCGTTCTTCGTGTCCGCGATCCTGCCCCGCGTCAACTACGAGGAGACGCTTCGCGAGGAGATCCGGACCCTCTTGATGACGCGGTTCGGCGCGACCTACGTCGACTCGCGCAGCATGTTCCTGGACGACGAGATCGCGCTCATCCACTTCTTCTGCAGCTCTGCAGACGACATCGATCTCGATACGCTGGTCCAGCTCGAACGTTCCATCGAGGCTCTCGCCGCGGATTGGCAAGAACGGTTCGAGCGCGCCCTCCTCGACCTCTTCCCGGCCGCCAACGCGCAGCTTCTGGTCGAGGCCTACTCGGGCGCGTTCCCCGACGAGTACCGCGCATTCACCTCGGCGGAGGAGGCGGTGCTCGACGTCCGCAACCTCGAGAAGCTCCGTCAAACTGAGTCCCAGCTGGAGATCGCGATCTCGGACGATCCGCACGGCGAGGCGGAGATGAGCCGTCTCAAGGTCTACCAGCGCACTCGGCCCTTCTTGACCGACCTGCTTCCGGTGATCGATCACTTCGGGCTTCAGGTCGTCGACGCGACCCTGACCGAGCTGTGCCCCGACCTCGACGAGCAATACTGGATCGTCACGTTCCGGATCAAGCGCTTCTCGACCGATTCGCCGTTTCCCGGGCGGCTCGACGAGCGCGTTCTCGACGGACTTCGGGCCGCCTTCAACGGACGGGTCGAAGAGGACTCCCTGAATCGCCTGATTCTCGGCGCGGACCTCGACTGGAGGAGCGTCGACGTACTGCGCGCCTACCTCGCCTACGCGAAGCAGCTCGGGCGAGGTCCCATGAAGCAACACGCATCCGATGTGCTCCTCGCCCACCCGGACGCGACCCACGCCCTGATCGCGCTGTTCCGTGCCCGCTTCGATCCCGACCTGGGGCCCCGGCGGGCGGAGGCCGAGCAGTGGGTGCTCGCGCGGCTGCAGCGTTGCCGCAAGCCGATCCGGACCTTCCACGAGGATCGCGTCTTCGGCGTGCTCGCGAACCTGATTCAGAGCACCTCGCGCACCAACTTCTTCTCGGCCCGCGCCGAGGAGGTCGGGGCGCTGGTGCTCAAGATCGATCCGAGGCGGATCGAGCAGGCTCCGGCACCGGTTCCCTTTGCCGAGATCTTAGTTCACGCTCCGGACCTCTCGGCAGTCCATCTTCGCGGGGGGCCGCTGGCTCGCGGTGGAATCCGCTGGAGCGAACGTCCCGAGGACTTCCGGACCGAGATCCTCCACCTGATGAAGACGCAGATGGTGAAGAACGGTCTCATCGTTCCGGTCGGGGCCAAGGGCGGCTTCGTGCTTAAGCACCGCTTCTCCTCGGCGGCGGAGGCGCGTGAAGAGGCCGATCGCCAGTACGCCCGGTTCATGCGCTGTCTGCTCTCCCTCACCGACAACGTGGTCGCCGACGAGGTGGTGCCACCGCCCGACGTGGTGCGCCACGACGGAGACGATGCCTACCTGGTCGTGGCGGCCGACAAGGGCACCGCTCATCTGTCGGATGTCGCGAACCGCGTCGCCGAAGAGGAAGCGTTCTGGCTGGGGGACGCGTTTGCGAGCGGCGGAAGCCGGGGCTACGACCACAAGAGGGAAGGGATCACCGCGCGAGGAGCGTGGGTCTGCGCCAAGCGACACCTCCTGGAGCTCGGAATCGACATCGACGAGGACACCTACACGGTGGCCGGGATCGGGGACATGTCGGGAGACGTGTTCGGGAACGGCATGCTGCTCGCCCACAAGGCCAAGCTGGTCGCTGCCTTCAATCACGCCCACATCTTCCTCGACCCGGATCCGGATCCGGAGACTGCCTGGCGCGAGCGCAGTCGTCTATTCGGCCTCGGGTCGTCGGGCTGGCCCGACTACGACGCTGGCGCGATCAGCCCAGGGGGCGGGGTCTTCGCACGCGACGCCAAGTCCATCGAGCTGTCGCCTCGGGCCCGAGAGGCTCTCGGGGTCGAACACCTCTCGCTGAGCGGCGAGGAGGTCGTGCGGGCGATCCTGCGCATGCCGGTCGATCTGCTCTGGAACGGCGGGATCGGCACCTACGTGAGGGCGTCGTCCGAGACCGACGTGGAGATCGGAGACCGGGAGAACGCGAACGTGCGCATTGACGCCACCGAGCTGCGTGCGCGCGTGGTCTGCGAAGGAGGCAACCTCGGACTGACCCAGTCCGCGCGCGTCGAGTTCGCGCTCGGCGGGGGTCGCATCAACACCGACGCCATCGACAACTCGGCGGGCGTCGACCTCTCGGATCACGAGGTGAACCTGAAGGTCCTGCTCACGGGCGAGTCCGGGACTGGAGCGATCTCCCGCGACGATCGCGACCGCTGGCTCCGCGCCTGCCTCGGACACGCCAGCGAGTCGGTGCTCGCGCACAACGCGGCGCAGAGTCGCTGTCTCTCGATGGACCGGATCCGCTCCCGCGAGGACCCGGAGCGCATGCTCGAGGCCTCCAGGTTCCTGTCGCGAAATGCCGGACTCGACTGGAGGCTCGAGCGACTGCCGAGCCGCGACGCGCTGCGCTCCCGCACGGCCCCGTCGGGGGAGCGCCTCGGCTACACGCGACCCGAGCTCGGAATCCTGCTCGGCTACACCAAGCTGCTCGTCGAGCGTCGACTCGCCGAATCGGATCTGCCGGATCGTCCGCTGTTCGTCCCCACGCTGTTCAGCTACTTCCCGGAGCCGCTTCGGGGGCCGTTCGAGCAGCAGATCCTCTCACACCGGCTGCGCCGCGAGATCGTCGCGACGGCGCTGACGAACCGGATCATCGACCGGGCGGGAGTCACGCTGGTGCCAGAGCTGGTCCGCGACGCGGGAGTGTCGATCCCCGACGTGATCGTCGCGCACTACACCGCCGATCGGCTCCTGGAAGCGGAGCACCTCCGGCGCTCCATCGAGCTGGAGCCGGTCGAAGAGCAGCAGCGGCTGCGCGCCTGGATCCGGATCGAGCAGGCGGTTCGCGAGGGAGCGCGAAGCCGCCTCGCGCTCGAGCGTAGGCCGGGACTCGCGCCGGATGATGCCCTGCGCTGGATCGCGCTGGTCCGGTCGCTGCGCGAGGTGCTCTCCAGCTCCGTGGGGCCGATCGTGGGGGCGCGCGTCGAGGAGGAGATTCGCGAGCTCGAGTCGGCGGGCTTCTCGAGCGGGATCGCCCGTCAGCTCGCCTCGCTGCCGTCGCTGGTTCGCGCCTTCGGAGTGCTCTCTCTCGCCGTTCACTCGGATGCGCTCCTTCCGCGAGTGGCTCGACTTCACGCGCGCGTGGGCGAGGAGACCCGAATCGCGTGGATGCTCGAGCGGCTCACGAGTGCCGGGAGCTCACAGGGCTGGGATCGCATCGCGTGCGAAGCGCTGTACATCGAGATGCTGGAGACGCAGCGTCAGCTGACCGAGCGGGTGCTCGAGGCTGGCGTCGCAGACGACGCGCCCGAGCTGTTCGCCGCGGATCAGTCGCCGCAGCTGCGTCGCATCGCGGAGATGGTGGCGCAGATCGACGCCGAGCCGCGAGCCGAGCTCAGCGCGCTCACGGTCCTGTCGCGTCAGATTCGAGCCCTGTGCTAATTTCGGCGCCGGAGAGGTGCCGGAGCGGTTGAACGGGGCGGTCTCGAAAACCGTTGAGGTCGCAAGGCCTCCGAGGGTTCGAATCCCTCCCTCTCCGCCAGCCGTGCTGCTCTCCTAGCGACGGCGACTCGCGGGGTAGTGCCCCTTCTTCCCCAGCTTCCGCAGGCCGGGCGGGATGCGCTTAGTGGAGATGACGACCCAGTGGTCGTGGAGATCCGTGCTCCTCCACCAGCGGCCCTTGTGCTTGCGATAGAAGTGCCCGCCTTCGTGGTAGTGGCCCGGATGGCCGACCACCACGTACACGCCGATATCGGGATCGAAGACCAACTGGACGTCGCTCGCATGCGGGTGCGGCGCCTTGACGACCTTGGGCTTCTGGACCTTGGCCTTCGATCGCTTGTCATGGTGGTCGATGTGAATGCACGCCGTCGCGCCGGCGAAGATCAGCGCGGCCGCCGCCGCCAGGCTGGCGCACCGGCGCAGCCGCACCCTTGGTCTCTCTGTCCGCGACATGACTGTCTCTCCTCGCCCCCTGGACCCGTCCGGGGAAGCCCCCGCCAGCTCCTGTTTCGGCACGCGGCGGGCACGGGTGTAGGGCGGCGCCGGACCCCGTGCCTCCCACGGGCGAAAACCGGCCTGTTCACAAGTGGCTAGGAGACTCAGTTGCGCCACGATATGATGCTGAGCACCATGCTCAAGAACATCTCTCTCGCAATCGTGGTCCTCCTCCTGCTCGCGGCCGTCGCGGTCTGGGCCATTGGAAGCGGCAGGCTGGGTCGGCACGAGGAGCCCGGCGAAATCACGGAGCGCACGATTCCCGCCGAGGTCGTCGCGGCACGCGCCGAGGCACAGAGCCGGAGCGCGCGAGCGGTCGACGCGGGGAGCGACAAGCAGATCCTCTTCGGCGACTTCCACGTTCACACCACGTTCTCGATCGACGCCTATTTCCTGAGTCTTCCCATGCTCCAGGGCGAGGGCGCCCACCCGCCGGCCGATGCCTGTGACTTCGCGCGCTTCTGCTCCGCGCTCGACTTCTGGAGCATCAACGACCACGCCGAGGGGCTGACGCCCCGGCACTGGCGCGAGACCGTCGAGTCGGTTCGGCAGTGCAACGCCGTCTCGGGAGAGACCTCGAACCCGGACGCGGTGGCGTTCCTGGGCTGGGAGTGGACGCAGTCTGGCCTCGTGCCGGACGAGCACTACGGACACAAGAACGTGGTCCTCGCCCACACCGACGACGACCGAATCCCGACGCGCCCGATCGCGTCGCGCAGTCCGCGGGACAGCCCGCTGACGGGAGGACCCGGGATCATCCCCAGGGCGGTCCTCGCGATACGGGGCGGCGGCGGGCGCTACCTGGACTTCGCGACCTACCTTCAGGAGCGCGCCGACCGCGTGAACTGCGAGGACGGGATACCGGTGCGCGACCTCCCCGCGGACTGCAGCGAGTCGACGGTGACCCCCGGCGAGCTGTACGCGAAGCTCAGGGACTGGGACCACGACGCGATCGTGATCCCGCACGGGACCACCTGGGGCTTCTACACGCCCGGCGGCTCGACCTGGGACAAGCAGCTCACGCCGATGGAGCACGATCCGAAGCTGCAGACCCTGATCGAGGTCTTCTCGGGACACGGGAACTCCGAGGAGTACCGGAGCTACCGCGCCGTCGACTACGACGCCGAAGGCCGCGCGCACTGCCCCGAGCCGAGCCCGGACTACCTGCCCTCCTGCTGGCGGGCGGGTGAGATCATCCAGGAGCGCTGTGAGGCCGCCGGTCTCGAGCCGAGCGTCTGCGACGAGCGGGCCGCTGCCGCCCGCGGGCGCTACCTCGACGGCGGAGCGGGTGGCTACCACGTCGTGCCGGGCGCGACGATCGAGGACTGGCTCGACTCCGGCCAGTGTCGGGACTGCTGGTCTCCCAGCTTCAACCACCGTCCCGGCAGCTCCGTCCAGTACATCGCCGCGCTCCGCAACTTCGACGACCCGACGAACCCGATGCGCTTCCGCTTCGGCTTCATGGCGTCGAGCGACATCCACAAGGCCCGGCCCGGAACCGGCTACAAGGAGTACGACCGCCAGGAGATGACGGAGGCGAGCGGACCGGCGGAGGGAGTGGCCACACCCTTCAACGCCACGGTGCGCGAGCCAAAGCCGGAGTCGGAGCCGTTCGAGGAGGTCAGGAAGGGTCTGTCCGGCTTCCAGCTACTGGAGGCGGAGCGCCAGGCCTCGTTCTTCCTCACCGGTGGGCTGATCGCGGCGCACTCCGCGGGGCGCGACCGCGGCTCGATCTGGGAGGCGCTCGACCGCAAGGAGGTGTACGGCACCAGCGGGCCGCGGATTCTCCTCTGGTTCGACCTGATGAACGCGCCGGGTGTGGAGCGCCTTCCCATGGGTTCGGGTGTGGAGATGGCGGAGAGCCCGCGCTTCGAGGTGCGCGCCGTCGGATCCTTCAAGCAGAGGCCCGGCTGTCCCGACTACACGACGAGCGCACTCAGTCCCGAGCAAGTTCATCACCTGTGCCGAGGGGAGTGCTACAACCCGTCGGACGAGCGGAAGCGCATCACGCGCATCGAGGTGGTGCGAATCCGTCCGCAGAACCACGCGGGTGAGGACGTGGCGAAGCTGATCGAGGACCCGTGGCGGGTTCTCGAATGTGAGCCCGAGAGCGCGGGCTGCTCCGTCGAGTTCGAGGATCCCGACTACGGGAGTGCGGGCCGCGACACGCTCTACTACGTGCGCGCCATCGAGGAGCCGAGCCTGGCCGTCAACGCGGAGAATCTCCGCTGCGAGTACGACGCGGAGGGCAACTGCATCAAGGTCGACCCCTGCTTCGGCGACTATCGGACCCCGTACGAGGACGACTGCCTTGCAGAGACGCAGGAGCGGGCCTGGTCGTCTCCGATCTACGTGGATTTCACGGCATCGAAACCCTGAGCCGCCGGTGACCGACCTGTCCGATCCGGCGCCCGAGCCCGAGTCGCCCGGGTCGTTGCGCCGAACCGGCCTCTCGCTCTCGACCGCCCTGGGCTACGGGAGCGGCAACTTCGCCTTTGCCCTGATCGGACTGGTCGTCGCCGTGAACCTCCAGTTCTTCTACACCGACTACGTCGGGCTCTCGGCGGGGCTCGTCTCCTGGTCGCTTCTCTTCGCGCGCATGTTCGACGCCGTGACCGACCCGCTGATGGGATACCTCTCGGACCGGACTCACACGCGCCTGGGACGCAGGCGCCCCTACTTCCTCGGTGGTGCGATCCCGCTCGGCGTGGCGTTCTACTTCCTGTTCAGCCCGCCTCCAGTCGAGAACCCGGCCGATCACCAGGCCTTCCTGCTCTTCTACATGCTCGCGCTCTACGTTCTGACCTACCTCATCTGGACCATCGGGGCCATTCCCTACTTCAGCCTCGGCGCCGAGCTGACCGACGACTACCACGAGCGAGTCCGCGTGATCACGATCCGCGAGGGGTTCGCCCTCGCGGGGCTGCTGGTCGCGACGACTCTGCCCGCCTACCTGATCCACGTCTACGGAGGGCTCCGGGGCTACTCCTTCATGGGCGCGGCGCTCGGAGTGGGTGTCGCGTTCTTCCTCATCCTGTCCGCGCTCACCGTGCACGAACGCTCCGAGTTTCACGGTCGGGGAACGCTCAACCCGTACCGAGGCTGGCTCGAGACGATGCGGAACCCGCACTTCAGAACGTTGATCCTCGCGTTCACGACGAGCGCAATCGCCGGGGCGGTCCCATCGGTGCTCGTGATCTACATCTCGGTCTACATCATCGGGACGCCCGACTGGTGGTCGGAGTGGGTCAACCGCTGGGTCCCGTGGCTCCCGACCTGGTCCTACTACCTGCTGGTCTACTTCACGAGCGCCATTCTCTCGTTGCCGCTCTGGAACTGGACCGCGGCACGCGTCGGCAAGAAGGCGACCTGGGCCACGGCCATCGTCCTCGCGACGCTGGGCAGCGCCGCGTGCTGGTGGCTCGACGAAGGGACCGTCGGCTACTTCACGATCATCCTCGTCAGCGGCGGCATGAGCTTCGGGAACTACATCTCGCTTCCGGCCTCCATGGTCGCGGACCTGATCGACTACGACGAGGTGCAGACGAGCCAGCGGCGCGAGGGCTCCTACTTTGCCATCTGGGGCTTCGTGACCAAGCTCGGCGCCGCGGTGACCGGCTTCGCGGCGCTTCAGGTCCTCGAGCAGGTGGGCTACGAGCCGGGCGTGCCCCAGACCCAGACCGTGAAGACCTGGATGCTGTTCATGTACTCCTGGTTCCCGGCCGGCTTCTACCTGATGTCGCTCCTGGCGCTCAGCCGGTTTCGCTTCACGCGCTTCGACCTCGACGACGCACAGCGCAAGGTCGGCCGGGCTTAGGGGGTGCTCCCGCTCACGAATGAGCGGAGATGATCTCCTGCAATCGGTCGCGCACGAACTTGATCTCGCTGATCCGGATGGCGACGCTCGGCGGGCTCTCGTTGACCTTGATGACGGTTCCGTGGCAGCGAATGGTGCCGTGCGGATCGGGCAGCAGAACAGGAACCATGATCTCGCTGTCGATCTCCGGAGCCTCCCGGGTTCGGACCAGCAGGCCGCCGTGCTTGATGTCGCTCTCGTAGACCGCCTTCAGATCCGCCAGGTCGCGCAGGTCGACCTGCATCGGCCCGTCCGGGACCTCGACCTGCACTGGATCCGTCGAGGCCTCGCCGTCCGGGGCCGACGCGAGGTCGGCTACCTCGGAGAGCTCGAGAAAGCGGACGCCGATGGCGGGCTTGAAGAGCGAGCGAGCGTGGCGGGGATAGGTCTTGCGGCGAACGATGACGCACTCGGCAAAGTACGAGCCCTCGCCGAGGGAGACCTCCAGGTGAAGGCGCTGGCCCAGCTCGAGCGGCTTGGGGGTCTCGATCAGCATTCCCGTGTCGGAGATGTCGGCCGTGAACCCCGTTCCCTCGACCCCGTCGGCCCAGTAGCGCACCTGCAGCCTGCGCCGATGGCGTCTGCTGCGTCGCCGCTCCCTTCCTGTTGCCGAAGATCCCACCCGGCGTAGCCCTCCGCAGGCATCCGCAGATCGAATCGTCGCGCTCCGCGCTTGACTTGACTTGACGCGACCGCGCGGCGACCGGCTGGCGCTCGCGACGCTAGCTCCTGCGAGGTTTACCTCGCCTGCCGATGGCGGTAGGATTTCGAGCTCCATGAAGATCAACTCGGTTCTCCTCGCGAGTCTCCTGCTCTCTCCCGCCTTCGCCGCTGCCGAAGAGGCGGACGTGTCCGCCGACATCACCGCGTGTGCAGAGCGGAACGTTCCCGAGCCCGACAGCATCCGCGCGGTGCGGATCACCGCGCGCGATCGTCTCGGCGCCGAGCAGATCACCGTGGTCAAGATGTATGGCCGCCGGACGGGGGAGGGCTTCCGGCAGCTTCTGGTGCGGTTCCTCGAGCCGGAGGACGTGCGCGGCACCTCGTTCCTGGTCCTCGAGCGCGAGGGCGAGAACGAGATGTACTTCGTTTCGCCGGACCTCGGAGAGCCCAAACGGATCGCGGGAAGCCAGAGAGCCTCGACGCTCTTCGGAACCGACTACTCCTACGAGGATTTCGAGCACCTCCAGGCATTCAAGCGGCCGGGATCGTCCAAGCGACTCGAGGACGACGAGGTCGGGAACCGCCCGGTCTACGTGGTCGAGAGCCGCTCCACCGACTCGGACTACGAGCGGGTTCTGACGTTCGTCGACAAGGAGACCTGCGTGGCGCTCCGGATGGAGATGTACGAGCCGAGCGGCCGGCTGCGGAAAGAGCTCGACGTGAACCCCGACTTCGTGCGCCGCAAGGGGTCGATCTGGATCGCGAACATGGCCCTGATGCACGACCTCCGGGACGCGACGACGACTCAGCTCCTCGTCGACAGCACGGAGCAGGACGTGGAGTTTCCCGAGGGGCTCTTCAACATTGCAGCTCCGCCCGACGATCAGCGCTGACGGGCGCCTCCCCGCTCGACCTCGATCTCGAGCTGGCGCGCTCTGACGCGCTCGCGCTTGCGGCGCGCTTCCGCCGCGAGCTCGGTCTCGAGCGTTCGAAGCTGTAGCTGCTTCAGCAAGTCCTGCAGCCGGAGCTGCTCGGCCGCCGTGTCGCCGGCGGTCTTCTCGAAGATGACCTCGCGGTCGAGGGTGGAGATCGTGCCCCCCTCGGCGAAGATCGTGACGCGGAGCAGGTTGCTCCCGGGCTCCAGTGGGGCGTAGCCATCGAAGGTTCCGTCGGGAAACAGGCGCACCGCGCGGCCCGGCTTGCTGGAGGAGAGGTTCTCGATCTCGATCCGGTCCAGCTTCGTCAGGCTCATGTAGGGCACGAACTCGACGATGTCGCCGGGCGTCTCGACGATCAGCAGCTCTCCCCCGTTGACCTCGGCCATGTCGAGGAACACCTTGGGGCGCGACGCCACCTCGGGACCGAGCGCGAAGGAGTAGATGCGAACGCGCGCCCGCGCCGCGTGCTGCGCGGCCCGCACGGCCGCCTTCTCGGCGGCGGAGTGGGGGGGCGGCGCATTCGGGAGGCCGTCCGAGAGCAGGATGATCGAGCGCTGGCGCGTCTCTCCCTCGTCGATTGGAGCCTGCTCGAGAACCTTGATGGCCGCCATGATCGCGCCGTAGAAGTAGGTGCCGCCGCGGTCCGGCACGCTCCCGAGGTCGTCGAGCACGTTCCGGAGCTGGTCCTGTCCGGCGCCGACGCGGGCCAGCACCCGCTCGTTGCGGGCGAAGGTCACGATGCCCATCCGCGTCGAGTCCGAGTCGAGCCGGTCGATCAGGCGCCGCGCCGCCACCAGCAGAGCCTGGGCGATCGTGTCGTCGGGGTCGCTGATCAGGAGGCGCCCCTGAGCGAGCCCGAGGTTCTTGCCGACCTTGCCGTCCCCGTCGACGTCGACGCCGGAGCTGGCGAAGGTGCTGGCCGAGCGGTCGATCGCGATCACCACGTCGTGTGAGCCGCGCAGGCCCGTGCCCGCCCAGCCGCGAATCTCGACGAGTCCAACCGGCTCGCGGACCCGCTCCTGCTCGTAGGGGCGGTCGAGCTCACCCCAGATCCGTTCCCCGGCGGCGCGGCCCGGAAGCGAGGCGAGCCCGCACGCGACGACGAGCGACCCGGCGCGGGTCGTCCGTATAATCGCCTGCATGATCTCGGTCCGGCTGCTCTTTGCCATCGTCGTTCTGGTGTTCGTGTCGTCCCTGGGAAGCGGGATTGCAGTCTACCGCAAGGCTACCGGGGAGCTCATCCGGGCCCAGGAGCAGAAGTTCATGGCGCTCATGCAGGTGCGCCGGACCGAGCTGGCGAAGTACCTCGACTCGGTCCGCGAGGAGACGCGCTTCTGGGCCCGAAACCGGATCATGCGGCAGGCGCTGCTCGAGTTCACGGCGGCCTGGAAGCAGCTCGAAGGCGATCCCGAGACCGCGCTCCAGCGGCTCTACATCGAAGAGAACCCGTACCCGACCGGGGCCAAGGACAACCTGGAGTTCGCGACGGACGGCTCGGAGTACAGTGCCGTCCACGCCCGCTACCACTACTGGCTGCGGACCTTCCTGCTGCACCGAGGCATCTACGACGTCTTCCTGCTCGATCGCGACGGGAACCTGGTCTACACGTCCTTCAAGGAGTACGACTACGCCACGAATCTCCTGACCGGAAGCTGGAAGGAGACCGACCTCGGGCGGGCGTTCCGGGTGGTGCGCGACAATCAGTTCCCCAGCTTCGTGACGTTCTTCGACTTCGCTCCGTACGAGCCGAGCCACGGAGCCCCCGCCAGCTTCACCGCGAGCCCCGTGCTGGCCGACGACGGAACCTTTCTCGGGATGCTCGCCTTCCAGATCCCCGCGGCCCGGATCAACGACATCATGCAGGCGACGGCGGGCATGGGGGAGAGCGGCGAGACCTACGTGGTCGGCGAGGACCTGCTGATGCGCAGCGACTCGCGGTTCTCCGCGAAGTCCACGACGCTCGAGACCACCGTGGACACCGAGACCGTCCACCTGGCCCTGGCGGGCCAGACGGGCCTGCAGACCACGCTCGACTACCGCGGAGTGCCGGTGCTCTCGGCCTACGGACCGTTGGAGTTCGAGGGGACCACCTGGTCGGTCATGTCGGAGATCGACGAGTCCGAGGTCCTGGCGCCGACCGTTCGGCTGCGCCGTTTCGCACTGCTCGCCGGGGGAGGAGTCGCCGCGCTGGTCAGCGCGGCGCTGGTCGGCCTGGCGCTGTTCACCCGCCACTCCGAGCGCGCTCGCCCGCGCTGACCTCGACCCGCCCGCGCGAGCCGGCGACCGCCGGGCGCGTTGCATTCGTGTAAGCTCGGCTCCGGGCGCATGTCGGCGGCGAACGAGAGCAGTGCAGAGGTCCGGAGCGAGCGCGATGCGGAAGGTCGCGCCGTCGTCTCTATTCTGGGACGCCTGGATTCCGCGACCACCGGGGGCATCTGGCGGCGCGCCATGGACCTCTCGGCCGAGGCGCGCGGCGGACCTCTCGTGGTCGACGCCTCCGGCATCGAGTTCTGCGACGGCTCCGGTGCCGGCCTGATCCTCGCGCTCCGGGAGCGGCAGGAGGCGGCGGGCGGAGACTTCACGCTGCGCGGGCTGCGAGAGGAGTTCGCCCAGCTCCTCGCGATGATCTCGCCCGCCGGGGGGGCGGAGCCGGTCGAGACTCCCGAGCACCGCGACTCGTTCGTCGAGAGCGTGGGCGAAAGCACGCTCCAGTTCCTCGCGGACTTCCGGGAGTTGGTCGCGTTCGTGGGGCAGCTCACCCTCGCGCTGCTCTCGGCACTCTGGAGCCCGCGTCAGATCCGCTTCCGGGACATGATGCTCGCGGCGGACCGGGCCGGGATCGGCGCCGTGCCGATCATCGCGCTGGTCGGCTTCCTGCTCGGCCTCATCCTGACCTTCCAGTCCGCGATCCCGATGCGGCAGTTCGGGGCGGAGATCTTCGTGGCGGACCTGCTCGGGATCTCGATGCTGCGCGAGCTGGGTCCGCTCATGGCCGCCATCCTGCTCACCGCCCGCTCCGGTTCCGCCTTCGCGGCCGAGCTCGGGACCATGAAGACCAAGGAGGAGATCGACGCCCTCACCACGATGGGCCTCGAGCCGGTGCAGTTCCTGGTGGTTCCGCGCGTCCTGGCGGCCGTCGCCGTGGTCCCGGCGCTGACCATGATCATGAACCTCTTCGGCCTCATCGGAGGCGCCGTCGTGTTCTCGTCGCTCGGGTTTCCGCTCGTGACGTTCGTGAACCGCATCCTCGAGTTCGTGAGCATGGGGGACTTCCTGGGCGGAATCTTCAAGGGCATGGTCTTCGGCATCGTCGTGGCGGGGGTCGGCTGCATGCGGGGCCTCCAGGCGGGCTCGGGTGCGGGCGCGGTGGGCGAGTCGACGACGAGCTCGGTGGTGAGTGGCATCGTGCTGATCGCCTTCCTCGACGGCATCTTTGCGGTCGTCTTCTACGTGCTGGGAATCTGAGCCGATGGCGTCAACCCATCCGATCATCCGCGTCGAGAATCTCACGGCTCGCTACGGCCCGAACCTCATCTTCGACTCGGCCTCGTTCGAGGTGAGCCGCGGCGAGGTCTTCGTGATCCTGGGCGGCTCCGGCTGCGGCAAGAGCACGATGCTCAAGCACATGATCGGCCTCTACCGGGCGCACTCCGGTCACATCTGGATCGAGGGCGACGACATCGCCGCTGCCGAGGGGGCGCTGCGCCGCAAGATCCTCAGCCGGATCGGCGTCATGTACCAGCAGGGCGCGCTGTTCGGCTCGATGACGCTGCTCGAGAACGTGAAGCTGCCGATGGAGGAGTTCACCGACCTGCCCCGCGACGCCATGGACCTGATCGGCGCCACCAAGCTCCGCATGGTGGGGCTCGAGGGCTTCGAGGACTACCTGCCGTCGGAGATCAGCGGCGGCATGCAGAAGCGGGCCGCGATCGCCCGGGCGATGGCGCTCGACCCGCACATCTTGTTTCTCGACGAGCCCTCGGCGGGCCTCGATCCGATCACCTCGGCCGAGCTCGACCAGACGATCCTCAAGCTCTCGCGGAATCTCGGAGTCACCTTCGTCATCGTCACCCACGAGCTTCCGAGCATCTACAGCATCGCGGACCGCGTGATCATGCTGGACAAGCGCATCAAGGGCATCAGCGCGGTCGGCTCTCCGGAGGAGCTGCGGGACCACAGTGACGACGAGTGGGTCCGGAGCTTCTTCCGCCGGGAGCCGATGGCCAACGAGGAGGCTGTATGACCGACGCCAGAAACTTCAGGGTGGGGCTCTTCGTCCTCGGTGGACTCGTCCTGATCGTCGCCTTCGCCCTCGCCCTTGGTGGCGGGAGCCTGTTTCGAACGCCGCTCGTGTTCGAGACCTACTTCGACGAGTCGGTACAGGGTCTCGAGGTCGGGTCGCCTGTCAAGTTCCGCGGAGTCAAGCTCGGCACGGTCTCGGCAATCGGCTTCGTCGGAGACTACTATGAGCTGGGAAGTACCGAGAACGAGCTGGCCTACGGCAGCAAGGTGCTGGTCCGAATGAGGATGGAGGCAGACGAGGACGAGACCGCGCCGGCGAGCGAACGCAGGCCCGGGGTAAATCTGGAGCGCATGATCGATCGGGGCCTGCGCCTGCGTCTCACGTCGCAGGGAATCACGGGAACGTCGTTCGTCCAGGCCGACTACGTCTCGCCGGAGCAGCACCCGCCGATGAAGATCGTCTGGACTCCCAGACATCTATACATCCCCTCGGCGCCGAGCGTGTTCAGGGAGTTCTCCCAGGCGGCGGAGCGAATCCTCGCCCGGCTCGAGAATGCCGACGTCGAGAAGGTCCTGAACAATCTGAACGGGCTGATCGTCAGCCTCACGCGGACGGTCGACGGGGTGGACGGCGGGCGGCTCCAGCGGGACGTCACCGGCCTGATCGACGACCTGCGCGGCACCAACGCGCGCATCCAGCGCTCGATCGAGAGCGGGAAGTACGACTTCGAGGTGGCCCTCGAGAACCTGCGGGTCGCCTCCGAGAACCTGCGCGACCTGACCGACACGGCCAAGTCCTACCCGTCGCTGATGATCCTCGGGAACCCGCCGCCCGAGGGGGCCGCCCAGTGAGCGGGCTCGCATCCCGAGCGGCGCTGTTGCTCGCGCTGATCGCTTCAGCCGCAATCCCGCTCGGCTGTCTCAGCAAGAGCTACCCCGAGAAGCGGCGCTACATCTTCGAGATCCAGCCCCCGGTCGACGCCGTCCCGGGGCCCAACGGCGTGCTCCGGATGGACCGGGTCCGGGTCTCTCCGCTCTTCGAGCACAAGGGCTTCGTCTATCGCACCGGCGAGGCGACGTTCGAGAACGACTTCTATAACGAGTTCTTCGCGCCCCCCGGGGTTCTGCTGCGCAAGGCGACGCTGAACCGGCTGCGCGCCGCCTCGATCTTCGCGGAGGTTCTCGATGCCACGCAGATGGGCGACGTGGACTGGATGCTCGAGGGGCACGTCACGCAGCTCTACGCAGACCTTCGAGACCAGGCGGCGCCGCTCGCCGTGCTCCAGATCGAGTACACGCTTCTCGACGCCCGCTCTCCGACCCTGGCCATCGTGTCCCGCAAGAACTACTCCGTCCGAGGCCCTGCCGCGGGCGGGACGGCCGAGGCGATCGTGAACGGCTGGACGGAGGCGCTCATTCAGGTCCTGAGCGAGCTCGAGATCGACCTCCGAAAGGCGACCTCTCCCTAGGTCAGCTCGTCGGGGGTCGAGAATTCTATCAGCCGGGCGGCTTGCGGTGCGAGGTTGCGCCAGCTCGTTTCGAAGCTGAGCGCGGCGCAGGCGCCGCTCGGGAAGTTGCGCTCCAGGCTCCGGATGGAGCTCGGGTCGCCCGAGCCCGCGAGCGCGCAGGCCAGCGCCTGCAGTCCCGGGTTGTGACCCAGCACCAGCACGCGGTACTCGCCGTCGTCGATCCGGGAGAGGTAGGCGAGCAGCTCTTCGCCGGTCGCCAGGTAGAGTGCGGGGTCCGTCCGGACTCTCGGGCTCTCGGGCAAGAGCGGCCGGATCCGATCCAGCGTCTCCAAGGCCCGCAGCGCCGACGAGCAGAGGATCAGCGACGGAGTCTCGCGCTGTGCCGCCAGATGGGCGCCCATGCGGGCAGCGGCGCGCACGCCCGCGTCGCTGAGCGGTCGGTCGTGGTCGTCGGGAGCCGCATCACCCGAGCGGGCGTGCGCGTGGCGCAGCAGCCAGAGTGCGTTCATCCCGTTCCTCGAGTGCGTGCGGTGCGCCGCTAGGCGCCGGACCAGAGGGGCGAGGAGCCCTTCATGAAGCGGAGCATCATCACCATCTGCGCGACACACGGACCGCCGTCGGGCTCGTCGAGGCGGCTCTCGTACCAGAAGTACTCCGTCTTCGGTGTCTCGCCCACCGCGAGCACCGATCCCGAAGCGACGTAGTCCCGCTCGGCGAAGACCGGGCCGTGGACGTGCTCGAGCTCGATCGCGCCGAAGAGGCCGACCGCCTCCGCGCGTCCCATCTGCGGCAGCCCCGCCTCCGCGCGGCGCAGGGCCTCCACCGCCGAGACGGGTGGCAGCGCGGGCGCGTCGGGCGAGAGGTACGCGTCGAGGGACTCTGTGATGTGCTCCAGTCGCTCGCGCTGGCT
>CAZLBF010000353.1:0-2928 GCA_964557495.1 uncultured Myxococcales bacterium | reverse complement strand
GAGGAGCACGTCGAGCACTCTACGGCGCTGCACTCGAGGCGACGCCAGGGAGGCAGCTACGTGGTCGGTCCGCTGGCCCGCTACAACCTCTGCTTCGATCGTCTCCCCGCCGTCGCGCGAGAGGTGGCCGAGGAGGTCGGGCTCGGCCGAAGCTGCAACAACCCCTTCAAGAGCATCATCGTGCGTGCGGTCGAGACGGTCTTTGCGTGCGACGAGGCGCTGCGGATCATTCGCGACTACCAGCGTCCGGAGCGGCCCGCCGTCGAGGTCGAGCCGCGCGCCGGGGCCGGAAGCGGGTGCACGGAGGCGCCGCGCGGCATCTGCTACCACCGCTATCGGATCGACGGGAACGGGGCGATTCTCGAGGCGAAGATCTGCCCGCCCACCTCCCAGAACCAGAAGAGCATCGAGGAAGACCTGCGGAGGTTCGTGCCCCCCCACGTTCACCTTCCGCACGACGAGCTGACGTGGAAGTGCGAGCAGCTCACTCGCAACTACGATCCCTGCATCTCCTGCTCCACGCACTTCCTCGACCTGCGGATCGACCGCAGCTGACGGGCCGCGCGGCGATGCTCGGGGGAGCAGACGTCCTGGTGATCGGCGTCGGAAACCGCTATCGCGGCGACGATGCAGTCGGGCCCGTCACTGCCGACTGTCTGCGCCAGGACCCGCCCGAGTCTGTGACGATCGAGGATCACAGCGGCGAAGGGGCGGCGCTGATCGAGGCATTCGAGCGGACCGCGGCGGTCATCGCCATCGACGCGGTGTGCTCGGACGCGGCGCCCGGGACGATCCACCGCTTCGACGTGACGCGCGAGGCCCTGCCCACCGCCTTCTTCCACTACTCGACGCACGCCTTTGGCCTGGCCGAAGCCATCGAAACGGCGCGCGCCCTCGACCGCCTTCCGAGCCGGGTCGTCGTGTACGGCATCGAGGGGCAGGCGTTCGAGCTCGGAGGCCGGATGACGGCGCCCGTGGCCGAGGCCGCGCGCATGGTCGCGTCGCGCATTCGCGCCGACCTGGCCGGCTGGCGGGCGGGCTCGTGCGCCGAGCCGGACGCCGAGATGGAGGCTTGAATGCGCGCCCGCTCCGCTGCGAGTAGCTCCCCGAGCTCCGCTCGAGCGAGGAGGCGCCTCTGCTTCGCGGTGCGGGGGGCGGTGCAGGGCGTGGGATTCCGGCCCTTCGTCCATCGCCTGGCCCGCGAGTGCCACCTCTCCGGCTGGGTGGGCAACTCCGTGCAGGGTGTCGCCATCGAGGTGGAGGGCTCGGACGCCGCTGTAAAGGAGTTCCTGCTGCGGCTCACGGCCGAGGCCCCGCCGCGCGCCTCGATCCAGGGTCTCGAGGCCTGCTATCGCGAGCCCGTCGGCTACGCGGGCTTCGAGATCCGTGCGAGCGACACCGCGGGGGCGAAGACCGCGCTCGTGCCTCCCGACATCGCCACTTGCGATGCGTGCGTTCGCGAGGTCTTTGACCCGGCCGACCGCCGCTACCGCTATCCGTTCACGAACTGCAGCCACTGCGGTCCGCGCTTCAGCATCGTCGAGGCCCGGCCGTACGATCGCGCCCGGACCACGATGCGGGCGTTCGAGATGTGCGACGCCTGCCTCGCGGAGTACACGGACCCGTCGCAGCGTCGCTTCCACGCCCAGCCGAACGCCTGTCCCGCCTGTGGTCCCCGGCTCGAGCTCTGGGATGCCGAGGGTCGACGCTCGGCCGGGGGTGAGCTGGCGCTGCGCGAGGCGGCCGGCGCCATCCGATCGGGAGCGATTCTCGCCGTCAAGGGGATCGGCGGGTTTCACCTGATGGTCGACGCGGGGCGGGAGGACTGCGTCTCGCGCCTTCGCAAGCTCAAGCACCGCGAGGAGCGGCCCTTCGCGGTGATGCTTCCCGACCTGCGAGCGGCTGCGCGCGACTGCGAGGTCTCGGACCTCGAGGCCCGCGCCCTGCGCTCGCCGGAGGCGCCGATCGTGCTGCTGAATCGGCGCCGAGGCACGGACTCCGGCCGCGCGAGCATCTGTGCGAGCGTCGCGCCGGGCCACCCGACCCTCGGTGTCATGCTTCCCTACTCGCCGCTGCATCACCTGCTCCTCTGTGACCTCGGCTTTCCGGTCGTCGCGACCAGCGGGAACCTGTCGGACGAGCCGATCTGCATCGACGAGCGCGAGGCCGTCGAGCGTCTCCGAGGTATCGCCGACGCCTTCCTCGTCCACGATCGTCCGATCGCCCGCCACGTGGACGACTCGGTCGTGCGCATCGCGATGGGGCGCGAGTTGGTGTTGCGGCGCGCCCGCGGCTTTGCTCCGCTGCCGGTGGCGCGCGCTGAATCGGCGACCGCGCTGCTGGCCGTCGGAGGACATCTCAAGAGCGCGATCGCCGTCACCAACGGCGGCAGCCTGATCCTGAGCCAGCACCTCGGCGATCTCGAGACGGCTCCCGCTCACGCCGCATTTCGCAAGGCGATCGGCGACCTCGAGACGCTCTACGAGCAGCGCGCGGAGCGGGTCGTCTGCGACCTGCACCCGGACTACCGCTCGACGCGCTTCGCACGCCGCGGAGCGGCGCCCGTCCAGGCGGTCCAGCACCATCACGCGCACGTGGCGGCCTGCATGGCGGACAACGACCTCGAGGGCAGCGTGCTGGGCGTGGCGTGGGACGGGGCCGGTCTCGGCTCGGACGGGACGGTGTGGGGAGGGGAGTTCCTGCGGGCCGACCGCGCCGACTTCACGCGCCTCGCGCACTTCCGCAGCTTCCGGCTCCCGGGCGGGGACGCCGCGGCACGCGAGCCGCGACGCGCGGCGCTCGGCGTGCTCTTCGAGATCTGGGGCGAGGCGGCCTTGGAGCGGACGGACCTCCCGCCGGTCGCCGCGTTCACCCCGGCCGAGCGGCGCGTGCTTCGGGAGATGCTGGACCGAGGTCTCAACTCGCCCA
>CAZLBF010000352.1:0-5607 GCA_964557495.1 uncultured Myxococcales bacterium | reverse complement strand
TTGCGTCGCGCGAAGAACGACTGCCAGAAGGCAGCAGAAGTTGAAAGGAGCCCTTTTGATGAGTGTTTCTAGCTTGCTCCGGGCAGTGGCGGTCTCGGTTGCCCTGGTCGGTCTGATTCCGATCGCCGTCCATGCAGACGGCTCGAAGGTCTCGACGGAGCTGACCAACACAGGAATCGATCCCGATGCATCCGGGAAGGTCGCGCTCAGCCTCAAGGACGGGAAGTCGCGCCTGGACGTGAAGCTCAAGTCGCTCGACGCGGGGACGACATACACCCTCCTGGTGGACGGATTTCCGTGGACGTCGTTCCAGCCCGAGAAGGGGAAGGCCAAGCTCCGCTTCTCTTCGCCCCTCCAGAAGGGCTCGGACGAGGCGTTTCCGTTCGATCCCAGGGGGGCCACGGTCGCCGTGCACGACGGCGTCGACGACGTGCTCATTGGCGTGATCTCCGGCAGCGGTGAGTCCGCATCGACCAAGGTGAAGGAGAGCTCCACCCTGTCGACTACGCCTCTGGGGGCCGGCGGCGTGGCCGCGACCCGGTTCCAGCAGAGGAGCTCCAAGTCCCGATTCGATCTCAAGGTCAAGACCGTGGCGCCGGGGGACTACACGGTTCTGGTCGACGGTATCGACCGCGGCACGCTGAGTGCGCAAAAGGGGAAGGGGAAGCTCTCCTGGAGCAGCGAGCCGAGCGCCAAGAAGGAGCTGCTCGACTTCGATCCGCGCGGAGGGATCGTCGAGATCGAGGGTACTGGCGGAACGGTCTTCGTCGGTCCCGTGAACGGGCAGGTCGATGGCGTGAACTCGTGCACGTTCTCCGAGACGGAGAGCCCGCTCACTCCGCAGCCGGCCGCGGGAGCCGGATCCGGGGACTCGCGCCTGCGGATTCGAGACGACTGCCGACGCGACTTTGACGTAGAGATCGAGGACGTCCCGGTGGGCGACTACGACCTGTTCGTGGACGGCATCCTGCGCGGAACGATCACCGTCGTCGACATGGGTGGCGGCGTGATCGAAGGGGAGCTCGAGTTCACGACCGAGCCGGACGAGGCGGACGAGCTGTTCCTCGACTTCGATCCAGCCGGAGCGCTCATCGAGGTCGAGCAGGGCGGCACGCTGTTCTTCTCGGGAACCCAGGGCGAGGCTCAGCCCGGCGGCGGGGGCACGACGCCCTGCACTCCGTCGGAGGTCGAGCTGCCCCTGCTCAACACCGGGGTGATTGCCAACGCGAAGGGCGACGCCCGCTTCCGGGTCAGGGACGACTGCGACGAGGATTTCCGCGTCGAGATCGAGGACGTCCCGGCTGGCGACTACGACATCCTCGTGGGAGGCATCAACCGCGGCACCATCACCGCGGTGAACACCGGAACCGAGGTCGAGGGCCAGATCGAGTTCGACAGCGACCCCGACGAGCCAGGCGAGCAGCTGCTGAACTTCGACCCGCGCGGGCAGCTGATCGAGATTCTCGATGGCGGCGCCACCACGATCCTGGAGCGCGACTTCCCCTAGTTGCGCCCACTCCCGTGGGCCCCCTGGCCCGCCCCCGGGTCCGCCATGCGGGCCCGGGGGTCTCGCCCCTAGCTGCGCACGACCACGTAATCCTCGCGGGGGAAGTGCACGACGAGCTCGCCGGCGCGCTCCGAGGTGCGGCGGATGGCGATCTCGTGGACGCCGGTCGCGAGCAGCTCGCCGGTGACGGGGCCTGAGCCCATCTCTTCCGGCATCACCACCACCGAGTCGCCGGGCGCCAGGCCGTCGGGCAGCTCGACCAGCTCGCCCTCGATGGGCGCCGGCTTGGCGTCGCGCGCGATCGCGATGGCGTCGGCCGAGTCGAGCTCGGTGCGCTCGCCGTGGCCGATGCTCGCCACGCGCCCGAGCCACGCGGACAGGTGCTCGAGCGGCTCGAGGAACCCCGCGGTCGAGGGGTGGTACCTGAGGAACATGTGCGCGTGATAGGCCGCCAGGTCGGCGAGGCTGGCCGCCGGGCCGAGCAGGAAGGGGCGCCCATCGGCGAGCTGGCGCTCGAGCCGATCGAGGTTCGACCGGAGCTGGAGCAGCTTGGCGGGCACGAGCACCGTCGTGGCCTCGAAGTCGATGCCCGGCGCCATCTTCTTGCGGTCCTCGATGAAATTCTCGTCGAACAGTCCACCCGCACCGAGAAAGGCCGTCACCGCCATCATGAAGCTGGTCTCGGCCCAGCGCGCGAGCCCCCAGATCGTGGCCTCCTCGCCGCCCGGAAACAGCGAGGGCTCGGGGTGGAGCCGCTCGAGCGTCTGTGCGCACACCTTGGTGTCGCAGTAGATGTCGGCACCGATCTGCATGACCGGCGTGCGCCGGTAGCCGCCGGTCAGCTCGGTGAGATCGGGCTTCGGCATGACGACCGGGATCTGCACCGAGCGCCACGCGAGGCCCTTGAGCCCGAACATGAGCCGGGCCTTCTCCGCGTAGGGGGACATGTCGTAGTGATGAAGGATGAGATCTGTCATGCCCCCATCTTACTACCGCTTGCGGCTGAGAAGGTGCCCGCCTAGAGGAAGGAGAGCACGCGCTCGGCGTCGTCGAGGCTGGTGAAGTAGTGTGCGCCACCCCAGATCGCGCCTTCGCGGCTGCCGATGAAGATCCGCTCGCGGTTCATGCGCAGCTGTAGCTCCGCGGCGTCGACACCCGGGGGAGGCTCGAGCAGCAGGATTCCCGACCACTCCCCCTCGCCGCGCGGGCTCCGTACCCGGCCGCCCCTGGTGCGAAAGCCCTCGCACAGGCGGTCGGTCACGAGCTTGACCTGGTCGGCGATGGCCTTGGCTCCGACGCGGGCCGAGAGATCCAGGCTCTCGCCGAGCGCGACGATCCCGAGCGCGTTGCGCGCGCCCTCCTCGACCCGACTCGCGCCGGGCGCCAGCTCCACGACATAGGGATCGCCCGCGCCGTGCAGCGTCTCGGCGTCGGCCATCGAGCCTACACCGATGTGGATCGGCAGCAGCTCCCCCAGGCGCTCGCGGCGCACGTACAAAATGCCGGTGCCCGACACGCCGAGCAGCCACTTGTGCGCGCCCGCGGCGAGGATGTCGACGCCGGCGGCGCGCACGTCGAGCGGCAGCACACCCAGCCCCTGGATCGCATCCACCACGAAGAGCGCGCCCGCCGACTCCAGCACGGCGCCGATTCCCGCGAGGTCGGCGCGGGCTCCCGTGTCGTAGCGAACCCACGAGAGCGCCACTGCACGCGTGCGCGCGCCCAGCTCGCGCTTCACGAGCTCGGGCGTGACCCGCCCCGCGTCGGTGTCGGCCACGCGCACCCGCACGCCCCGGTGCTCGACACCCTGGAACGCGTGCACCACGCTGCGGTAGTCACCGGAGAAGACGAGCACCTCGTCGCCCGGCTTCCAGTCGACCGCCTCCGCCGCGAAGCAGAGCCCCTCGCCGGTGTTGCGCACGAAGCCGATCTCGTCCGGATCGGCGCCGAGCAGCGAGGCGACCTTGGCGCGCACGCCCTCCACCTGGCCTTCGAGCTGCGCGGAGCCCCCGATGCCGAGCTGCATCAAGCCGTCGACGGAGGCTTGCATCCGATCGCGCGTGGGCTTCGGGAGCAGCGCCTGCCCGTTGGTCGCAAAGTACGTCAGGTTCTCGAGACCGGGGAAGCAGGCGCGAGCCTCGGCCGGCGTGAGGGGAGGACCGGGCGCGCCGCCGGCGGGAACGCCCGCGGTCGAGCTCACGAGGGGATCACCGCCGTGACCTTGATCTCGACGTGCAGGGTCGGAAGCGCGAGCTCGATGTCGCGAATGAGCGTCCAGGCCGGCCATGGGTCCGCGAAGAACTCGTTGCGAACGCGCCAGAAGGTGGCGGTGTCGGTGTCGGGCGTGTGGAAGCTCGTTACATCGACGACGTCGGCGAAGCCGCAGCCCGCCTCGGTCAGGACCGCCTCGATGTTCCGGAAGGCGGCCCGGCACTCCTCCTCGTAGTCGCTTGGCACACTCATATCGACACCCCAGCCGGGCTGTCCCGAGACAAAGAGCAGATTCCCGGCGCGGACCGCCTGCGCGTACTGCAGGGTCCCGGCGGTGTCGATCACGTTCTTCGGCTTGAGTCGCTCCACTTCCATTGGGGGCTCCCTTCGTGGTGTGCGGACCGGCTACTCCTGGGAGTAGGCTCGGTCGATCGGGTTCTCGCGGCGCGGGCGGCGCTCCTGGGCGATGCACGCGAGCATGCGGACGGGGGCGCTCTCGACGGCGCGCAGGCTGTGGTCGAGGCGCGAGTCGAAGTAGATCGCATCCCCGGATGAAAGGCGGTGCACCTCGCCGCCGACGTTCACCTCGAGCACGCCGGAGAGCACGAAGAGGAACTCCTCGCCGCCGTGCGTCGACGCCGGCACCTCGGGCGAGTCGTCGGGCGGAATCTCGACGAGGAAGGGCGACATCAGCTTCTCGGTCAGGTTGTAGGAGAGCGACTGGTAGCGGTAGTTGAGCGTGCGCGCGCGCTCGCTCTGCGGCTCGACCGTCCAGCGCTCGGTGGAGCGCACCACCTCGACGCGGCGTTCGGGAATCGCGCGCTGGAAGAAGTGGCCCAGGCTCACGTCGAGCGGCTCGGCCAGCTTGACCAGGTCGCCGATCGCGGGCACGGACCGGCCGGACTCCCACTCCTCGATGCGACCTGACTCGATGCCGCACTGACGCGCGAGCTCGTCGGGAGCGAGGCCCCGATTCTCGCGGAAGCGACGGAGCTTCTGCCCCAGACCCAGGTCGACGAGCTCCTGCTCGCTCATGCCTCCTCCCCTCCCGAGAGCTCGCCGAAGTCTGCGCGCTCCAGGATTTCCTTGAGATCGCGAACGAACTCGGCGGCCACGATGCCGTCTGCGATGCGGTGGTCCACCGAGAGCGAGAGGTTCACGACCCGCCGCTCGCGAAGCTCTCCGTCGACGATCGCGGGCACGGGGCGGATCGCGTTCACGCCCAGGATCGCGACCTCCGGGTAGTTGATGATCGGCGTCGACATCACTCCGCCGAGCTTTCCGAGCGACGTGATGGTGAACGTGCTGCCGGTGAGCTCGGCGGGCCGAAGCCGCCCCTCGCGCGCGCGCGCCGCAAGCTCCTCGATCGCACGCGCCAGCTCTGCGACCGACAGGCTCGCCGCGTCGCGCACCACGGGAGCGAGGAGACCCTTCTCGGTGGCCGCCGCGACGCCGAGGTGGACCGTGCCCTTCAGGATGATCTCCTCGCGGGCGTCGTCGATGCTCGCGTTCAGCGTCTCGTGGTTCGCGAGCGCGCGCACCGTGGCATGCGCGATGAACGCCAGCGGGGAGAGGTCGAGTCCGCTCGAGGCGACGCGCTCGAGCAGGTGAGTCACGTCGACCTCCTCGACGTAGGTGAAGTGCGCGGCACTGCGGCGCGCTTGCACCATGCGCCGCGCGATCGCACGGCGCAGCCCGCGCAGCGGTCGACGCTCCCAGTCCGGCGCGTCCGCCTCCGGCGCAGCAAATACGGCGACGTGCGACTCGGGTGCGGCTCCCGCCTGGTGGCGCTCCACGTCCCGCCGCATGATGCGCCCTCCGGGACCGGTTCCCTGGACCTGCTCCAGCTCCACGCCCAGCCGCCGCGCGAGCTCGCGCACTGCGGGCAC
>CAZLBF010000351.1:0-4968 GCA_964557495.1 uncultured Myxococcales bacterium | reverse complement strand
GCCCTGCGGCCCGCCCTGGAGGGAGGTCCCGTTCACCCCGGTGATCACGTCGCCGGCTTGGAGGCCGGCCGACTCGAGCCGGCTCCCCTCCGAGACGCGACCCACGACCATGCCGACCATGGCCGTTCCGTCGAGCTCGGGACGCAGCTCGGCCTCGCGGAACAGGCTGAGGGCGGCCTGGTTTCCGGTCTGTGGCGACCCCGCCGGCCCGTCTTCCTGCGATGCGGCCAGGCGCTGGGTCAGGCGTCGCACGCGCTCGGTGACGCGAGCGGCCGAGCTGCGAGCGTTCTCGCGGGAGCGGGTGCTGCGCGGGGCGGGCCTGGCCCGAGAGGTCTGCGCGCCGCGGGTCGGGCGGCCCCTCTGCGCGCTGGCCCCGGAGGCTGGCCCGGCCTCGTCTTCCAGGAGGATCTCCTCGAGCCGCCCGGCGTTGTCCACAACGATGCGGCTACGCTCGATGCGCACGACCCGGGCACCCTGGAGCACGTCGCCAGCCCGCACCTGAAGGTGCTCGCGCGTCTTCAGATCCTCGACGGCCGCCACTCCGAATTCCGGGGGGGTCGTCGCCGCGGTTCCGTGGAGCTTCACCGAGAGCTTGCTCTCCACGAGAGGCTCGTCGGTGGGCGGCGGCGCCTCGCCCCGGCCGATGCCCCCCTGTGAGCGAAACAGGTTTCGCTGGGAGATGAGCGTGTAGTGGCTGAGCGGCTCGGCGCTGGGCTGCGGAAGGTCGGGCGCATCGAGCTCCACGACCGGAAGCGGTGCGGCCCAGACGAGCGTCGCCACGATGCTCCACGTCAGGTAGCCGCAGATCGCACCGAGCGCGAGCTGCAGCGCCACGAGACCAGTTCGGAGCAAGTTTCGACGCCTCCAGCCCCCGGGCCCGCCCCGCTGGCGGCCCGTACACGAATCCTCAATGATTCCAGCTCAGTCTACGTCTGTGCGAGAACACTAGCAACGCGGCCTCGACCCCCTCCACAGATCGGTCACGAACCGGCAGCAGTTGAGGATTTGGATGCCCAAGCGCCTGAGGATATTCGTGATTTCGGTCACCACCTGCCTGCTGATCGGCGTGGCGCTGCTGGCGGCAGTGCCCTCCCTGCGCAGCCATGGCCTGAGGTACCTCCTGCTCGGGGGGGCCCTGATCGAGGTCAGCACGCCCCTTGCGGAGCAGGTGCTGGGACAGGGGGGCATCCCCGTGCTGATCCGCTTCACCCGCATCGAGCGGACGGCCGCCGAGAGTCTGCGCTGCCTCCTGAATGGGGTCGACGTGACCCAGCGACTGACGCTCGGCGGGAATGGGGCGGCGGGCTCGCTCTGGGCGCCCCGCGACGGCCCCCAGACCCTTCGGTTCGAGGTCTTCGGCCAGAGCTGGTGGCGCGGGCCCTACTTCGAGGACGCCGTGGAGCTGACCTTCGAGGTGCGGCCCAACCCCACGCTCGATCGGGCCCATCGCCCGCCCGCGGGCGCTCCCCGCGCTTGACACGACCCGCCCCGGGACTAGCTTGCGGCGCGGTGAGAGCGGAGCGGTAACCCACCGCCGTCGCTAGAGATTTCAACCCGCAAGGCAGAGAGAGCGCGATGGGCAAAGTGATCGGAATCGACCTCGGAACGACCAACTCGGTGGTCGCGGTAATGGAGGCCGGCGAGGCCAAGGTGATCCCCAGCGAGGAGGGCGGTCGCACGACGCCGTCCGTCGTCGCCTTCACCAAGGATGACCAGCGCCTGGTCGGCCAGATCGCGCGCCGCCAGGCGGTCACCAATCCGGAGAGCACCGTCTTCTCGATCAAGCGATTCATGGGTCGCCGCTTCGACGAGGTGACCGAGGAGATGAAGCTCGTGCCCTACAAGGTGGAGCACGGCAAGAACGACATGGTGGTCGTGGGGGTCCAGTCGCGCGAGTACACGCCGCCCGAGATCTCCGCCATGGTGCTCCAGAAGCTCAAGGCCGCGGCGGAGGCGTACCTGGGCGAGGCGGTCACGCAGGCCGTGATCACCGTGCCCGCGTACTTCAATGACGCCCAGCGCCAGGCGACGAAGGACGCCGGCACGATCGCTGGACTCGAGGTGCTGCGCCTGGTGAACGAGCCGACGGCGGCGTCGCTCGCGTATTCCCTGGACAAGAAGGAAGACGAGAAGATCGCGGTCTTCGACCTCGGCGGCGGGACCTTCGACATCTCGATCCTCGAGGTCGGTGACAACACCGTCGAGGTGCGTTCGACCAACGGCGACGGGCATCTGGGCGGCGACGACCTCGACGACCGGATCATCCGTTACCTGATCGAGGAGTTTCGCAAGGATCAGGGCGTGGACCTGTCGCAGGACCCCATGGCGATGCAGCGTCTCAAGGAGGCATCCGAGAAGGCCAAGATCGAGCTCTCGAGCGTCACCGAGACCGAGATCAACCTGCCCTACATCACGGCCGACCAGAGTGGCCCGAAGCATCTGAACCTGAAGCTCAGCCGGGCGAAGTTCGAGAAGCTCGTCGAGGACCTGCTGGCGCGCACGCTCGAGCCCTGCCGGCTGGCCGCGTCCGATGCCGGCCTCAGCCCGAGCGAGATCGACGAGGTCGTGCTCGTCGGTGGCTCCACGCGCATCCCCAAGGTGCAGGCGCTCGTGAAGGAGTTCTTCGGTCGCGAGCCTCATCGCGGCGTGAACCCCGACGAGGTGGTGGCCATCGGCGCGGCGATCCAGGCGGGCGTGCTGGCGGGCGAGGTCAAAGACGTACTGCTGCTCGACGTGACGCCGCTATCGCTCGGAATCGAGACGCTCGGCGGCGTCATGAGCAAGCTGATCGAACGGAACACGACGATCCCGACCAAACGCTCGCAGATCTTCTCCACCGCGTCGGACAGCCAGCCGCAGGTCGAGATCCACGTGCTCCAGGGCGAGCGCGAGATGGCGGGAGACAACCGCAGCCTGGGCCGCTTCATCCTGGACGGCCTGCCGCCGGCACCGCGCGGGGTCCCGCAGATCGAGGTCACCTTCGACATCGACGCGAACGGGATTCTGTCGGTTGCCGCCAAGGACAAGGCGACCGCCAAGGAGCAGTCGATCCGGATCGAGGAGTCGAGCGGGCTCGACTCGAGCGAGATCGACCGGATGGTGAACGAGGCCCAGGTGCACGCGACCGAGGACAAGGGGCGGCGCGAGACGATCGATGCCCGCAACGCGCTCGACTCCATGACCTACGAGGCCGAGAAGACCATCAACGAGCATCGCGAGAAGATCCCGGTCGCGGATCTGTCCGCGGCCGAGGCTGCCATCGAGAGCGCCAAGGCCACGCTGCAGAACGAGGAAGCTCCGCTCGAGGAGCTGAACCAGCAGAGCCAGCAGCTGCAGGCGGCGCTGCACAAGGTCAGCGAGACGCTCTACAAGCAGGACCAGCAGGCGGGTGCGCAGCCGCCGGGAGCGGACGAGTCTGCGGGCGCGGAGTCCGACGAGGGTGACGTCGTCGACGCCGAGTTCACGGAGGAGGGTTCCTGACCGACCGAGCGAGCCGGGCGCGCCTACGCGCTGCGGCCGGCTCACGGCCGCCCGGGTTGCCAGCATGGATGTACTGAAGGGAAGAATCCGGCGTGAGTTCGCCGCGCTGGAGGAGCAGCTCGATCAGGTGTTCGAGCGCGCCTTCGGCTCGGGATTGCGCTTCCCGACCCGAACCGACTCCTACCGCCCGGCGATCGACGTCTACGAGACCGACGACGCCATCGTCGTACAGGTCGAAGCCTCGGGTGTCTCCCCCGACGACATCCGGCTGACCGTCGACGGCGAGTACTTGCAGATCTCCGGCCAGCGCCGGATGCCGAGCGATCCTCCCACGCGCCGACATCTCCGCATGGAGATCCCACAGGGCCAGTTCGAGCGCGTCTTGCGGTTTCGCGAGGCGTACGATCCCGACGGCGTCGAGGCCTCACTCGAGGCGGGGTTGTTGCGCGTGACTCTGCCCAAGCGTCCGCGCGTGGTCCAACAGATTCCCGTGAAGTCGGAGTAGGCTTTGGTGACTCCCGAAGAACCCGTTCTCGAGGAGGAGGTGCAGGCGCAGCCGCACTTGCCGGAGCGCCTGCCGGTGCTGCCGCTCCGGAATACCGTGCTCTACCCGGTGCTGATCACCCCGATGCTCGCGACGACCGAGCGCGCGAAGCGACTGGTCGACGACGCGCTGGCGGGTGACCGGTTGCTGGTGGCCGTCGCGTCTCGGGATCCCGAGGTCGACGAGCCGGGACCGACTGACCTCTACGAGTTCGGAACCGCGGTGCGGATCCTGCGCATGTTGAAGACCGAGGACGGCATGCACCGCCTGTGGGTCCAGGGCGTCCGGCGCGTGCGGATCGTCGAGATGCTCGACGCGGAGCCGTACCTGCGGGCGAGCATCGAGCCTCTCGAAGAGATCGTCGAGCCGGGTGTCGAGCTCGAGGCGCTCGAGCACAACGTGCGGTCGGTTTTCCTGGAGCTGGCCGAGGACTCCGGCACCATCTCGGAGGCGATCCGAACGCTCGTCGCGGGCGTCGAGGATCCCAGCACGCTGGCCGATGTCGTGGCCGCGAACCTCGGCCTTCCGGTGGAAGAGCGGCAGGAGATGCTCGAGCTCACCAACGTGCGCGAGCGGCTCGAGCGCGTCTCGGTTTCGCTGGCTCGCGAGCGAGAGGTGCGACGCCTGGAGGAGGAGGTCCGCCAGGAGGTTCAGGCAGAGCTCTCGAAGAACCAGCGTGAGTATGTGCTCCGCGAGCAGGCGCGGGCGATCCGGCGTCAGCTCGGGGAGTCCGAGACTCCCGAGGAGCTGGTCGACGAGCTGCGTCGACGGCTCGACGAGGCGCAGCCGCCCGAAGCGGCGCGCGAGCAGGCGGATCGGGAGCTGAACCGGCTCGCCGCACTGCCGCCGGGTGCGGTCGAGGCGGGCACCATCCGCACCTACGTCGAGTGGATCGCCGATCTTCCCTGGTCGAAGGAGACGACCGACGCCCTGGACGTCAAGCG
>CAZLBF010000350.1:0-9149 GCA_964557495.1 uncultured Myxococcales bacterium | reverse complement strand
GAGCGAGGGCATCGCGAGTCTCGACGAGTTCATGGACGCGGTCCAGGCGCAACGTTGGGACGAGGAGGAGAGAGCGCCCGGCCGCCCGCCGCGGACCTCGGTCATGCTGCTCGAGCCGACCACGCGCAACATGAAGTCGGTTCCCGACGCGGGACACGGCTCGCTGCCGCTCGACTGGAGCCAGGACGGGAACTTCCTGCTGATCGGCCGCCGCACGCAGTACGCGGGCCACCTGCAGCTCTTCTCCTGGAACCGCCTGACCGGGGCGTTCGACCGCCTGAACCCCGATCGAACCGAAGGCGCCGCCGCGTTCGCGGGAGGCCCCATCCGGCTCGTCAGCGTTGGCCGCGTCATGTCCCAGGGTGCGTCCCGGCCGGGGCTGCTCCTCACCGTCGAAGACCGCGGGACCGGCCCGCTGCGCGACGGCATCGATGGTACGGAGCCCGACATCGCGCCCGACGGTCTCTCGTTCGTATTCGTGCGGCGCTCCGGGCGACGGCCCGACGGCACGATCCTCGCCTTCCGCCTCGGCGACGAGGAGTCCCGGCCGCTGGCGCGAGGCCGAACTCCGCGCTTCTCGCGAGACGGGCGCTGGATCGTCTACGTGACGCATCGCAAGGGCAACGCGGACATCTGGCTGATGCGCGCCAACGGCAGCGGAAAGCGCCCGATCACCCGCTCGAGCTTCGATGAGATCTTCCCGGCCGTGTCCCCGGACGGCCGCTATGTGGTATACGCCTCGGCACGCGGAGACGAGGAGGAGAGCCAGCTCTACGTTACGCGGGTTCGCGACCAGGTCGAGAGACAGATCACCCAGAGTGGCCAGAACGGACGCCCCGTCTGGTAGCCGATAGGAGATTCAGACATGCCCATCCCACCCCACGGCGGAGGAGAACTCGTCGACCTTCGCGTACCCCAGGCGGAGCGCTCCACGCTTCTGGACTTTGCGAAGCAGCTGAAGAATCTCGCTCTCGATGCGCGAGAGCTCACGGACCTGGAGCTGCTGGCGATCGGCGGCTACTCCCCGCTGCGCGGGTTCATGACCGAGGCCCAGTGCAAGGCGGTGGTCGATGACATGCACCTTCCGGGCGGAGTCCCCTGGACGGTCCCGGTCGTGCTCTCGGCTGACCGCGAGTTCGCGGACAGCCTGTCGGACGGCGAGGAGATCGCGCTCACGGACGCCGAGGGCAACGTGCGGGCACTTCTCGAGGTCCAGGACCGCTACACGGCCGACCGCCGCTCCGAGGCGCTCAAGGTGTACCGCACCGACGAGGAGGCTCACCCCGGCGTCGCGGCGCTCTACTCCGCGCGCGAGGTCCGGATCGGAGGACCGCTGCAGGTGCTGGAGCTTCCCAAGGGAGAGTTTCCCGAGCACCGGCTGGAGCCGGCCCAGACTCGCGCGGAGTTCCAGAAGCGCGGCTGGCGAACCGTGGTCGCCTTCCAGACGCGAAACCCGATCCACCGCGCCCACGAGTACCTGACCAAGGTCGCGCTCGAGATGACCGACGGGCTGCTCATTCATCCCATCGTCGGTGAGACCAAGTCGGACGACATTCCGGCCGACGTGCGCATGGAGTGCTACCAGGCTCTGATCGACGGCTACTACCCCGCCGAGCGTGTGGTGCTGTCGGTTCTGCCCGCCTCGATGCGCTACGCGGGACCGCGCGAGGCGATCTTTCACTCGATCATGCGCCGGAACTACGGCTGCACGCACTTCATCGTCGGACGCGACCACGCGGGTGTCGGCGACTACTACGGGACCTACGACGCCCAGGAGATCTTCGAGGAGTTCGATCCCGCCGCGCTAGGCATCATGCCGCTCAAGTTCGAGCACACCTTCTTCTGCAAGAAGGTCCAGGGAATGGCCTCGATCAAGACCACGAACAGCGCGCCCGAGGATCGCGTGTTCTTGTCGGGCACGAAGGTCCGTGAGATGCTCCGGAACGGCCAGCTGCCGCCGGAGGAGTTCACGCGGCCCGAGGTGGCGAAGATCCTGATCGAAGCAGAGAAGAGCCGGTAGGGAAGCCCATGCGCGTCGGCGTTCTGCGCGAGACCAAGGACCGCGAGCTGCGCGTGGCGTTGCTGCCCGACAGCGCGCGCTGGCTCCGCGAAGCGGGCCACGAGGTGCGGATCGAGCGGGGAGCGGGGGAGGGGAGCGACCTCCCCGACGACCTGTACCGGGCCGCCGGCGCCTCGGTCGTCGACACCGCCGAGGAGGTCATCGCCGAGTCGGATCTGGTGACCAAGGTGAAGGAGCCGACCTGGCAGGAGATCGAGTGGATGCGGCCGGGCCAGATCATCTACTCCTACCTCCACCTCGCTCCCGAACCGGAGATGACGAATCACATCCTCGAGAGCGAGCTGGTCGCGATCGGCTTCGAGACGGTCCAGACCGACGACGGCATGCTGCCGATCCTGATTCCGATGAGCGATGTGGCCGGGCGTCTAGCTGTGCAGGTGGCGGCCCACTACCTGCAAGCCGACCAGGGCGGGCGCGGCGTGCTGCTCGGTGGCGTTCCCGGGGTCGACCGCGGAAACGTCACGATCGTGGGCGCGGGTGTCGTGGGAACGGCAGCCGTGCGGATCGCCTTCGGGCTCGGCGCCGACGTCACCGTGCTCGACGTGGATCACCGCCGGCTCTCGTACCTCTACGACATCTACCACGGGGAGATCCACACGCTGTTCTCGAATCCGGCCAACATCGAGCGCTCGGTGCGCCAGACCGACGTGCTGATCGGAGCGGTGCTGATCCCCGGCGCCCGGGCCCCGAACCTCGTGTCGCGCAAGCTCGTCGACGACATGCAGGCGGGGTCCGTGATCGTCGACGTGGCGGTGGATCAGGGTGGCTGCGTCGAGACGATTCGGCCGACGACCCACTCGGATCCGGTCTACACCGTCAGCGATGTCATTCACTACGGCGTCGCCAACATGCCCGGGGCCGTGCCCCGCACGTCCACGTTCGCGCTGGCCAACGCCACCTTCCCCTGGCTCCAGAACCTCTGCATGCAGGGCCTGTCGGAGGCGCTGCGGAGCGACCCCGCCCTCGCCCGCGGGGTCAACTGCTACCGCGGCCGCACCACGCACCGGGGCGTTGCGGTGGCGCAGGACCTGGAGTTCAGCGAGGCGCCCTGGCGGAACGCGTAGCCCGAATTCCGGGCGAGAGAACCTAGACGCTGCGGATGCGAGCCGTGCGGGCCTTCTCCTGGAGGGCCGCGGGTGTCTGGGCCTCCGTGGGGTAGATCGCGTAGCCGAACTCGAGCTGGAGCCGGTCGGCCTCGGCGTCCTCGGGAAGGTCCCGGCGAATTGCCTGCTGTGCCCGGCGCGCCAGCGGGCCAAGCAGCGCGGAGGTGTCCTCGTCCGGCTCCGGGAGCAGGATCTCGAAGGTGTCGGGAGCCGTGCGCGCCAGGACGTCGAAGTCCCGCAGGCCCGCGCGAAGGTCCTGTGCGAGCGAGACCACGAGGTGGTCCGCCTCGGCACCGGTCTGTGCCTCGACCAGCTCGGCGAGTCCGGCGACGCGCAGGCGCACCAGCGCGAGGCTGCGACCCCGGCTACTCGAACGAGCGATCTCCTCCTCGAGCCGCTGCCGCAGCAGGCTCGCGTTGGGCAGACCCGTGAGGTCGTCGAAGCGCTGGCTGTGTCTCGCGCGCTCGCGGTCCTGGACATTGATCAGCGCGCGCTGAGCGTGCACTGCAAAGCGCGCGAGCAGGTCGGCGTCCTCCTCGGCGAAGCTCTCGCCACCGAGCGGCTGCCGACTCACGCGCCCCAGGACCGACAGCGTGCCGATGACCCGGTTTTCGCGCTGCAGCGGGTGCACGAGCGCGGCCGACACGCCGGTACCGTGGTCGGCGAACTCCGGCTGCTCGTCGAGCTCGGCGAACTGCAGTGGGCTGCGCCGTTCGGCCGCCTGCAGCGCGAGCCTTTGCTCCAGCGCGAATATGCCCGCCTGGCCTTCGGTGTCCGCCGAGCCGAAGTAGGAGCGGATCTGGAAGCGGCCGGTCGTCTCTTCCTGTACGCGCAGGATCGCGTGCTCCGCCTCGAGGACCATCGCCGCCGACGCGGTGATCGTGCGGTGGAGCTCCGAGAGCTCGTGACTCGCGCCCATGCGCGCAGCGACCTCGGTGATGGCCGCCATCTTGGTCGCGCGCTGCTCGGTGCGAAGCTCGCGGATCGCGTCGTGAAGCTCGTCGGCCAGCGCGGTCGTCGCGGCTCGCAGCTTCTCGTCGATGTCGGGGGGCGGCAGGTCGGTGAAGGCCGCCTCGAACGAGAAGACGCCCAGTAGCGCGTCGCGCCCCAGCAGCGGGATCGCAGCGATGAAGACCTCGGCGCCGCCCACCCGCTCCCGCAGGAGCAGCGTCTCGCCCGACGCTCCGACCCAGCCCAGAACGCCCTCGCCGTAGCGGAGGCGTGCGGGCGAGGAGAGCGGGTCGAGGCGCGTGGACGAGGCCTGGAGCACCAGTGCCTCCGCCCGCGGCTCCGCCAGGTAGATCTGGCAGATCCCGTTGCCCAGCTCGCGCGCGAGCCAGCGGCAGATCTCCGTCAGTCGGTCGGCGAGCGTCCGCGTGCCCGCCAGGAGGCGCCGCACCTCGGCCTCTACACGAAGCCGGCCCGACTCCTCGACCAGCTCGTGGTACTCCTGCGCTCGCGCGATGATCTTTGCATCGAGGCGCGCGAGCTGTTCCACGAACGCCAGCTCCTCGTCCCCGAACGCCTCGCGCTCTCGCCCGTGCGAGACGTTGAGCACGCCGATGCAGTGGTCGTTGTGCACGAGCGGCGCGGCGATCGCACACGCGACGTCCTGGCGCTCGCGTGCGATATCGAACTCGCGGGGATCCGCCTGGCCGCGCAGCAGGATCGCCCGCCGCTCCTGGAAGGCTCGGCCGGAGATTCCCTCGCCCGGCTGGATCCGGATCTTCGGGATCAGCTCGTGCTCGATCCCCACCGCCACGTGGACGGTGAGCTGCTCCGTCTCTGGATCGTAGAGCATCAGCGATCCGCGGTCGGCGCCGGTCGAGCCGACCGCGATCTGGAGGACACGGTTCAGCAGGCCCCGGCGGTCGATGGTGAGGTTGTACGACTCCAGGATCTCGGAGAGCGTCTGCAGCAGGTCGGGCTTGTGCGAGGCATCGATCGGCCCGAACGCGTAGAGCAGCTTCGCGATCAGCGGCGTCGTGACCTGGACTCCGCGCTCGAGCGCCTCGGGAAACGCGTCTCGAACCGAATCGGGCGGGTCCGCCTCGATGATCGCCACGAGTCCCGGAGTCCGCAGCACGGCGGCGAAGTCCTCGCTGATGCGGTCGGCGTAGCGGTCTGCGAGGCCGGACTCCACGCGCTGGAGCCCCCGGAGGGTGGCCTCGCGATCCAGCGTGGCGATCGCGAAGACCTCGACGTCGGGGTTCGCCTCGAGGAGGGGAATCAGGGCGAGCCCGTCCTCGGAGTGACCGGCGATGGCGAGGCGCTTCCGCACCGTGTCGGTCCTATGGCCGCTCGAGCGCCAATCGGAGACGAAGCTCGAGACGGCGGCCGGTTCCGGGCTCGACGAGGACAATGGGAACCCGGACCTCCGAGCCCGCGGTCTCGGCGGGTCCAGCGCTCTCGATCTCGAAGGCCTTGTCCGGGTCGATCGCGACGTCGACCTCGACCGGCGGCGCGTCGAAGGCGCGGGTCTCCTCGAGTCTCGGCGTGGGCTCGATCGGCGCCGGCTCCACCTGCGGCGTGGGCTCGCTCTCCTGGGTCACCTCCTCGGGCGCCTCGGCCTCGCGTCGAATCTGACGCAGGATGAGCTTGGACAGGCTGGTCAGCGTCTGCAGTACGCCGGTGCCCTCGCTCGCCACCGCCTCGAACACGGCGTCCGGCTCGAGGCCGAGCTTGCGGTGGAGTGACTCGACCGCGTTCTCGTCGGCGAGGTCGCGGCGGTTGTACTGCAGGATCAGCACGATGTCGTTCAGCTCGCGGCCGAACGTCTGCATGTGCCCGCGAAGCTCCTCGAGCGCCTTGAGTGTCGCGTCGTGTCGCGTGGGTCGCAGGTCGGCGACGAAGACCACGCCGTCCGCCTCGTCGAGCAACCGGCGACGCGCCTTGGCGTACTTGTCGCCCCCGGGGACCGTGTAGAGGTGGATCGACGTATTTGCGCTGTTCACCGAGCCGAGCTCGATGGGCAGGAACTCGAACTGCGCATTCGAATCCCCTCGCACCTGGGAGGTCCGGAGCTCACCGCGATGCTCGCTGCGGAGCTTGCGGTGGATGTAGCGGATGTTCTCGGAGGTGCCGGACCCCTGAGGGCCGAAGTAGACGACCTTGGCGTGGATCTCTCGGGGTCGGGAGCGGGTCACACCCATCAGATCTTGCCCTTGCGCATCAGAATGCGACGCGCCTGTTGGGAGACGGGGGCGGGCACGTCGCGGCTCTTCATGATTGTCTTCAAGTCTCGATCGGTCAGATAGTTGATGAACTTAATTGCGGCCGTAATAGGGGACTTGGGATTGGTCACCAGCGCCAGCTTGACCGGATAGCTGCGCGTCCACTCTCGCGCGGTGGAGATGACCCGTAGGACCTCGTCGCACAGCTGTCGCGATTTGGCGTAGCTGATGATCTCGTTCTCGGTGAGCTTCGGGCTGCGGATGGCGGCGGTGGCCACGATCCGATTCCGATCTCGCACGAGCAGGCCGCGCGCCTCCGAGTTGCCGAAGCGCGCGAGCTTGATCTTCTCGACCACGGTCATGTCGAGGATGAGCGACTGGAGGCTCTGGGTGTGGTCGTCCTCCTCGGCCTGCTCCTCGCCCTCGGTCGACTCCGGCTCGACGAGCAGCTCGGGCGGCAGCCCGTGGGTCGGCTCCTCGACGGGGGGGAGCTCCTGGGGCGACTCCGGCTGCGGCGCCTCCTCGGTCTCGGTCTCGGTCGTGCTCGTGGGAATCTCGCCCCGCTCGCGCGCCAGGAACTCGAGGATGCGCTCGATCGTCGCGGACCCCGTGAGCGGGTTCTCGCCCAGGACCTCGAGCAGCTCTTCGCACTCCACGAGCCGCATCTGGTTGTGCGCGATGGCGTCGACGACCGAGACGAAGGGTCGCGCGGCGAGCATGCAGAGCGTCTCGTTGGAGGTCGCCGGGTTCATGGCGATCTTCTCGAGTCGGGCCTCGTGATCCTGGTAGTGGTCTGCCAGGAACGCCAGCAGGCCGGGATGGACCCGAGCCGAGACGGCGGCCTCGACGACCGGCTCCGGCAGGTTCTGGAGGGTCTCGCGCGCGCGGTCCTTGACCTGGGGGTCCGGGTCGAAGGTGAGCGCGAACAGGACCTGCGCGACGACGGGCGGGGGCAGGGGCAGCGCCCCGCTCGCGGCCATCATCCGGGCCTCGATCGGAGCGTTCGGGTCCGCGAAGCGCGCGGCCTTGCCCAGGCTGGTCAGGACCTCGCCAGGATCGATCTCCAAGCTCCCTCCTCGCCCGGGTCCGCCTCGAGGGCCCGGCCTAGTCGGCTGCTTCCTCCTGCTTCGAGTCCGCGATGATCTTCTCGCGGATCTGCGCAGGTACCTCCTCGTAATGCGAGAACTCCATTGTGAAGGAGCCCTTGCCGCCGGTCATGCTCGTGACGTCCGAGGCATAGGCCAGCATCTCCGCCATCGGCACGCGAGCCCGGATGACCTGAGCCGAGCCCTGCCCCTCGACCCCGGCGACCTTGCCACGACGGCTGTTCAGGTTCCCCATGATGTCACCGACGAAGTCGTCCGGCACCGAGACCTCGACGTCCATGATGGGCTCGAGGAGGGTCGGCTTCGCCTGGGCCACCGCCGCCTTGATCCCCAGGCTCCCGGCCGTCCTGAAGGCCTGCTCCGAGCTGTCCACGGGGTGGTGCTTGCCGTCGATGCAGTGGATCTGGATGTCGGTCATCGGGAAGCCGGCCACGATGCCCTGCACGCAGGTCTCGCGAACGCCCTTCTCGACGGCCGGGATGAAGTTCCTCGGAATGGATCCCCCGACGATCTTGTCCACGAACTCGACGCCGCTGCCGCGCTCGCCCGGCTCGAGGGTGAGGTAGCAGACGCCGAACTGGCCGCGGCCGCCGCTCTGCTTCTTCAGCTTCCCCTCGACGTGCTCCACCCGGCCCGTCACGGTCTCGAGGTAGGGGACCTTCGGCGGCTTCAGGTTGACCTCGACACCGAAGAGGCGCCGCAGCTTCTCCAGTGTCACCTCGATGTGAAGCTGACCCAGTCCGGTGAGCAGGAACTCGCCGGTCCGCTCGTCGCGTCCGAGACGCAGGGTCGGGTCCTCTACCACCAGGCGGTTCAGCGACTCGAAGACCTTGTCCTCGTCCCCCTTGGTGGCCGCATTGACGGCGAACGAGATCACCCCTGTCGGCGGTGGCGCGATCGCGACCTCGATGGCGTGCTTCTCGTCGCACAGCGTGTCTCCGCTGTGCGTGTCCTTGAGCTTGGCGAGTGCCGCGATCTCGCCCGGCTCGACCTGCTTGATCTCGGTGGTCTCCTCGCCGACGAGGCGCAGGATCTTGCCGATCCGCTCCTTGGTTCCCGTCCGCGGATTCAGCACGGTCATGTCGGTGCGCAGCGTCCCCGAGTAGACGCGCAGCAGCGACAGCGCGCCCGCGTAGCGGTCGGCGACCGACTTGAAGACCGCCGCGGCGAAGGGCGCGTCGGCATCGGGGGCGAGCTCGACCTCCTCGTCCTGCTTCTTCGCCGCCCGACCGGGTACGTCGGCGGGGGAGGGGAAGAAGCGCAGCGCGAGGTCGAGCAGCGCTGGACCGCCGATGTTGCGGTCGGCGGCCGCGGAGATCAGCGGCATCAGCAGGCCCTCGCGGGTCCCCTTGCGGAGCGTCTGCTCGATCTCGTCCTCGCTCAGCTCCCCTTCCTCGAGATACTTCTCCAGGATCGCGTCGTCTCCCTCGGCGACGGCCTCGATCATGGCCATGCGCGCCTCTTCGACCGCATCCGCGAGGTCGCCCGGCACGTCGCCGACCTGGACGGCTCCCGAGCCGTCGGAGGTGTGGGCCTTGCGCGTGATCAGATCGACGTATCCGCCGAACTGGACCCCCGAGCCGATCGGCAGGTGGAGCTTCACGACGCGAATCCCGAAGTCCCGCTCGAGGTTCGAGGCGGTGGCGTCGAAGTTCGCAGCCTCGTGATCCATCTTGTTGGCGACCGC
>CAZLBF010000349.1:0-7428 GCA_964557495.1 uncultured Myxococcales bacterium | reverse complement strand
CCCCCCGACTCCACACGCAGGACCGAGGAGGGGGCCAACCCCCCAGGGGCTCAGGCCCTCGACCCCCTCCTCGGTCTCCATGCGCGTGCGTCCCGGGGGCGGCTGATCGAGATCGCGGGGGGAGTCTCTTCGGGGCGCACGGCCCTGGTGTACCGGATGGCCGGGGCAGTCACCGCGCGGGGCGAGCTCGCGGGCTGGGTGGACCTGCCCGACGCGCTCGATCCGCGGTTCCTGCGCCGCGCCGGGGTCCATCTGGAGCGGACGCTCTGGGTGCGGCCACCGACGCTCACCGCGGCACTTCGCGCGGCCGAGATCCTGACGCACACCGGCTTCGCGCTCGTGGTGCTGGATCTCGAAGGCGCCTCGCAGCGGGAGCTCGGCCGGCTCGGCCCCGCGGTGTGGACTCGACTCGCACAGAGGCTGCGAAACGCCCGCGCGACGCTGGCCCTGCTCGCCTCCCGGCGCATCGCCGGATCGTTCGCGACTCTCGGCATCGAGACCGAGCGCACGCTCACCCGCTTCGAGCGGGGCCTCTTCGAGGGGCTCGAATCGCACGCCTGCGTGGTGCGCAACCGCACCGGGGCGACCGGCACCGAGCACCCCTTCGCGGTCTACCAGAGACCGTCCTGACCCACCGTGGGCCGCTTCGCCTGCCTGTGGATTCCCGACGTGCCCCTCGCCGCCGCGCTCCGCGCGGAGCCCGAGCTCCGCGAAAGGCCGGTGGCGATCGCGGAGGCAGCCGATGCGCGCGCCTCGATCGTCGGGGGAACGCTCCGGGGGCTGACCGTCGCGCAGGCGCGAACGGCGCGGACCGATCTGGTCGTGCGTCCGGTCTCGCTCGAGGGGATGCGCTCCGCGCAGGAGGCGCTCTGCGACGTGGCCCGCTCGATCACGCCGCGCATCGAGGAGACCGCGGTGGGAGTCGCATCTCTCGACGTCGTCGGAACCGAGGCGCTCTACCCGACTCCGGGCGGACTGCTCACCGCGCTCGAGAAACGCCTCGGCGAGGTCGGGCTCGAGACTGCGCGCTCGGGAATCGGCCCGACCCGCACGGTCGCACTCCTCGCCGCGCGTCACCGCGGCGGAGGGCACGTCGTCCCGTCCGACGGGGTCAAACGGTTCCTGGGCCCGCTGCCGCTCGACCTGCTCGATCCCCCCCTGGAGGTCTTCGATCGACTCACGCGCTGGGGCGTGCGGACGCTCGGCGAGCTCGCGCGGATTCCCTCCAAGCCGCTCGGTGCACGGCTCGGCGAGGAGGGCGTGCAGCTCGCGCGGCGGGCGCGCGGCGAGGACACGGTCCCCTTCAAGCCCTGTCCGCCCCAGCCGCGCTTCGAGGAGAGTGGGGAGACCGGCTACCCCGTAGACAACCTGGAGGCACTCGCGTTCCTGCTGCGCGGCGCCCTTGAGCGGCTCGCCCGACGCCTGCACCTGCGCGGCCTCGCTGCGCGAGAGCTCCTGGTCGAGCTCGCGCTCGCGAGTGGCGAGACCTTCGCGCGCCCGGTCGGACTCGGTGCACCGACCACCGACGGCGCGACGCTCGCGCAGCTCACGCGACTCGTCCTCGAGAAGGACCCGCCCAGGGAGCCGATCGAGCGGCTGCGGGTCATCGCGACGCCCGGAAACGTCGAATCGATTCAGCTCGACCTGTTCCGTCCGCCCCTCCCCGCCCCCGCGGAGCTGGCCGTCACCGTGGCGCGCCTCGAGGCGCTCTGTGGACCCGACCAGGTGGGCGCACCCGGACTCGAGGAGGGGCACCGGCCCGACGCGGCGCGCGTGACGAGCTTCGAAGCGAGCCCCGAGCTCTCTCCCCCGCACGACTCCGGCGCTTCCCCCGCCCCCGCCATGGCCCTGCGCGCGCTCCGTCCCCCGCAGCCGATTCGGGTCTGGGGAGACCCGGGCACGCCCGAGCGCGTGGAGCCGCGCCACAAGTGGAATACCCCCGGCGAGATCGCCGGTGGCCGCGTGATCCAGCGGGCGGGACCGTGGCGGCTCTTCGGCGAGTGGTGGGGCGAAGCCCCCTTCGCGCGCGACTACTTCGACGTCGAGCTCTCCGACGGTGGCGTCTACCGGATCTACCGCAGCCTCGAAGACGAGAGCTGGCTCCTCGACGGCATCTACGACTAACGGGTTGATTCGTGACTTTGTATTGGATCTAGCCGAACACCCGGGGCGGGCGTCGGTCAGGGAATCTTGGACACAGTTAGGCGGTCTGCAGAGGGTGCGACGGGCGCTTAGTCTGCGCAGAACGGTCCTGTGCGGAGTGCGGGGAATCGGAGCCCCGGGGCAGTGGGCGACCGTCGCACCCTCTGCAGACCGCCTCATCTGGCCACCAATTGACGCGAAGGGGGACGACTAGAACAGAGTTAGGTGGGCGACGGCGTCGAGGCCGTCGCTGTCGAGGATCGTGATGTAGCCGCGGTCGAAGCGCACCAGCCCCTCCTGCCCCCACGCGCGCAGCTGCTTGTTCACGCTCTCCCGCGAGACGCCCACCAGCTCGCCGAGCTCGTGCTGCGGGAGCTTCACCTCGATCCTCAGCCCGGAAGCGGTCTGGCGACCGTAGCTGCGCGCGAGGTGCAGGAGCTTCTTGGCCAGGCGCGATTCGAGCGAGAGAAAGCGGGCGTCCTCCATCACCTCGGAGAGCGTCCGGATGCGAGCCGCCAGGATCCCCGCCAGGCTGATGGCCACCTTCGGATGCTCTTCGAAGAAAGGCAGCAGGTCGCGGCGGTGGAGGGTCAGGAGCTCCGAGGGCTCCGCCGCCACGATGGTCGCAGAGCGCGGGTGGGAGTCGAGGACCGCGATCTCGCCGAACACCTCGCCCGGACCGTGATAGGCGAAGATGACCTCGCGGCCCTCGGCACCGGCGGTCGAGACGCGGAGCCGACCCTTGAGAACGCCGTAGAGCTGGCTGCCCGGGTCCCCCTTCCGGAAGAGCACCTCTCGCTCCTTCAGGCGCTTGGTCGCGGTGACCTCGAGCAGGAGGTCGATCTCGCGGGGGCTGAGCTCCGCGAAGATCGAGATGCGCGAGAGCAGCTCGCGCCGGTCGACGAGCGGGGGCGCCATGCCCTCCGATCATGATCCCAAGTTCGCTTGACCGAAACACGAAAATAAAGCGAAAATAGCTCCGTGCCCCCTCCCCCCTACGTCGAGCTCGGCGCACGCAGCGCCTTCAGCTTCCTCGAAGGGGCGTCCGTTCCCGAGGACCTGGCAGCGCGCGCGGCCGAGCTGGACCACTCGACGCTCGCGCTCTCGGACGTCCACGGCCTGTACGGTGCGCCGCGCTTTCACCAGGCCGCGAAGGCCCTGGGGATCCGGGCCCTGTTGGGCGCGCGCGTGACGCTGCTCGGAAGCCCGCGGCCCCAGCGCAAGTCGGATCCGCCGCCCGACGGCGGGCGGCTGCAGCTTCTGGTGAAGGACCGGCAGGGCTACCGAAATCTGTGTCGGCTCGTCACCCGGGGACACGCTTCGCATCCCAAGCCGCACTGCCGCGTCACGCTCGACGATCTGCGGCAGCATCGCGAGGGGCTCGTCTGTCTGGTGCGCGAGCCGACGCTCGGGCGGCCACTCGGCGAGATCTTCGGCCGCGACCTCTTCGGGGAGCTGCACCGGCACGCCGACCCTGATCAGGAGCGGCGCAACCGGGCCCTGCTGGCGACGGACCTCCCGCCCGTCGCCACCGGGGACGTCCGACACGCGCGGCCCTCGGGAAAGCCCCTGCTCGATGCGCTCACGTGCCTGCATCACAAGACGACGCTCGAGCGCGCCGGTCGGCTCTTGCTTCCCAACGACGAGCGCCACCTGTGTTCACGCGCCGAGATGATCGAGCGCTTCCGCGACCTCCCCGAGGCGCTCCGGAACAGCGTCGAGATCGCGGAGCGCTGCGCGTTCACACTCGAGAACCTGGGCTACCGGTTCCCCGACTTCCCGCTCGAGCCGGGCGAGACGCTCGCCGGAAAGCTCCGCGAGCTTGCCGAGCGGGGCGCGCGCGGCCGCTACGACGGCAGCATCCCCGAGAAGGTCCGTCGGCAGCTCGAGCACGAGCTCGCGATGATCCACCGCCTCGGGCTCGAGGGCTACTTCCTGATCGTCTGGGACATCGTGCGGGAGTGCTGTGCGCGCGGTGTCCTCGCACAGGGGCGCGGCTCGGCGGCGAACAGCCTGGTCTGTTACGCGCTCGGGATCACCGCGATCGATCCGATCCGCTACGAGCTGCTCTTCGAGCGTTTTCTCTCCGAGGAGCGCGGCGAGTGGCCCGACATCGACATCGACCTGCCGTCGGGGAACCGACGCGAAGAGATCCTGCAGTACGTCTATCGGCGCTACGGGCCGCACGGTGCCGCGATGACCGCAAACGTGATCACGTACCGGCCGCGGAGCGCCGTACGCGAGATGGGCAAGGTCCTCGGCCTCGCCCCGGGACAGATCGACCGGATCGCGAAGCTGGTCTCGCGCCACGAGTACGTCGACGAGCACGACGAGCTCGAGGAGCAGATTCGTCGCGGGGGGGTGGACCCGCGCGCGCGTCGCGTCCGGCACCTGCTTCGGCTCGTACGTGAGATCCAGCACCTGCCGCGGCACCTCTCCCAGCACTCCGGCGGCATGGTCATCGCACAGGGGCGCCTCGACGAGGTCGTGCCGCTCGAGCCCGCGCGCATGGCGGATCGCACCGTCGTGCAGTGGGACAAGGACGACTGCGCCGACCTCGGGATCATCAAGATCGACCTGCTCGGCCTCGGCATGATGGCGGTGCTGGAAGAAGTGATCCCGCTCGTGCGGGAGCACGACGGGGTCGAGCTCGACCTGGCCAAGCTCCCGCCCGACGACCCCGAGACCTACGCCATGCTGCAGAGAGCCGACACGACCGGCGTCTTCCAGGTCGAGAGCCGCGCACAGATGGCGACGCTCCCGCGCATGAAGCCGCGCACGTTCTACGACCTGGTCGTCGAGGTCGCAATCATCCGCCCCGGTCCGATCGTCGGGAACATGGTCCAGCCCTACCTCAAGCGCCGCGCGGGACGCGAGGCGGTGACGGTTCCCCACCCGGACCTGGAGCCGATTCTGCGCCGCACGCTCGGCGTGCCGCTCTTCCAGGAGCAGCTCCTGCGGATCGCCATGACGATCGCCGGCTTCTCGGGCGGCGAGGCCGAGGAGCTGCGCCGCGCCATGGGCTTCAAGCGCTCCACGGAGCGCATGCGAACGATCGAGCGAAACCTGCGCCACGGCATGAGCGAGCGCGGCATCCCCTCGAGCACACAGGACGAGATCGTGCAGCAGATCACCTCGTTCGCGCTCTACGGCTTTCCGGAGAGCCACGCCGCGAGCTTCGCGCTGCTCGCGTACGCCTCCGCCTACATCCGCGCGCACCACCACGCCTGCTATCTCACGGCGATGCTCAACGCCTACCCGCTCGGCTTCTACAGCCCCGCAACGCTCGTAAAGGACGCGGAGCGACACGGCGTACGCGTGCTCCCGATCGACGTGCAACAAAGCGGCTGGCTCTGCCGCGTCGAAAAAGACGACGCCGATACCCGGCAGCCTGCAATCGCCGCGGCAGCGGCGCGCGCAGCGAGCCAAAGGCGAGCGAAGCCCGGCAGGCGGGCTTTGCCCGCCGATAACCGGGTAAGACTAGGCTTCCGTTATGTAGACGGTCTGCGCCAGGAGGCGGGGGAGCGGATCGAGGCGGCCGCTCCGTTCCGCTCGATCGCCGACCTCGCCCGGCGCACCGGCCTTCACCGCGACGAGCTCGAGCGGCTCGGCGAGATCGGGGCGTGCTCTACGCTCGGCCTGCGGCGCCGCGAGGTACTCTGGCAGGTCGCCGCGCTCGAGGGGGGACTGCTCGCCGGAGCGGTCTCCGAGACACCCTCTCCGCTCCGCGAAATGACCCCCTTCGAGGAGACGCTCACCGACTATCGCGGCACGGGCATGACGACGGGGCCTCATCTCATGGCGCACCTGCGCGAGCGAGTGCGACGCCGCGGCATCCTCTCCGCGCGCGAGCTTCGCGAGGTTCCCGACGGCCGCTGGGTCCGCGTCGCCGGCGTCGTCATCGTGCGCCAGCGACCCGGCACCGCCAAGGGCTTCCTGTTCCTGACACTCGAGGACGAGACCGGCACCTGCAACGCGATCGTCTTTCCCGACCTGTTCCGGAAGCACCGCGCCCTGTTGCAGACCTCGGGCATCCTCGCGGTAGAGGGTCCGGTCCAGAGCCAGGATGACGTGATCCACGTCCGCGCCCGCCGTTTCTCGAGCCTCGACTCCGAGGTCCGTCACTCCCCGCTGCCTCCCTCTCACGACTTTCGCTGAGTCGACGCCGCGGGTATAAAGGAAGAGGTGAGAGGTCCACGTCTCCTCGGTCTCCTGATGCTCGTCACCGCCTGCGCGAGCCGCGGAGCGATCGAGGAGACCTCGGGAGTTCGATTCCTGTTCGCGCTGCGGAGCGACACGTCGCTGGAGGCGGTATTCGTCGCGACGACCTTCGACCCCGAGCTGATCCGGGCGGCGCGCGGCGAGCTCGATCTGCCCCGTCAAGAGCGGCGGCTCCACATCAACGGCGTCATCGCGGGCGGAGACGGTGGGCACAACCTGAGCTGGAGCTGGCACTTCGTGCCCGGCGCGTGGAAGCTGACCGAGGTGAGCGTCGGGCTGTGCGACGGAACGCCCGAGATGGTGGAGCGCGACCTCGTCTACTGGCTGGACCGCGTGCAGCGCTTCTGTCCCTGGCAGTCGTACGTGCTTCGAGAGGGGCGGCGAGGCTGAGCCGAGCGCGTCAGACGTCAGGCGTCAGACGGCTCGCTCGGCGTCGGTCCGTTCCCGGCACCGACGACGACCTCCCGGTACACGCGACGGTGAACCAGCAGGATCCAGGTGAGGAGCGGGACCACGTACCAGAGGCCGGACCCGGGTCCGGTCACGGCCAAGCTGGAGAACAGGCTTCTTCGGAAGCCGGGGGCGGGCAGCCAGTGGAGCGGATCGATCGCACCCCCGGCGATGAAGGTCGAGCCCATTCGGAGCGCGAGGTACAGGTTCACGATCAGGAGCCCCCAGCCGAGCGCTCGCAGCCTCAGGGGCCAGCGCAACGGAGTCGCGAGCATCAGGGCGATCAGCAGAGCCGTCGGAATATATCCCGAGTACCAGGTGCTGTGGAGAATCGTCAGCTCCTGGCCCCCCGCTCGGAACACGATCTTGGTGTCATCCAGAGCCAGGGCTCGAGCGTCGGTCTTCCCCGCGAACGACGCCCGGTCCTCCTCGGTGAGGACGTACAGCAGGACGTGATGCCCCAGGCCGAGCGCGCTCGACACCGCATTCGAGCCCGACCGGTACAGGGCGGCGTACCCCTGCTCGAGGCCCGGCCACGGGACGATCATGAGCGCGTAGATCAAGAAGAGCCGCGCGACGAATCCCGGAAGCAGCTGACGCGCGCGCGTCAAGCGC
>CAZLBF010000348.1:0-5762 GCA_964557495.1 uncultured Myxococcales bacterium | reverse complement strand
ATCTCGTGGAAGTACGCCGGCGATCCGCCACGCTTCGGCTCGTGGGAGGTGATCGCGTCCCTCGGCATGCGCGTGCGCTCGAAGTACTACGCGAGCGACGACCGGCTCGAGATCCACGGAACCGAGGGGATCATCTGGGTGAACCGCTGCACGGGCAAGCTGCTCGACGAGCCGTCGGTCGTCCTGTACCGCGACGGAGAGACGCGCGCGTTCCACGATGTCGAGGCCGACTGGGGGGAGTCGTTCCGGCTCGGCGGGATCGACTTCGTCGACGCTCTGCTGGAGGGGCGCGAGCCGCCTCAGAACCTGGAAGAGGCCCGCCGCACCCTCGCCTTTGCCCTCGCCGCCGGCCGCAGCGCCGCGGAGGGGCGCGAGGTGCCGCTCTCGGAGATCCTGACCTGACGCGCGACGACTGGAGGTGACCGATGCTCGACGAGGCCCACTACTACTTCAACAAGGCGGCCGATGTCCTGGACCTGTCCGACCGGGTGCGCGAGATCCTGATCACGCCGCGTCGAGTGGTCAAGGTCGAGCTCGTGACCGAGGACGACCAGGGTCGCATCCAGCACCACCTGGGCTTCCGCGTGCAGCACAACAACATGCGCGGTCCGTTCAAGGGCGGCCTCCGCTACCACCCGACGATGGACGAGGACCACGCGACCGCGCTCGCGAACCTGATGACCTGGAAGACGGCCATCGTCGAGGTGCCGTTCGGCGGCGCCAAGGGCGGCATCAACTGCGATCCGTCCACCATGAGCAAGTCCGAGCTCGACCGGGTGACCCGGGCCTTCGTGGAGCAGGTCAAGGAGGTGATCGGCCCGACGCTCGACATCCCGGCTCCCGACGTCAACACCAACGCCGAGGTGATGGGCTGGATCATGGATCAGTACTCCACCTACGAGGGCTTCTCGCCCGGCGTGGTCACGGGGAAGCCGCTGCACCTGTTCGGCTCAGCGGGCCGCGACGAGGCGACGGGCCGAGGGGTGATGTACGCCTTGGAGGAGGCGCTCAGTGACCAGGGCAAGTCCCTCTCCGACGTCAGCGTGGCCCTCCAGGGCTTCGGCAACGTGGGCAGCCACGCGGCGCGCCTGATGGCGGAGCGCGGCGCGAAGATCGTCGCGGTGGGAGATCACCTGGGAGGCGTCGCCAAGGCCAAGGGCCTGGACGTTCCGGCCCTCGTCGAGTGGGCTGCCGAGCACCGCACGGTGGCGGGCTTCCCGGGCGGGGACGCCTTCGACGGGCCCGAGGTGCTGACCTGGGAGGCCGACGTGCTCGTGCCCGCGGCCCTCGAGGGGGCCATCACCGCGGACAATGCCCGCGACGTGCGAGCCGGGCTCGTCGTCGAGGCCGCCAACGATCCCGTCACGCCCGAGGCGGACCAGATCCTGAACGAGCGAGGCGTCACGATCGTGCCCGACATCCTCGCCAACGCGGGCGGCGTGACGGTGAGCTACTTCGAGTGGGCCCAGAACATCCAGCAGTTCCGCTGGGAGCTGGACCGCGTGACGGAGGAGCTCGAGAAGACGATGCGCCGCGCCTACGCGGGCGTTCGGAGCGTGGCCAAGGAGAAGCGCCTCGACCTGCGCACCGCGGCCTTCGTGCTCGCGATCCGCCGCGTCGGCCAGGCGGCCCTGTCGCGCCGGGTCGTGCGCGAGGAGATCAGCTTCGACTGAGCGACCGGCTCGGGGCTCCGGGCGTCAGTTCACACAGCTGTAGATGTAGTCCTTCAGGATCTCTTCGAGGCGCCGGCGCTTGCTCGCCTGGCAATTCGCGTCGAAGTCGCGCCGGATCGAGTAGAGCCGGTCGAGCAGGCAGTCGCGCATCCGCGCCCGGTTGACGCTCGTGTACTTCTGGCCGCTCGGTCCCTCGAGCCGCTCGTCGATCATCGAGACGAGCTTCGTCTCCTTCTGGTCCCTGGCGAGCCCCTGCCAGTCGGAGCAGTCCGTCGCCTGAGCGCCGGACGTGGCGAGGCATGACAGGGCCAGGGCGGCGAGCACCGCGAGTCGCATCCGCATTCCTTCTCAGCGTCCGATCCAATTATACGGGCGGAGGAGCACCGAGGCACCCCGCATCGCTCCAGCCCGGGACGGGGCGACTCAGTCGAGGGCCCCGTTCAGCATGCGGCGGATGCGCGCCTCGAGGAGCCAGCCGATCTGGCTGAAGTACAGCCGGTCGACCGGCTGGCCGTCCTTGAAGACCAGGTAGGTCGGGAGTCCCCAGGCCTCGAACCGTTCGAGGACGTCGCTCTCGGGGTCGACGTGAACCGTCACGACGCGGGCGCGGCCCGCGAACTCGCCGGCCAGGGACTCGATGACCGGCAACTGCCGGACGCATCTCCCTCAGTACTCGGCCCAGATGTCGACCAGGACCACACCCTCCGATTTCGTGATCTCGACGTGGGCGGCCTCGGGATCGAGCGCCTCGAGCGACCGGCTCTCGGCGTGGGCATCGACAGAGAGCGCGATCAGGGCCAGCAGGGTGGCGAGGCGGATGAGCATGGGGCTTCTCCTTCCCGGGTAGTACGTTCGAGCGCGCTCCGGAGTAACATAGGAGCTGGACTTCGAGCTGGGCCGAGTCGGCGTCTGCCGAGGGCCGCCCTGGAGGTGAAGCGTGAGCGAGGACGTCTACATCGTCGGAAGCGGGATGATCAAGTTCGGCAAGTTCCCGGATCGGACCATCAAGCAGCTGACCGGCGAGGCGCTGGAGCTGGTACTCAAGGACGCGGGTGTCGAGCGCGACGCCATCGAGGCAGCCTGGTTCGCCAACAGCTACTGGGGCTTCTACGCCATGCAGCACGGCGTGCGCGGCCAGGTCGCGCTCACCGCCAACGGCGTCGGCGGCGTGCCGGTCACCAACCTGGAGAACGCCTGTGGCGGCGGTGCTTCCGCCTTCCACGGCGCCTGGACCGGGATCAAGGCGGGGCTGTACGACTGCGCGCTCGCCCTGGGCGCCGAGAAGGTCTTCAACGAGGATCGCAGCAAGATGTTCATGAGCTTCGCCACCGGCTCCGACGTGGACCGCTGGGCCGAAGCGGGCGACGCCTACGCCGAGAACATGCCCGAGGAGCGGAAGGCACAGGCGAGTGAGAGCGACAAGAAGGGGAAGTCGCCGGCCATGGACATGTACGGCTCCGGTGCGCGCAATCACATGGAGAAGTACGGCCTGACCCAGCGACAGCTCGCGGTCATCGCGGCCAAGGCGCACAACAACTCCACGCTCAACCCCTACGCCCAGTACACCTTCCCCATGACCGTCGAGGCAGTCATGGAGGATCGCGAGGTCTCCTGGCCCCTGACCCGCGCCATGTGCGCGCCGGTGGGCGACGGATCGGCCGCCGCCATCCTCGTCAGCGAGGCCTACCTGCGCAAGCACCCCGAGGCGCGCAAGCGGGCGGTCAAGGTGAGGGCGTCGATCCTCGCCGGCGGTAGCCTCGAAGGTGGGGGCGACACCACCGCGCGGGCCACGCGGGCGGCCTGGGAGAAGGCGGGCCTCGGCCCCGCCGACGTGAACGTGGCCGAGGTGCACGACGCCACGGCCTTCGGCGAGGTCGCGGTGCTCGAGGAGATGGGCTTCTGTCCGGAAGGCGAGGGCGGCGCCTTTTCCGAGAGCGGAGCCACTGCTCTGGACGGCAGGCTCCCGGTGAACACCGGCGGCGGCCTGATCGCGCGCGGCCATCCGGTTGGCGCATCGGGACTGGCGCAGATCTTCGAGCTGACCGCCCAGCTGCGCGGCGAGGCGGGCAAGCGCCAGGTCGCGGGACCGCGGATCGCCCTGGCGGAGAACGGCGGCGGCGTGATCGGCCGCGGCCCCGCGTCCATGTGCATCCACATCCTGGAGGCGCCGAGCGACTGAGGCTGCAGCTCGCTGGCAGGCCCGACCCGGACCGACGAGGGGGCAGGTCCGGGAGGGCCGCTACTAAGGAGCGCCGTCGGGTGCGGCGAAGACCAGCTGTCCCGCGGCGTTCTGGGCCGCGATGCGCCGCTCGATGTCGGGGGTCAGCTGGATGGAGCGCTCTTCGGGGAACTTCCCCAGATCTAGCGAAGGCCGCAGATAGAACTCCTTCGCGGAGTCGACGAGGCTGTGCGTGGGCTGGGCGTACTTCAGCCAGCAGCGGCGCATGAACTCGGGGCTGAACATCACCGCCTTCTCGTCCTCGCTCCACTCGACCGACCGGTAGGCGTCGTGCAGGCTGTAGCTCAGCAGATCGAGGCGGGCATCCCAGTACACCGTGAGCAGGCTCCGATAGCCCTCGGGACCGAGCTCCGGATTTCCCTGTGTCGCCATGGTCACCTGCACGGTCTTCAGCTGCCCCTCCGCGTCGTACTTCTCCATGCGCAAGGGGTAGAAGTACTGCTTGTCGATCCAGAAGATGAGCTTGGCATCGGAGTAGCTGCCCAGCCAGTCGCCGCGTGGCTCGCCGACCAGGACCAGGGCCTCTACTCCGCCGTCCGTCGTGTAGAACGGATATTCGTCGCCCATGGGCCGCAGCTCCGAGGTGGAGACGTCGAAGAATCTCCCGTCGCCGCTGGCCAGGGTCAGCTCCGGTCGCGTGGAGGGGAAGCGCACCGTCTCGTAGAGGACGTCGGTTCCGATCACGCGCCAGGAGAACTCCCAGGCATCCCTTCCCATGATGTCGTCGATCGTCTGCACGTTGCCCTGGAGCGGCTGGTCGCGCCGGAACTGCGGCATGCGCCGCACGCGCCGCATCTCCGGGATGTACCAGAAGTTGTCGATCTTCGTGCTCTGCTCCTGGTCCGTGCGCCGGTACACCCAGAGGAGCTGCTGGTGCTGCTTTCCGGGCGGATACGTGTAGTAGAGCGCGTAGCGTAGGAACTCGTCGCCGGGAGCCGTCCGCAGCTGGCCGGGAACGTCCCCCTGGTCCGAGGTCGCGGCCATCCGGACGACGGTGATGCCCTGCGTGAGATAGCCGCTCTTCGTCATCGAGCCGAAGGCGTCCGCCAGCGTGTGGGGACGGCGCCCGTTGTGGGCGAAGTTCATCATCCGGTACGCGAGCTCCTCGGCCGTGAACGGCGGCTCGAAGGGGTACGGCTCGGCCGGCAGGTAGGGGATCTCCGGATTGCGGGGGGTATTGCTCCGGGAGTCGATCAGCGCACGCTCCTGCGGGGGAAGCTCCGAGGTGCGCGTCCAGCTCTGCTTTTCGACCGCGCCCAGCTCCTCCGTCGCAGCCGTCAGTGAGATCAGGAGCACAAGAGCCCCGGACAGGCCCACGAGAGCGGTCCTCAGTACTTGCATCCGACTGAACCTTTCAGAACTCATACTTTAGCTCCATACCGACGTTGTCCCAGTGTCGATACTGGCCGTAGGCATCGTCCCGATCGCCGCCGGTAAAGGCGGTGTAGATGAGCTTCCCCGTGATGAACTGCGAGAACTCCCACGCCGCGACGAGCTTCGACTTCGTTCCCTGGTAGCCGCGCTCGGGTCCGCTGAAGTAGGGTGTGAACGTCGCGCCCAGCCGCAGTCGATCGCGCGTCATGCGGAACGGGCGCTCGATGAAGAGAATCGGAAGCAGCGCCCACTCGTCGCCAAAGGCTGCCCCGAAGCCGGTACCGAAGCTCTTCCGCCAGTGGAACGTGGAGTAGAACGAGGGCTGCAGGATCACCGTCGTGTTCATCGGGAAGGCGAACTCCAGCGCGATCGCCGCACGCAGGGTGTCTCGCTTGGAGAGACCCGAGCTCATGTCCCCGGCCCTCGCGTCCATCTGCTTGTCGTAGTCCGTGAAGGGCACTCCATGGGTGTAGAGC
>CAZLBF010000347.1:0-13448 GCA_964557495.1 uncultured Myxococcales bacterium | reverse complement strand
CGTATTCCCGCCGCGCAGCTCGATCGGCGCCTTCTCCAGCACGACGACGTTCGCGCCCTCCTGTCGGGCGGCGTAGGCGGCCGCCATCGCGGCATTGCCCGCGCCGAGGACGATGACGTCGTAGTCCCGTTGATCCGGCATGCGAAACCTCCGTCGGCCTAAGCGGGGGCGCCGCTCGGTGTCAATGTGAGCGCGAGCTCCCGGATCCGGGACTCGGGGAGCGCGGCGATCAGCTCGAGGGAGCGGTCGACCTGCTGCTCGGGCAGCACCCGCCGGGCGCAGTCTCGGTACTTGTCGACGAGCTCGTCCCAGCTGAGCGGGTCGCCCGGGCTGCCCCGCTCTCGCGTCACCTCCGCGCGGAGCGCGCTCGAGTCGCGCAGGCGCACGGTCACCCGCGTCGACGGCGAGGTCCAGGCCTTGGCCTCCGGCGGGTGCACGATCGAGACGCGGCGCAGCAGCTGCTGTGCCTCGGGCCGCTGCACCTGGTCCTCGTCGAAGGTTCGCAGGCGGACCGCGCCGTCGAGCACCGCCGCTGCGACGCAGTACTCCATGCTGAACTTGCCCTCGAGCCCGCTGGTGGGCCGGTGGTGGATCAGGGCCGACGTGGAGCCGGGCGAGACGCGTACCTCGATCGACTCGACCTCCGCGGCGTCGAGCGGTCTCCGCTCGGTGGCGGCCAGCGTCGCGTCCAGCGCCTGGTGGGTCATGTAGCAGCAGGGGTACTGCTTGACGTTGATGCCCGGGGAGAGGATGTCCCAGGGCTTGCCCGGGTCGCCGATCCGCTCCGGCCGCCAGTCGTCGCCGGGCGAGAAGAGCACGCCGAAGCCCATCGGCGCCTCGAGGATGTCGGGCGCCGCGGTGAAGCCCCGCGCGGCAAGGTCCGCCGCCTCGACCCCGGCGCGCGCAGCGAGGCCGGCATGCAGCGGCTTGGTCATGGTGCCGAAGTTCTGGCGGGTGCCGCAGGCCATCGAGCTGGCGATGCCGAACGCGTTGCGCGTTCGTGCAGCGTCCAGGCGAAGCAGGTTCGCACAGGCGGCGGCGGCACCGAGCGCGCCCGCGACCGACGTCGCGTGCCAGCCGCGCGCGTAGCTGCTCGCGCCGAGGGCCCGCCCGAGCTTGCACTCCACCTCGAATCCGACGACGAAGGCGGAGAGCACTGCGCCGCCGTCGCTCCCCGCCGCCTCGGCCGCCTCGGCCGCCTCCGCCACGGCCAGGACGGCCGGCAGCACCGGTACGCTGGGATGGCCGCGCATGTTCACGTTCACGTCGTCGAAGTCGAGGGCGTGGCCGAGCGCGCCGTTGGCCAGGGCCGCCTGTGAGGCGCTGGCGCGCAGGTCGGTTCCGAAGATGTGGGCGGGACCCGCGTCCGCAGTCGCGGAGAGCGCGTCGAGGAGCAGGCGGCTCCCCTCCTCGGCGGCGCCGGCGAGCGTGACTCCCAGCGTGTCGAGCACGGCCCGCTTCGCCGCCGTCACGACCTCGGCGGAGAGCGTCTCGAGGCGGGTCTCCGCGACGAAGTGGGCGATCCGTTCCGTCGCTTCCATGCGAGCGCTCCCTCCCCGAATCCGCCCCCTCACCCATCCTGGAGGATCGGTGAGCTTCCGGTCAAGCGGCCTCGCGCGGCGGCCCGGCGAGCTGCAGCAGAGTGCCCGCACGCGGTAGGATCCGGTCCGCATGAAGCTGGTCATCAACTCCCGCGAGGTCGAGGCGGCCCCGGGCGCGTCGCTCTTCGACTACGCCGAGCGCGTTGGAGTCGCGGTACCGACCTCGTGCCACAAGCAGGGGAAGTGCCGCGAGTGCCTGCTCGAGGTGGTCGAGGGGATGGAGCACCTCTCGGAGCGCACGCCCGAGGAGGAGCACCTGCAGGGCGACTTCCGCCTGGCGTGCCGCTGCCGGGTCGCGGAGGATGCGGGCCGCGTGCGCTGCCACACGCTGCGCCGGGCGGCGATGCAGATCGAGGAGCGGAGCATGGCCCTCCCGGTGCACGGGAAGGAGCCGCTGCTCGACCCCGCGGTCACTCGAGACGGTGATCGCATCCTGCTCGAGGGCCGCGAGATCGCCCGCTCGAGCGGTCCCATCCACGGACTCGCCCTCGACTTGGGGACGGCGACCGTGGTGCTGCGCCTGATCGACCTCGAGACGGGCGAGCGGCTGGCGACCTCGGCGTTCGAGAACCCGCAGCGCTTCGGCGGATCCGACGTCATGGCGCGCATCGCGTACGACACCACCCACCGCGGCCGGCTGCTCCAGCGGACCCTGCTCGGGTACCTGGGTCACGCGATCGAGGAGCTATCGGCGGAGCCCGAGACGATCTACGAGCTGGTCGTGGCCGGGAACTCGACGATGCGCGACCTGCTCTTCGGGCTCGACGTCCATCCGATCGGCCAGAAGCCCTACCGCTCGATCACCGAGCGCGAGCTGCTCGAGGGCAAGCGCAGCTCGACGAGCCTCTCCGTCCCCGCGCGCCGGCTGCGCCTGCCGATTCATCCCCAGGCGCGGGTCCAGAGCCTGCCGCTGATCAGCGGTCACGTGGGAGCCGACACCGCCGCGTGTCTCCTGGCGATCGACCTGGCGAGCGAGGAGCGGCTGGTCGCGCTGATGGACGTCGGCACGAACACGGAGCTGGTCCTCGGCAACCGCGACCGGATCCTGGCCGCCTCCTGCCCCGCCGGACCCGCCTTCGAGGGGGGCGCGATCAGCTGCGGCATGCCCGCGCTCGACGGTGCCATCGAGGGGATCCGTCTCGACGACGACGGCCGGGTCGACCTGAGCGTGATCGGCGACTCCGCACCCGAGGGCATCTGCGGCTCGGGCCTGCTCGAGCTCTTGAGTGAGCTCTTGCGCACCGGCCACATGAACGAGCGCGGGCGACTCCAGAGCCCCGATCGCTTCACGGTCGATGCGGAGCGCGCGATCTCGCTCAGCGAGCGCGACATCAGCGAGCTGGCCCAGGCCAAGGGGGCGAACGCGGCGGGACTCCGGATCGTGCTCGACAGCTACGAGGCTTCGCTCGACGACCTCGACGTCTTCTACCTGGCCGGCGGCTTCGGTCGCCACCTCTGCCTCGACGCCGCGCGCAACGTGGGTCTGATCCCGGCCCTGGACGACTCGAAGATCCTCCAGGTCGGCAACGCCTCGGTCGAGGGCACCTCGATCGCCCTGTGCTCCATGACGCGCCGCCGCGAGCTCGAGGCCCTGGTCTCGACCATCAGCCACGTCGAGCTCGAGTCGGACCCCGACTTCTTCGACCACTTCGTCTCGGGCTGCCTGCTGGGGCCGCAGTAGCGCCCTCTGCGTCGCGCGCCGCAGCCCGACTCGCCGGAGTAGCGCAGGCCTGCCGGATCTCGAGCCGAAGAAGGCCGGGCCGGCTAGTGCTTACCCGCCTCGAGCGAGGTTCCTGCGCGCTGGGCGAGGATGTACGCCTCGAGGGCCTTCATGCGCCGCTCGTCCTCATCCAGCGGGTCGCCTTCGAGCGGGTTGATGATGCACCAGTTCACCATGTCCCGCAGGAGTGCCACCTCCTTCAGCTGGGTCTGGAACTTGGGGTAGGTCTCGGGGTGGGTGTTCGAAGCGTGGGGGTGGCACATCGCGCACGCCACGCCGTTGGAGCTCAACTCGTCGCTGTGGAAGAGGCGGTCTCCCTCGGCCACCAACTTGTCGAGCTCCGCCTTCCAGATCATCTGCTCGCGCTTCGTCGGCTCTCCGAACGATGCCTTCGCGATCGGCAGCTCACCTCCCACGACGTAGTTCTCGTGCACGAGGCCGTTGGCCGCGACCGTGATCATCCGATCGAGCCCGATCCTGGCCGTGATCTCCGCGTTGCAGTAGCGCATGAGGTCCATGAGCACGTCGGCGACGAGTTGGGCGCGCGCCGGCGGGATCTTCTCATCGGGCCGGACGCCCTCGACGACCACCATCTTCCGCTGATCGCAGGCCCAGACCGCGCGGGAGGCCCATTCGTCCTGTGCCCCCACGAGCGCCCGGCGCGAGCGCTCGTCGTCCACTGACCGCTCGATCGCGGCACCGATTCCGACGGCGATCGCCGCCGAGAGGGCCAGTCCAAGGATGACCTTCGTCTTCATGTCGGAATCCCTCTGCTAGTAGGACGGGCCCTTGTAGCCGCCCGGGCCCGGTACGGAGCTCGCGGCCAGCTGCTCCGCGGTCACGGTCCGCGGATTTCGCGACCACAGGTTGTAGTTCTTGTCGACGCGTCCGCTCTGGAGGACTTCGATCGTACCGTCGCCGCATCCATCGAACTGGTTGAACGGATCGGGGCGGAACATCTGCACCGTGTACTCGGGCAGTCCCTCCGGCGCGTACGGCCAGGGCCATGCCGTCGAGAGCATTCCGTGGAAGTGGATGTTCCCAATCCGGTTGGTCAGGAGCTGATGGGTGTGTCCGTGGATCACCGTCACCGTGTCGAAGGGCTGGAGGAGCGCCTGCACCTCATCAGCATCGTCCGTCCAGAAGTTCCACGGCTTGTAGAGCTTGTAGAGCGGAGAGTGCGAGAACACGACCACGGGCGTCTTCTTGTCCACGCCGGAGAGATCCTGCTTCAGCCAGTCGCGCTGCTCCTCGCCGACCTCGAAGGGGCTCTGGCGGTTGTCGTCGAGGCCGGACACGATCGCCATCCGCTCCTCGGGGGTATAGCCCTTGGCGGTCCAGAAATCCTTCTCGACCACGCTGTTCAAGACGACGAAGTGGATTCCCTTGTGGTCGAAGGAGTAGTGATCGGAGCCGAACATCTGGCGCCACTTCTCGCCCATGTCGAGGTACCAGTCGTGCTCTCCTACCATCATCTTCACCGGCGCCTTGATCTCGCCGATGATCTGCTGGCCGAGCTCGAGCTCGTCGGGCTTGCCGAGCTGGGCGAGGTCGCCGCCGAAGAGCACGAAGTCCGGCTGTGGATCGAGGGCATTCACGTTCTCGACGCCCTTGAGCGCCGCGCGGGCGAAGCGATGGTCCATTCCCTGCGCGTAGAGGTGCGTATCCGACACGTAGGCGAAGCGGAAGCCGGAGTCGCCGGTCTCGTGGGAGGCGGCGTGGGCCACGTTCACGAGCTGGAACGCGTGCGGCTGGATCACGCCGGCGGCCGCCGCCATGCCGGCGAACTTCAACGAGACTCTGAGGAAGTGGCGGCGATCGCAGTTCTGGAGCGATCGAATCAGCCGCCCGTGCTCCGGGCTCCGCTCGCGGAGCGCGAACTCGAGCTCTTTTCGGGTCATGTTGTTGGCCATGGGCTCCCCTTGCCAGCCGTCAGGGCGAGGACACTCACCTGGCCAGCGCCTCGAAGCGCTGCAGGTCGTCACTGGTGAAGGTCTCGAGCAGCTCGACGAGGTCCGCCTTCTCCTGGTCGGTGAGGCCCAGCGGGCGAATCCCCCCGTCTAGATACGGATTGTCGTTTCCACCGCGGTCGTAGAACTCGATCACGTCGCGCAGCGTGGCCTCGCTCCCATCGTGCATGTAGGGTGCGGTGCGTGCGATGTTGCGGAGCTGCGTGGTCTTGAACGCTCCGAGATCCTTGGGCTCGCCTGTCACCATGAAGCGACCGAGCTCACTGGCCTCCTCGGCGGCTAGACCGAGCCCATCGACCGACTCGCCGGCGGTCACGGCCGCGGCGGCTTTCTTGGCCACGGCGGCGAAATCGACGTTCTTCACGCCGACTCCGATGTTGTGATAGAGCTCGTCGGTGAAGAGCGGGAACACCTCGATGTAGCCGTGGCAGTTGTTGCAGCGCGCCTTTCCGTTGTAGAGCGCCCAGCCCCGCTTCGCGCCCTCCGAGACCGCTTTCGCGTCCCCGGCGAGAAAGCGATCGAACGGCGCCTCGAGGCTGATCAGCGTGCGCTCGAAGCTCGCGATTGCGTGTCCCACCCGCTCGATCGTGATGTCGGCCGAGCCGAACGCCGCCGAGAAGAGAGGTCCGTAGTCCCCGAGCTCCTCGATCCGCGCCACGACGGCGGCGTGATCGGTGAAGCCGTGCTCGATCGGGTTGATGAGCGGCTGGACCGCCTGCGCCTCGAGCGTGGCCGCGCGCCCGTCCCAGAACTGCTCGGAGAGGAAGGCCGCATTCAGCACGGTGGGCGAGTTGCGCGTGCCGAGCGCGCCGCCCACTCCCGCGGATGTCTTCGCTCCGCGCCCGTCTGCGAAGGCGTTGCGCGGATCGTGACAGGTCGCGCAGGCGACGGTCCCGTCGGTCGAGATCCGCGTGTCGAAGTAGAGCTTCTTACCGAGCTCGACCTTGGCGGCGGTGGGCGGGTTGTCCTCGGGGATCTCCGGCGGGAGCACCCCGGCCGGCACCGCGATCTCGAGGGTCTGCGCCAGTGCGACCCCCGCGATGGCAACCAGCGTCACGATGACCAGCCCCCCGAGGCGACGGCCCTCTCCACGACCCCCGTGGCTCATACTGGCTTACTATTCGAAATAACAATGATTGTCAAGAAAAAGAAGACCCGAGCGCGCTGCCGCAGGGTCAGAAGTCCTCGCTGCAGCGGGGACAGCGACCCACGATCGTCACCGAGATCCGCTCTACGTCGAAGCCCTCCGGCAGGGGAGTCTTCGAGCGGATGTGACCGTCCGATCGAGCAGCGAGATCGAAGAGGCGTCCGCAGACGCGGCACCGGGCGTGGTAGTGAGGATCGCGATTGGCCTCGAACCGGTAGGGCTCCCCGCCTTCCGTCACACAAGAGGCCAGACCGATGGAGACCAGGGAATCGAGACCCTCGTAGACGGTCTTCAGACTCACGTTCGGCTGCGCCTTGAGGATGCTCCGATGAAGCTCCGCGGCGGTCGGATGATTCCGGGCCCTGCGAAGCAGGCGGAGCAGGCCCACGCGCTGGCGGGTCGCGCGCATACCGCGGGCCGCGAGCTCGGCCGCGATTCGGTCCTCTGCCGACATTCGAGTCACGACCATAGATCTACCCGATTCGGCGGCTTCCTCGCACCCCAGGCGAGCCCGGACGAAGGGAATTGCTTGGTCACAGCGACTGCAGGCGGGCGGTCGGCGCGGGAGTTGACCGCCGCGGAAGGATGAACGGACTCCGCCACCCTCGCGGTCACGGCCTCGCCCGAGTGAACCCGGCTCCAGCTTCAGAGAACGCCCTCCTGGCGGAGCACCTCGACCAGTCGAGAGCCGCAGAGCCGGGCATCCCCCCCCGACACCATCCGGCAGTCTCGTTCGCGCGACGGCTTCTCGAGTGAGACCAGCTCGATCCCCAGCGGTGCATCCGTCAGACCCAGCTCGGCGGGCTCGAGGACTTCGAACGGCTTGCTCCTCGCATTCCTCAGGCTGGGCAGACTGACGGGGGGCGGCTCGCCGATCTCGCTGCTCACGGTCACCACTGCGGGAAGCGGGCACGCGAGTCGCTCGATCGCATCGGAGGCGAGTCGTTCGACGACCAGCTGCATGTCCGTCTCGCGTTGCAGTCGCGTAGCCATCGTGACCAGAGGCAGATCCAGCAGGGCCGCCAGCACGGGACCCGTCGTGCCGGCGCTGGTATCGGCGCCCATGCGACCGGCGAGCACCAGATCGAAGCGCGCCACACGGCGAACCAGTGCCGCAAGCTGTCGAGCGGTGCGAAGCCCGTCGCCCAGCGCCTCGGGAGCCGGCGCGATGCGGAGCGCGAGAACCCGGTCGGCACCGGCTCCCAGGCTCTTCAGCAGGAGCCCCTTGGAGGGATTGGCGCCGACGCTGAGAGCCGTGATCGTGGCTCCCCCCTCTGCCTTGAGATCCAGGGCCCCCTTGAGTGCGTTCAAGGAATACGGATCGAGCACGGGCGGCACGCCCGGCCCGCTCACGCGGAGGCGCTCCCGGTCGACCTGGAGGACATCGGAGGAAACCTGTGTGTCGAGCACCTGCTTGATGCACACCAGGATCTCGAGCGGTCGAGCCACTCTGCCCTCCTAGCCCTCCGACGCCGGGACGGCGAGCGCCTCCAGCATGCCCGAGACGACCTCCCGCCAGTCACCCACGACCCCGTAGTCGGCGAAGCGGAAGATGTCGGCCGCATCATCGGTGTTGATGGCCACCACCGTCTCTGCGTCGGCCATTCCGCTCCGGTGCTGGGCCGAGCCAGAGATCCCCACTGCCAGGTAGAGCTCGGGCGTGACCGTCCGCCCCGTGATCCCCACCAGTCTCGACGCGTGGATCCAGCCCACGTCGCAGGGGGGTCGCGAAGCACCGACCTGTGCATCGATCCGCGCGGCGAGATTCGCCAGCTGCGCGAAGCCCTCGGCACCACCGATGCCACGCCCCCCCGACACGATTCTCTTTGCGCGCTCCAGGGACGCCTCGGCCGCTTCCGGCTTGCCCCTCTCGAGGACACGCGCTGCGGGCGGAGACTGGAGCGCAGGCACCTCGAGCGTCTCGGCCGTCACGGGCTCGAGCTCCAGCTCCTCGGCGCTCACCGAGGCGGGCACGACCGTGGCAACCAGCCGATCGCAGCGAGCCACGAACCCCCCGGAGACGGCACCCCCGTAGAGCTCCCGCTGGAAGCGCAGCTGTCCCTCACTGCAGCTCAGGTCACGACAGCCGATCGCACAGGGAGCGTCGAGCAGGCCGCCCGTGCGCGCCGCCACCTCCCGGCTCCACGCGTCGTCCGGGAGCAGCACCAGCGTCGCGCTGCGCGTATCCGCTAGCTCCGCGAGGCTCAAGGCCAGCGCCCCCTCGTTATGACTGCTCTCCGCGGACCGCACCAGAAAGCCCTGCGCTCCCCTCGGCACGCGGGGCGACAGGTCCCGGGGCGTGTCCGGCTCGGGGATCAGCGCCGCGCCGAGCGGCTCGTCGGACCCGCAGCCGAGCTGGCTCGCCAGCGCGAACAGCGCCGCAGTCGCGTCGTCCGGTATGCCTCGCGAGTCACAGCGCCCCAGCGCCAGCAGCGCCGGGTGCGTGTCAGGCATCCGCGGCGCCGTTGGGATCGAAGGCCCGCCGGATCTCGCCGAGCCACCGATCGTACCCACTCATGACCGGGCCGAGCCGTTCATGAATGGTCTTGCCCTGCTTCGCGGCTACCTCCTCCTCGGCCTTCAGAGGCAGACTCCAGGTCCGCTTCAGGGCCTCGTCGTTCGCCTCCAGGAGTGTATCCGCGATGCCCTTGACGGATTCGGCGTTCAGCGGGTCGAAGCAGGTCTCGTTCTCGTAGCAGACCGTATGGCCATGGTCGAACGCCATGCCCCAGGCACCCTCGCCGCCGTCGTCGACGAGCACGCCCTTCTCGATGTACTTCTTCTTGACCTGGGTCGACAGCTGCTCCGCCGCCCCGAGCTGGCGCCTCGCGAACAGGCTCAGGCAGTGGACCGACGTGAACGAGCCCGAGACCCAGAACACCCTCGCGCTATCGTGGCTCTTGATCATGTGCAGAGCGATGCCGCGCCTCTCCTCTTCAATCTGGAATACCGGAGAGAAGCTGCCGCCGTGCTTCGCGACGATGGTCCCGAGTGCCTTCTTCTGGTACTCCAGCTCGGCCCGCGAGTTGCCCACCAGGAGGAATGCGTAGGCGAGCTTCGGACTCGCCTCCATCAGAACCTCCCGCGTCCCACTCACGAGCTGCCGGCCAGAGGCCATCAGCAGCGCACCCAGGCCTCTGCTGAGGTGCAGGGAGGCGTAGGCGATCTCCGCCTCTCCGATCTCGTAGAGCGCGGCGTCGCGTTGCTCGTACGTCTCGAAGCTCGGCACCATCAGATCCACGTTCTCGGGCATGTCCTCCAGTGATTCCTCGCCTGGCGACATGGGGAGCTCGGGCGGTCCGCCCCATTGGTACAGCCGGATCGCGGCCGCGGTGATGACGCCGAACCCGCCCATGGATCCGACCGTTCCGCGCAGCATCCCCCTGAGGCTCGGCCCAGGTCCATCGCCCGATATCCAGCCGCTCCCCGAGCCGAGGGATCCGAGCTTCAGGAGCTCTCCGTTCGGAAGCACCCACTCCACGCCCAGGATGTTCCGGTTGTTGTACCCCATCGAGTGGGAGGCGTAGCCGGCGCCTTCCATCGCGGTGCAGCTCGCCAACGGCGAGGTGTTGCTTCCCGCGCCGATGATGCTGCAGTTCAGGCCTCGCTTCATGGCCTCGGCCTGCAGCCGGGCCCAGACGAAGTAGGGCTCGACCACCGCATACATGTCGCGCTCATCGAGCTCCCGCATGCGGCTCATGCGCCGGAGGTCGATCTGGACCACATCCTCGCCCCTCGGTGCTCCCCAGGCGCCCCAACCCGTTGAGAACGCCTTGAACTTGAGCCCGAACCGATTGCAGACCTTCGCGATCGCCTGCACCTCTTCGGTGCTGGCGGGAAGGACCACCGCGACGGGCCTGTGAGGCTGGAACCGGACCTGCGCGCCTTCGTTCATCTCACCGGGCCACTGCCAGATGTAGGTGTCGAGAACGGCGGGGTCTTCGGAGATGCTCTCCGAGTCGACCACGGCTTCCAGCGCACGATAGGCTTCCCGCTTCATTGCCATCTCCTTCGTCCTCCCTAGAGCGACTTCTCGAGAAGCTCCATCACGTCGAACACCTCGATGGTCTCGTCGCTCCCCTCCTGTGCGTCCCGCAGGTTGCGAACACACCACGGACAGGACGTCACGATCGCCTCCGCCCCGGTCGACCTGGCCTCCCGGATTCGCTCGAGCGCCGTCGACCGCGCGAACTCGGGATCGCCCTCCATCACCCCACCGCCTGCCCCACAGCACCAGGAGTACTCACGGATGCGATCCATCTCGGTGAGCTCGATTCCGGGAATGCTCTCGAGCAGCTCGCGCGGAGCGTCGTAGACGCCGCCTCGCCCCTGTCGCTTCGGCTTGTCGGGCTCGGGGACGATGATCCCCCCCACACTGGTGTACTTGCCTTTCCAGGGCTGGTACGCCTCTCCCAGCCGGCCGAGGTGACAGGGATCGTGGTAGGTGACGTGCTTGGGGACCTCGGTGCGGGGCTCGATCACTCCCTGCTCTCGCAGCTGCTCGATCAGCTCGCTGATGTGCAGGATCTCGACCCCCTCCAGGGCCCGCTCGACCATCGGGTACTGGCTCTTGAAGGCCCCGTAGCAGTCTCCACAGGGCGTCACCAGCTTCGTCGCACCGAGCGCCTTCACCCGCCGGGCCAGATCGTCTGCGTACTTCTCGATCTCACCCCGGTAGCCGAGGTCGAAGGCGCGACCGCCGCAGCACGCCTCCTCGGACAACGCGGCGCGGAAGTCCACGCCCGCCTTCTGGAGCAGGCTGGCGATCCCCCGGATCACGGGTCGCAGCGCCTCGTCGTACGAGTACCTGCACCCGACGTGCAGGAGCACGTCCGCCTTGCCCCCGTCCAGGCCGCGTACATCCAGGCCATCGGCCCACTGCCCGCGCTCCGCCTTCGGCTCACCGAACGGGTTGTCCTCCCGCCTCAGGTTGTCGACCGTGACCATCGCCTCGGGCGGTGCGAGGCCCTCCTCCACGCACTTCATCCTGAGCTCGCGTGCGATCTCGGACGGCTCGACCACCTCTCCGAACGTGTGGCACGGAATGTCGCAGGCGCCGCACATCTGGCAGCGGTAGGCGATGTCGACCAGCTCGTCGGATAGCTCCGATCGGCCCATGCGAACTGAGTTCGCAGCGATGACCCTGCCGCCGCCGGAATAGGTGTGGAAGTTGTAGCGCCACACGGCCGGGCAGACGTTGGATGTCTCCTCGTTCTTGATGAGCGCGAGCGGCATGAACTTGCACAGGGAGCAACGAATGCAGCCGTTCATCTCCCTCTCGTAGTCTTCCAGCGCCATGTTCGTACTCCCCTACTGAACGAGTCGTCCGGGATTCATGATGTTGTGGGGATCGTGGATCGCCTTGAGCGTCTTCAGGGCGTCCCGGGTCGCAGCGTCACGGTTGAGTACGCGCGAAGTGAGCAGGTCGTAGGGCCTCGAGAAGAAGGCTCCCCTGCGCATCAGCGCCTCCGAGGCCGTGACGTACAGATCCTTCACCGTTGCAGTGTCCGCCGGGTTTCCCGGGTCATAGCTGAGGCTCAGCTCGCAGTGGTAGCCGTGGCCCTGACAGACCGGCTGGATGTGGACTCCGAGATCCGAGAGCGGGTAGCCGCCGCTGGTGATCACGGCGTCCGTCATCGTGGCCACGAGTCCCTGGAGATCGTGGTAGGAGGCGATGAAGGGGATGTCCTGGCAGCCTCCGCCATGATTCAGCTTCCAGTACGGCTCGCCGGATGGATGGGTTGCCCGCTGCAGCACCTCGCTGGCCGACACGCCCGAGACGGCACGCTCGAGCGGTATGCCGACGCGCTCGGCAACGCGCGCGGCGTCCCTCTTCTGGTAGTCGACCCTCTCCTCCGGAAGGAACTCGTACCCGGCCACGCAGAAGAACAGAAGCCAGCGCGGCAGGGCCCTGCGCAGCGCCTCGACGGAATCGCGTGCGTTCCCCAGCAGCAGAGCCAGCTGGTGGTCGTTCAGAATGAAGAGCTCATCGCCCAGCCGGAGTCGCACGAGCTTGCTGGCCAGGTCGAGCAGCGGCTCGAGATCGTCGGAGCCGGCGAGGAACGGCTCCCGGAGAGTGGGCAGCACCTCGCAGCGGACGGTCGCCCAGGTCACGATGCCCATCGATCCCTGAGCACCCTGGATGTAGCGGAACTCGTCGGTCATCACGCCCATGTGCTGCTTCTGGCGCCGTCCCGCCTCCCACTGCTCTTCGATGCTGCCCGGACCGGCGGCATCGCCCGTTCGAAGCACATCGCCCGTCCCGAACACCACCTCCAGGCAGAGCAGCGGCTCGGAGTGATCGAGGTGATACTTGGGAATGATGTGCGGCTCCCGCTCGAGGCAGCTGGCCAGCACGGACTTGGTGCTGCGGGGAGAGAGCGGAGCGGGGAGTCGGAGCCCCTCTTTCTCGAGCGCCGTATGGAGCTCTCCGAAGCGGACCCCGGGCTCGATCATGGCGACGCGCTCGGGCCGGTCGATCATCCTGATCGCGTTCATCCTGCTCAGGTCGACCGCGACCCCGCCCAGGACCGGAACGGTGTCGCCCCGGAAGTGCGGGGGGCCGGAGCTGACGGGGATCAGCGGGGAGCGGGCCTCGTTCGCCCACTTGACGATCGCCTTGACCTGCTCCCCGTCTTCGGGGCGCACGACGCAGCAGGGCTCACAGGCACGCGCGAAGCTGTGGTCCTTCGAGAAGGCCTCGATCACCCCGGGTTCGTCGGAGACGTGCTCTGGACCCACGATCTCGCCGAGTATCTTCTGCTGATCCATGCGTCAGTCTCCCTTCTGCTGGCGCTCAGCCTGCTCTCCGGATCGCGAGCTCGAGCATGCGGCGGGTGAGCACGACGCTGACGTGCGATCGCCAGCTTGCGGTTGCACGCACATCCGTAATCGGTGAGATCTCTTGACGGACGTTGCGAGCGGCGGCATCGAGAGCCTCTCGGGTGAGCTTCTGGCCCCTGAGGATCTGCTCCGCTCCCGTCGCCCGGATGGGCCGATCGGCCACGGCG
>CAZLBF010000346.1:0-4378 GCA_964557495.1 uncultured Myxococcales bacterium | reverse complement strand
ATGCCGGATCAACGGGACTACGACGTCATCGTCCTCGGCGCGGGCAATGCCGCGATGGCGGCCGCCTACGCCGCCCGACAGGAGGGCGCGAACGTCGTCGTGCTGGAGAAGGCGCCGATCGAGCTGCGCGGCGGGAATACGCGCTTCACCACGGGCGCCGTGCGCTTCGCCTACGACGGCCTCGAGGACATCGCCGGCCTGGTGCCCGACCTCACGCCGGCCGAGGTCGAGAATCTCGACGTCACGCCCTACACCAAGGACGACTTCTACAACGACCTGATGCGCGTCACCGAGGGCATGGCCGACCCGGAGCTCTCCGACCTGCTGGTGACCGAGTCGTACCCCACCATGAAGTGGCTCTCGGAGCTCGGCGTCCAGTGGGAGGTGTCCGGGATCCAGCGCGCGCTGAAGCGGGGGCACCGCGCCCGCTTCTACTCGATGATCGTGACGAAGGGCGCCGGCCTCGGCCTCAGCGATCAGCAGTTCGAGATCGCGGAGCGGCTGGGCATCCCCGTCCACTACGAGGCCAAGGGGACCCGGCTGCTCACCGACGAGTCAAGCGGGCGCGTCGAGGGGATCCGCGTCCGCTACCCGGACGGGCACCGCGACCTCCGCGCGGGCGCCGTCGTGATCGCGAGCGGCGGCTTCGAGGCGAACCGCGAGCTGCGCGTGCGCTACATGGGTCCGAAGTGGGACGAGGTCAAGGTGCGCGGCTCCAAGTACGACACCGGCGAGGGGCTGATGATGGCCATCGGTCTGGGCGCGCGACCGATCGGGCAGTGGAGCGGCGGCCACTCGACGCCCATCGACGCCGGGTCGCCCGAGTACGGGTCGCTCGAGCTGACCGACCACACGCGTCGCGCGTCGTACGCCTACGGCCTGATGGTCAACGAGAGCTGCGAGCGCTTCGCCGACGAGGGCGAGGACTTCATGCCCTACACCTACGCGAAGATGGGGAGCATCGTCCAGGATCAGCCGCACCGCCTGGCGTTCCAGATCTTCGATCAGAAGGGCCTCCCCTACCTCGAGAGGCTCTACTACGCGACCACCGTGCCGGTGGAGGGCGACACGATCAAGGAGCTGGCCGATCACCTCGGCCTCGATGCGGAGCGGCTCGAGCGCGTGGTCGAGGAGTACAACCGCTCGATCGACGAGTCGGTCGAGTTCAACGCGTGGGTCAAGGACGGCAAGGCGACCCAGGGCCTCGTGCCACCCAAGACCAACTGGGCCTTCAAGCTCGATACGCCCCCCTACGTCGGCTACCCGGTCACCGGCGGCCTCACCTTCACCTTCGGCGGAGTGCAGATCGACCGTCGCGGGCGGGTGATCGACACCGAGGACAACGCGATCCCGGGCCTCTACGCGGCGGGTGAGGTCACCGGCGGCTTCTTCTACTTCAACTACCCCGGAGCGTCGGGACTGACGCGCGGAGCGGTCACCGGTCGCATCTCCGGAACCAATGCAGCGCGGGAGGTGGCCGGCAAGCCGCTGTGGACGCCCTAGTCTGCGTCAAGGCGATCGTGCACGAGCCGCCGCGCCTTCGGGACGAGGGCGGTGTGCCCGTGTTCGAGCGCGCGCGCTCCGCTCCCGTCGCGCTGAACGAGAGCGACGCCTATGCGATCGACGAGGCCGTTCGGCTCAAGAAGCGCCACGGCGGTCGCGTCACCGCGGTCACTGCCGGACCGCTCGCGAGTCAGGACGCGCTCTACGCGGCGATTGCGAAGGGGGCCGACGAGGAGTTTCGCATCGACGCCGAGCCGAGCGATCCACTGCTCGTCGCGGAGCTGCTCGCCGCGGTGGTGGCTCGGGGGAGCTACGACCTGATCCTGACCGGGATCGAGTCCCGGGACGGCCTGGCCTCGGCCGTGGGCCCGGCGCTGGCCGCGCGCCTGGACCGGCCCTTCGCCAGCGCCGTCACCGCAATCGAGCTGACAGAAGGGGAGGGGCGCGCGGTGGTCACGCGCGAGCAGGGGGGCGGCTTCTTCCAGACGCTCGACATGCCGCTCCCGGCGGTGCTGTGCGTGCAGTCCGGGATCTGCCGACTCAGCTATCCGCCCACGATCCGGGTGCTGCAGGCGCGCAAGCGTCCGCCGCGAGGTCTGTCGCCCAAGGCGCTCGGCGTCGAGCTCGGCGCAGCTTCGGCGAGCCTCGTGGCCGTCGCCCCGCCGCGCCGCGAGCGTGAGGCGGAGATCGTGGCCGGTGCCCCGGGCGAGGTCGCTCGCGCACTGCTCGACCGCATCGAGAGAGCGCTGGCCGGCGCATGAGCCGCGACGTCCTGCTGCTCGTCGATCATCGCGACGGCGCCGCCGAGCCGGTGACCTTCCAGCTCGTGGCGCAGGCGCGCGAGCTGGCCGCCGCGTCGGGCGGCTGCGCCTCGGCGCTGCTCCTGTGCGGGGAGGGCAGCGAGGTCGCCCAACAGCTCGACGGCCTCGGTCTCGCGGCGATCTACCGGATCGAGGACCCGCGGCTGGCCGACTACAGCCCGGAGCTGTTCGGCAAGCTCGTGGCGGAGGCGGTGCGCCGCCTGGAGCCGGGTCTCCTGCTGTGCGGCCACACCTTCCAGGGCATGGAGGTCGCGCCCTGGGTCGCGGCCCGTCTGTCTCTTCCGCTGCTCCCGAACTGTCTCGAGCTGGGAGTCGACGGCGACGACCTGGTCGCCGAGCGGCTCGTCCACGGTCAGGCCTGGCAGGCGCGCCTGAGTCTCCCATGGCGGGGCACCGTGGTCGCGAGCCTGGCGCGGAGCGGAGGCTCGCCCGAGCGCAGCTCCGGCGCAGACGACACGCCGCTCGAGGCACTCGACCTCGATCCGTCTTCGTTCGAGGTCGCGACGCGCGTGACCGGAACGACGCGACCCACGCCGGGCGAGGTGGACATCGCGCGCGCGGAGATCGTCGTCGGAGCGGGGCGCGGCATCCGCGACCCGTCCAACCTCGCCACGATCGAGGCGCTCGCCGAGGCGCTCGGCGGCGTCGTCGGCTGCTCCCGCCCGCTCGTCGACCTCGAGTGGCTGCCGTATGACCGGCAGGTCGGTGCGTCGGGAAAGACGATACGCCCCAAGGTCTACATCGCCTGCGGCATCTCGGGCGCGGCGCAGCATCTCGCCGGCATCGCCGACGCCGAGATCGTCGTCGCGATCAACCAGGACGCGAACGCACCCATCTTCCGCGTTGCGCACTACGGCGCCGTGGCCGACCTGCTCCAGGTCGTCCCCGAGCTGACCGCGGAGGCGCGTCGCCGCGAGGCGTCATCCGCGCGCTGACGCACTGCGTCTTCGTCCGCCTTCCGATGCACGTTCGCGGTGAATCTGCTTGCCGATTGCAGCGACTTTCGTGTTACGCTCAAAAGTGACGGTCGGAGGTCGGCGGGTGAGCTACTTCGTGACGGGGGCGACTGGCTTCATCGGGCGCCACCTGGTCGAGCTACTTCTCGAACGCGGGGGGACGGTCCACGCGCTGGTCCGGAAGGGCTCCCTCTCGCGCCTCGACGAGCTTCGCGACGGCTGGGGAGTGGACGACGATCGCGTCGTCGCGGTCGTCGGCGACCTGGGCGCGCCGTTCCTCGGCGTCGACGAGGCGACCACCGCGGCACTCTACGGGCGAGTCGACCACTTCTTCCACCTGGCCGCCCTCTACGACATGGCCGCGAGCTCGAAGCAGCTCGAGGCGGACAACGTCGGCGGAACGGTTCACGCAGTTCAGCTGGCCCACGCAGTCGGTGCGCGTCGATTCCACCACACGAGCTCGATCGCGGCCGCGGGCCGCTACCCCGGCCTGTTCCGCGAGGACATGTTCGACGAGGCGCGCGGGCTTCGCGATCCCTACTCCCGGAGCAAGCACGAGTCCGAGGCGGTGGTGCGGGCCGAGCGCCACCTGGCGTGGCGCGTCTACCGGCCGGGCATCGTCGTGGGTCACTCGCAGACCGGCGAGATCGACAAGGTCGACGGCCCCTACTACTTCTTCAAGCTGCTCCAGAAGCTCGGCGCGGCGCTCCCCTCGTGGTTGCCGTTGACCGGGATCGAGGGCGGGCCGCTGAACCTGGTGCCGGTCGACTTCGTCGCGCGCGCCATGGACCACATCGCCCACTCCGATGGCCTGGACGGCCGCACCTTCCACCTGGTCGACCCGCAGCCCAAGAGTCTCGGCGAGACCGCCAACGTGTTCGCGCAGACGGCTCACGCACCCCGCTTCGTGCTGCGCTTCGACCTCGACCCCCGGGCGCTGGTTCCGAGCCCGGTCCGGGCGCTCGCTCGGGGCCCGCTGCGGGCGGGCGCCGCGGCGCTCGGGTGGGGACTGGGCATCCCTCCGCGGATCCTCTCCCAGGGGAACTCCGTGACGCACTTCGACTGCAGCCAGACGACCGAGGCACTCGAAGGAACCGG
>CAZLBF010000345.1:0-3396 GCA_964557495.1 uncultured Myxococcales bacterium | reverse complement strand
TCCGGGCGCGGGGGACCGCGGCGACGTCGGCCAGCACGCGCAGCCCGCAGCAGGTCTCGGCGATCGCGGCGGCCTCGGCGACCCGGTAGCCGGACCGCTCCACGTCCCAGATCTCGGTGTAGTCGACGATCAGCAGCTCGGGACCCTCGTTGCAGAGCTGGACCAGCGAGAGGCGCAGTGGCCGCGCGCGAGCCGGTGCGAACAGGACGTGCTCGATGCGGAACGCCCCCTCGCCAACCGTGCGCCGCAACGCGGGCCCCTCGTCTTCGACCTGCGTCGAAGCGCTCGTGCGATGGACGCTACCCCCGCACAGAGCGACGGCGTCGATTCGGCCACCCGCGAACGTGGCCACACGGCTAGACGTAGGTGCTCCCCTTCATGGCGCCGCGATCCTGGCGAATCTTGACGTTGACCAGGGCCGGCTTGCCGGACGCGAACGCCCGCTCCAGCGCCGGCCGGATCTGGTCCGGCTCCTCGACGTACTCGCCGTGCCCGCCGAGTGCCTCGACCACCTTGTCGTAGCGGGTGTGGCTGAGCTCGGTCGCCACGAGCCGATCCTGGCCGTAGGCCTGGGCCTGGGGCCGCAGCATCTGCCCCCAGGCTGCGTCGTTCCCGACGATTCCCACGATCGGCAGTCCGAAGCGAACCGCGGTGTCGAACTCGAAGCCGTTCAGGCCGAACGAGCCGTCGCCGTAGATGATCAGCACTCTCTTGTCGGGGCGCGCAATCTGCGTCGCCAGCGCGAAGGGCATGCCCACCCCCAGCGTGCCGAGCGGGCCGGGATCCATCCACGCGCCCTCGCCCCGGACCGGGATCACCTTGGACGCCTGCGCGACGATGTCTCCGCCGTCGCCGATCAGGATCGTGTTCTCGTCCACGAAGTCGCGGATCTCGCGGCACATGCGCTGGGGATCGATCGGCACCTCGTCCGAATCGAGCTGCGACTGCAGGCTCGCCTCGATCTCGGTCTCCTTCTCGCGCAGCTCGTCGCGCCAGGCCGTGAAGTCGAGCTGGATCGACTCGTCCTTCATCACCTGCAGCAGCGACTCGAAGCTGCAGGACAGGTTGCCGACGACGCCGACGTCGGCGGAGCGGTTCTGCCCGATCAGCGTATTGTCCATGTCGAGCTGGATGATCTTGGCCTCGGCCGGGATCGTGGCGCCGAACCGGAGGCGGAAGTCGAGCAGCGTGCCGGCGCAGATGAAGACGTCGCAGCGCGCCATGGCGTCCTTGCGCACGCGGTTGAAGAACTGCGGGGAGTCGTACGGAATCTGCCCGCGCCCCATGCCGTTGGCGAACGAGGGAATGCGCGTCTCGTCGATGAAGGCGTTCAGCGCGCTCGACGCGTTCGACCACTTGACGCTGGTTCCGGCCATCAGCACGGGGTGCTTCGACTGGCGCAGGATCTCGAGCGCCTCGAGCACGCTCGAGGTCTCGGGGCGAGCGCGCGGCGGAGCGGTCCGGATCGTCGGGAACCAGATGTCGTCGAGCTCGGCTTGTCCCATCAGCGTGTCCACGGGGATCTCGAGGAAGGAGGGGCCGGGAATTCCGGAGACCGCGTGCCGGATCGCGACCTCGATGTACTCCGGGATGCGCCGGGTGTCGTAGCAGGCGTCGGCCCAGCGGGTGATCGGACGCATCACGGACACGTGGTCCATCTCCTGGAGCGATCCGCGACGCAGGTGCGCGAATGGGCCCTGCCCCCCGATCACCAGGATCGGGCTCGAGGCGCGCCAGGCGTTGGCGACCCCGGTCACTCCGTCGGTGACGCCGGGCCCGGCCGTCAGCACCGCCACGCCGATCTGGTCGGTGTGCAGGCGGCTCCAGGCGTCGGCCGCGTGTACGGCCGCCTGCTCGTGACGCACGTCCACGACCTTGATGCCCTCGTCGATGCAGCCGTCGTAGATCGCCATGACGTGGCCGCCCGACAGCGTGAAGATGCACTCGACTCCGGCCTGCTTGAGCGCCCGTGCGGCGAGTCTGCCCCCGTGTACCGGCATGTCTTCTCCCTTCGATCTTGGAATGCGCAGCAGGTTAGCAGCTGGGGGTCGCCTGGGGGGATGCGGCGCGCAGAGGGCTAGGAGCCCGGGCGGTCGATCTCGCGGCGCAGCGAGTCGAGCCGGAATCCCGCGCGCTCCGCCTCCTCGAGGGCAACGCTGGCCCGGTCCGTCCGGTTGGCGTTGAGCCAGGCGATCACGCGATTTCGATGCGCTCGCTCCAGCTCACCCGGGGGCAGCCGGGCGGCGTCGAAGCCCGCCAGCACCGCGACCGCCCGGTCGTGCGCCTCCGCGGCCGCCTCGAACTCCCGCCGCTCGAGCAGGGAGGCGCCGTGGGCGGAGTGCGTCTGCGCCAGCAGCATACCGATCTCGACGTCCGTGGGGCGCTCGGCGTGGAGCGCCGCGAGGCGCTCGATCCCCGCCTCGAGCTGACCGCGCCCGACCAGCTCCATCGCCATGTCGAGGCGGCGCTCGCGGAGCGCGTCGCGGGTCGGTAGCCCGCCCTCCTCCGCGGGCAGGAGCTCGCGGGCCTCCGCTTCCAGTGCGGCGGTGCGCTCTGGATCCATGCTCCGCGAGGCGAGATCGAGCAGCACGATGCCGAGGTTGTGTCGCAGCACCGGGTCCTCCGGCTCCAGGGCGAGCGCCTCGCGCAGGTCCGCCTCGGCCGCGGCGACGCCCGCGAACTTGCCGCCCGCTCGCGAGCGCTCGGCACGGTCGGCGAGCGTGACCGCCAGCGCCCTTCGGATCCGATCGTTCCACGGCGTACGCTCGAGCGCCTCGCGGAACGACTCGATCGCGACGTCGAAGTCGCCGCTCTCCCGCGCCGCTTCGCCGCGCTCCACCAGCTCTCCCAGGGTCGGCGGCGGAGCGGGAGCGGACTCGGTCGACTCGGGGTCGACCGGCACCGCGCAGGCGCTCGAGACGGCCCAGGCGACAGCCAGCGACAGGCGCGCCAGACGACGAGGTCCACTCCCCACGCCCGCCGAGGGTAGCCGACGGTCCGCAGGCAATCAGCAAGCGGCGCCGAAAGCGGTTCAACTTGAACGCTGAATCGGCCGATAGGCGAGTCGATGTCCGCTGCAGAGAACGAGGCGGTTGTGTCCCCCGAGGAGGACGTCGAGCTCTACACCTCGCCTTGGGTCAGCGGAACCCGGGCGGCGGCCTACTTCGGGCCGATCAGCTCGGAGCTGTTCCTCGAGGACGACCCCGAGATGGATCGCTCGGACGCCTGGTCCAAGGCCGAACGCGAGCTGCTCGAGTCGCTTCGCGACAAGGCCCGCACCCTGGGTGCCAATGCCGTCGTCGGCCTCGAGGTGACCCTCGATCCGTTCGCCCAGGCCAAGGACAGCGACCGCAAGGGCCTGCGCCTCTACGCCGTCGGCACCGCCGCCAAGCTCGA
>CAZLBF010000344.1:0-9968 GCA_964557495.1 uncultured Myxococcales bacterium | reverse complement strand
ACCACCGCCAGGTCGTGATCCGGGTCGACCTTGACCAGCGCCAGGTCGGTCTTGGGATCGCGTCCGACCACCTTGCCATCCAGGGCGCCACCGTCCTTGAAGTGGACCTCGAGCCGCGTCGCACCGTCGATCACGTGGTCGTTCGTGATGATGTAGCCGTCGGAGGAGATCACGAATCCCGACCCGGTCGACTCCTCCGGCGGTCGGCGCCGGCGCCGCTCGTGCTGCCGGCCGAAGAACTCCTCGAACAGCTCCTCAGGGCCGCGGGCCTCGCTCGAGCGCTCGGCCTGGATGTTCACCACAGCCGGTGACAGGGTCTCGGCCAGGTCCGCAAAGGTAGGGGTGCCATCGGGGCCGGTCGCGACCACACCGCCCTCGCTCCCCTCGGTCCAGAAGCGGCCGGGCTCGGAGTCGGCGAGGGCGCGGCTGGCGTCGAGTGAGACCTCGATCCGGATTCCAAAGAGAATCGCCGCGGCTGCGGCGGCGATGAAAAACCCTGCAATGATCGGCCGCTTCATGGCTCGAAGCTTAGGATAACGATCCGGGAGGCGAAATGAGCGGAGCAGCCGCGGCCGAGGCTCCGGGTCGCGTGAACCTGATCGGGGAGCACACCGACTACAACGGTGGCTGGGTGCTGCCCATGGCGACCGCCCTCCGGACTCGGGTGGAGGTCCGGCTCCGAGACGACGCGCGAGTCCGGGGCGAGTCGGCGGGTGCGCCACCCGTCGAGTCGGAGTGGGGGGATCCGCCGGGCGGGACCTGGCTCGACTACGTGCGGGGGGTCGCTCGCGAGCTGGCCCGGGATGAGCGCATGCGTCCCGGGGGCTTCGAGGTTCGCGTCGAGAGCGACGTTCCCCAGGGCGCGGGACTCTCGAGCTCCGCGGCGCTCGAGGTCGCAGCCGCTCTGGCCCTCGCCGCCGCCTCGGGTCGCGCCTTCGCGGAGCGCGAACGGCCCGAAGTTGCCGCCCTCTGCCAACGCGCCGAGGCGGAGTTCGTGGGCGTGCCCTGCGGGATCATGGATCAGTGGGCGGCGCTCTTCGGCCGGCGCGGCCGGGCGGTGAAGCTCCGCTGCGCGGATCTTCTCTGGGAGTCCGTGCCGCTACCGGACGAGCTGGAGGTCCTGATCGTCGACACCGGGGTCCGGCGCGCGCTTCGCGACGGGGCATACGCGACTCGGCGGGCCGAGTGCGTGCAGGCGGTCGACGCAGCCCGACCGGTCCTCGGCCGCGAGCTCGATTCGCTCTCGGAGCTGACCCGGACGGATCTCTCGCGCCTCGAGGCCGAGCTCGATCCCGTCCCGCTGCGTCGCGCGCGCCACGTGGTGAGCGAGAACGCGCGGGTCCACCGCTTCGTCGAAGCGCTTCGGGTCGGCGACCTCGAGCAGGCAGGCGCGCTGCTGTACGCGTCGCACGAGAGCCTGCGCACGGACTACGAGGTCACCTGCGCCGAGAGCGACTTCCTGGTCGACGCGACGCGAGGCCTCGCGGGCGCCGTCGGCGCCCGCATGACCGGAGCCGGATGGGGCGGCTGCACGCTCCATCTGGTCCGTGCGGGAAGCGCCGACGCGGTCGCGCAGACCGTCGGGGCCGGATTCGAGAGCCGCTTCGGCCGACGCCCGCCGTCCTGGAGGATCACCGCCGGTGACGCGGCCAGCCTCGCTAGCTAGCCGCCGGTCGACTCGCTCTGCTGCGACTCCACGGTGCTGTCCGGCTGGCGCGGCACGATCAGCAGGAAGCGCGTGTCGGTGCCGCGCATGGCGCGAATCAGGAACGGGGAGTCCGCGTCCAGGTTGGTGAGGGTCTCGCGGAAGCCCTGGATGTCGACGATCTGCTGGCCCCCGACCTCGCGAATCACGTCGCCCGCGGACAGGCCGGCCTCGGCCGCCTCCGAGCCCCGCTCCACGTAGGAGACCATCACGCCGTTGCGATCCTGCAGCTTGTGCATGCGGAAGATCCCTTCGGTGAGCTCCTGAACGTTGAAGCCGAAGTCGGTGTCCTCCTCGTCCGGCACCACCTTGGGCTGCACCGACAGCGTCGCGTCGACGTCGATGCTCTCGCCGTCGCGAAGCAGGTGCATGCGGACTTTGGCTCCGACCGGCTGGAGAGCGACCAGGCGCTGGAACTCGCCGAGGTCCTCGTCCTTCTCGGCCTTCACTTCCTGGTCGTCGAAGCGGGTCAGGATGTCGCCGACCTGGATGCCGGCCGCTTCGGCCGGAGAGTCCGCGACGACGCTCGTGACCAGGACCCCGTGCACGTTGGCGATGCCCCAGTGCTCCGCGAGCTCGCGCCCGAGCGGCTGAATCGCCACGCCGAGATAGCCGCGCGCGATGCGGCCCTCGCCCAGGAGGTGCTCCATCACTCGTCGGGCCGTGTTGATCGGAATCGTGAAGCCGATTCCGCGCCCCTGACCGCGCGAGTTGATCCCGACCACCTCGCCGCTCAGGTTCGTGAGCGGCCCGCCAGACGAGCCGTGGTCGATCATGGCGTCGGTCTGGATGAAGTCGTTGATCAGGTTCTCGGCCTTCAGGTTCCGGCCCTTGGCGGAGACGATTCCGAGCGAGACGGTGCCGTCGAGCCCGTAGGGGTTGCCGATGGCGACCACCCACTCGCCGACCCGGAGCTGATCGGAGTCCCCCAGCCGCGCGAACGGGAAGGGCTCCTCACCCGGGCGGGGGCGGATGCGCAGCACGGCGAGGTCGGTCTGCTGGTCCATCCCGACGACCTCGGCCGGGTAGTGCCCGGTGCGGCCCGGCACCAGGACCGAGACCTTCTCGGACTTCCCGACCACGTGCTCGTTGGTCAGGATGGTGCCCTCGGCGTCTACCACCACGCCGGAGCCTGTGACCACGTTGCGCCGATTGTTCTTGCGCACGACTGCCTCGATGTGGACGACCGACGGGGTGACGGTCTCGCCCACCGAGATCACGCGATCCTGCATCTCGTCGAGTCCGTCGCGCGCCAGCGCCGGCGCCAGGAGAGTGCAGCCGCACAGTGCGACCGTGCACAGGAACAGGGCTCCAGCTCGAATCATTCCTTTGCCTCCAGCAGCGCCGCCGCGAAATCTCCCGCGGCCGCTTCGATGTCTGCCGCGGCGCCGAGCGCCGAGACGGCAGCCACGCCCCACGCCCCCGCTCCCAGCACCCCGGGAACGCGGGAAGGGCGGAGCCCCCCGAGTGCCAGCGCGGGAATCCCGAGCTCGCGCGTGGCCTCGGCCAGCCAGGATTCCCCCCGTCCGGGGGCACCGGGCTTGGACCCGGTGGGATAGATCGGTGAGAGGGTGACATAGCTTGCGCCGCTCTGCTCTACGCGTCGGGCCTCCGCGGCGGAGTGGGCCGAGTAGCCGATCAGCGCCTCGGGGCCGAGCCAGCCGCGCGCCTCGGCGACCGGGATCGCGTCGGCCGCGAGGTGGACACCGTCCATGCCGAAGGCGCGCGCCCAATCCAGACGTCGGCTGGCCAGGACGCGCAGGCCCGAGGCCCGGAACGGTGTGAGGGCCTGCATCCAGTCCGCGACCTCGGCGGCTTTGGCGTCGGGCTCGCGCAGGATCACCAAGCGGACCCCGCCGCGCGCCAGTCGGACGAGCACGTCCCGGAGGGGTCGGCCGCCCGTCCCCCGCTCGCCGTCGGAGATGTAGCAGAGGCGCGGAATCACCGGACGTCGATCAGCCCGTCCTCGGGACTCGATGCCTGCGCGAAGAGGCGCCGGGGCATGCGGCCCGCTTCGTACGCCAGGCGGCCCGACTCGACTGCCAGGCGCATCGCCTTTGCCATCTTGATCGGCTCCTTCGCGGCCGCGATGCCCGTGTTCATGAGCACGCCCGAGCACCCGAGCTCCATCGCAATCGCCGCGTCGGATGCGGTTCCGACCCCGGCATCGACGATGACCGGTACGCCGACCGTCTCGAGAATGATCCGGATGTTCCACGGGTTCCGGATCCCCAGCCCCGAGCCGATCGGCGCGCCGAGCGGCATCACCGCCGCACACCCGGCCTCCTCGAGCCTCTGACACGCGACCGGGTCGTCGATGATGTAGGGGAGGACCGTGAAGCCCTCGCCGACGAGAGCTCGAGCTGCCTCGATGGTGGCCGCCGTGTCCGGGAAGAGCGTGCGCTCGTCTCCGATCACCTCGAGCTTGATGAGCGACGTGTCCAGCAGCTCGCGTGCGAGTCGTGCCGTCGTGAGCGCATCCTCGACGTTGTAGCAGCCCGCGGTGTTCGGCAGGATGTGGAAATCGCCGGGCGGGATGTGGTTGAGCAGCGTGTCGGCGTCGCGGCTGCTGAGATCGACGCGCCGCACCGCGACCGTGATCATCTCGGCCCCGCTCTCATCCAGGGCCCGCCGGGTCTCTTCGAACGACGCGTACTTGCCCGAGCCGATAATCAGCCGAGAGCCGAGCTCGACGTCGCCAATGCGCCAGGTGTCGGCCACTAGCCCCCTCCCACGGCGTGGATCACCTCCACGCGGTCGCCGGTCTGAATCTTCCTCTCGTCGAAGCTCGATCGGGGCACGACGTCGCCGTTGATCGCCACCGCGACGCGACCCCGCACCAGGTCGAACCGCACCAGCAGGTCGCGCACCGTGAGCGGCTCCTCTACCTCGCAGGGCTCGCCGTTCAGATCGAACTTCACCACGGGCGACGGTAAGAGCGGGGGGGCGGCCTGTCAACGCGACCCGCGGCGCCTACAATCCCCGGCCGTGAGGGGTCGAACCTGGGCCGAAATCGATCTGGCGGCTCTGCTGCGCAACCTCGCCTGGATCCGCGCCCGCGCCGGGCGCCGCCGGGTGATCGGGGTCGTCAAGGCGAACGCCTACGGCCACGGCGCGCTGCCCGTGGCGCGCGCGCTCGTGGAGGCCGGGGTCGAAGCCCTGGCGGTGGCGACCCTGGACGAGGCGAGGGAGCTCAGGGCGGCGGGACAGGCCGGCGAGATCCTGCTGCTGTCGAACTCGGGGCTGCCGGTGGCCGCCGACGCGATCGTCTCCCTGCGCCTCGCGCCGTTCCTCTGGAGCCTGGAGGCGATCGACGCGATCGAAGCCGCCGCCGCCCGGGCCGGCGTCAGGCATCCGGTCCACCTGAAGCTCGACACCGGAATGAGTCGGCTCGGCGTTCCGCTCGCGGCGCTCGATGAGGCGCTCGCGCGCCTGTCGCGCGCGTCGCACCTGGAGCTTTCGGGCATCGCGAGTCACCTGGCGGACGCGGACGACGCGAGTGCCGCTACGCCGACGCTTCAGCGCGAGCAGTTCGGCGCGGCTGTCGCACGGGTCCGCGAAGGCGGCTTCGAGCCGGACTGGGTGCACCTGGACAACTCGGCCGGCATCGTCCACGGACCCAGCGAGGGCACGAACGCGGTGCGGCCGGGGCTCGCACTCTACGGTGCGGATCCGACGCTCGAGCGGAGCTGTTCGCTCGAGCCGGTCATGACGCTCCTGACGCGCGTGATCCAGGCCAAGCGCGTGCCGGCGGGAACGCGGGTCGGCTACGGCGGTGAGCACGTCGCGAGTCGCGAGACCCAGATCCTGACACTGCCGATCGGCTATGCCGACGGGCTGCCACGCGCGGCGGCCGGTCACTTCTCGGTCGGTGTCGCTGGCGACCGGCTCCCGCTCGCGGGTCGAGTCTCGATGGACCTGGCCAGCGTCGACGCGGGGCCCGACGGCGATGTGAAAGTCGGACAAGAAGTCCTCGTCTTTGGTCGAAAGGAAGGGCTGACGATCGAGGTGGAACAGCTCGCGGACGCCGTCGGGACCATCGCGTACGAGATCCTCGTGGGCATTGGTGCCCGGGTTCCGCGCCACCTCCGGGACGAGGAACGATGGGCATCGCGTGGGTCGGAAGCCGGACGAACGACACGCTCGCCGAGTGCGGGCGGGTAGTCCTCCTCTTCGTCTCCACGCTGCGCTGGACGTGCCGCCGCCCCGTTCGGTTCCAGCTCCTGACCCAGCAGCTTCTGCGCGTCGGTGTCTACTCGATCCCGGTCGTGCTGGTCACGGGTGCCTTCACCGGCATGGTGCTCGCGCTTCAGACCGCCTCTGCCTTCCGCCTCTTCGGCGCCGAGAACCTGGTCGCGAGCGTCGTCTCGCTCTCGATGGTCCGGGAGCTCGGGCCGGTGCTCACGGGTCTCATGGTGGCGGGCCGCGTGGGCAGCGCGATGGCCGCCGAGCTGGGCACGATGCGGGTCACCGAGCAGATCGACGCGCTGCACACCCTCGCCACCAATCCGATCCAGTACCTCGTGGTGCCCCGGCTCTGGGCGGCGACGCTGGCGCTGCCGCTTCTCGTCGTCTTCTCGGTGCTGGTCGGCATCTTCAGTGGCCGCCTGGTCGCGGTCGGAATGCTGGGCACGAGCCCGACCATCTACTACCGCCGAGCGATTCAGTTCCTCAATCCGGATGACGTCGCGGTCGGCCTGATCAAGGCCGCGCTCTTCGGCTTCGCCCTCGCCCTGGTCGGCTGCTACCAGGGCTACAGCGTGCGCGGCGGCGCTCACGAGGTCGGCTTCGCGGTCAATCGCGCCGTGGTCTGGGGGATCGGCCTGATCCTGATGCTCAACTACATCGTGACGGCGCTCTGCTTCTGATGGCGTCACCCCTCTCCGAGCCGGCCGCTGGTGCAGCCTCCCTCGAGGTGCGCGACGTCTGGACGCGCATACACAAGGGAGAGTGGATCCATCGCGGCGTGGACCTCGACGTGACGCCCGGAGAGAGCGTGGCGGTGATCGGCGCGAGCGGGTCCGGAAAGACGGTGCTGCTGCGACACCTCGTGGGCCTCACCCGTCCGGATCGGGGGAACATCCTCGTCAACGGCGTCGAGGTCAGTGACGCCAGCGAGAGCGAGATCTACCGACTCGTCCGTCAGATCGGCGTGCTGTTCCAGTTCGGGGCGCTCTTCGACTCACTTTCGGTCTGGGAGAACGTCACGTTCGGTCTCAAGGACGACGGGCACGACGAGGGCGCGCTGCGCGCAATCGCCCGCGAGAAGCTCAAGATGGTCGGGCTGCGGAACGTCGAGGATCTGGTCCCCGGCGAGCTCTCCGGCGGGATGCGCAAGCGGGTGGCGCTGGCCCGGGCGATCGCGCACGAGCCCCGGATGCTCCTCTGCGACGAGCCGACCACCGGCCTCGATCCCGTCATGTCGGACATGATCAGCGAGCTGATTCTGCAGATGCAGCAGCGGCTCGGGATCACGACTCTGACGATCACGCACGACATGCGTTCGGCGTACAAGACCGCCGACCGCATCGCGATGCTCTACGAGGGTCGCATCCGCGCGTTCGACACGCCGGAAGCCATCCGAGCGACCGAGGACCCGATCGTCCAGCAGTTCATTCAAGGCCGCGCCCTGGGGGTGACGAGCGACATGAGCACCGAGTAGGAGAGCAGCCGCCCGATGAATCGCACGCAGGTCGACGTCGCAGTTGGAGCGTTCGTGGTGAGCGCGATCGGCCTCCTGCTGTGGGGCACCCTGGTGGTGAGCCGCGTTCCCGCGTGGCTGGGCTCCAGTGCGCCGACCTTCTCGGCGCGCTTCGACAGCGTCTCGGGTCTGAGCGACGAGGCGCGCGTGTCGATCGCCGGCGTCTCCGTGGGAAAGGTGTCGAAGATCGTCCTCGACCACTCGCGCGCGCTCGTCACCGTCCGACTCGAGGACGACGCCATCGAGATCCCGATCGATTCCATCGTGAGGATCCGTTCCCGGGGTCTCCTGGGCGAGAAGGTGCTCGAGATCGTTCCGGGAGAGTCGCCGATCCTGCTCGAGTCGGGTGGCGTGCTCACGCGAACCCGATCGACCCGCAGCGTCGACGAGCTCGCGGACCGGCTCACGGCGGTGGCGGACGACCTGCACGGGGTCTCGACCACGTTCCGGAACGTGCTGGGAGGAGCCGAGGGCGAGGAGGCCGTGCGCGAGGTCCTGGCGAACTCGCGAGCCCTGACTGGAATGCTGCGACGCATGGTCGAGGACAACGACGAGCGCATCGAGGGCATCGCCCGCAATCTGGAGTCGTTCTCGTCGGATCTGGCTGCATTCTCGGCCGAGAACCGCGACTCGCTCGGCGCCACGGTCGAGCAGTTCCGCTCGGCCTCCGAGCGGCTCGGCTTCGCCATCGATCACCTCGCCAAGGTCTCCGGTCGGCTGGAGCGGGGCGAGGGCACGATCGGAAGACTGCTGAACGACGATGAGCTCTACGAGAACCTGGACGGGTTGGTGACGGAGGCGCGCGCCGCCGTCATCGAGGTCCGGCGCGCCGCGGAGGAGACGCAGGAGCAGATTCCCGCGACGATCCTCACCACCCTGATGGGCTCGCTGTTTTGAGCCTGCCCAGGCTGCTGCCGCTCCTCGCGGTCGGTCTCCTGGGCTGCGCGGGCGTCGGGGCATCGCGGGAGCAGGACCCCTTCGAGCGCGGCTTCTGGCCGCTGTACTCGGCCGACGCCCGGCCCTGGGCCGGGGTGCGGGAGAGCCGCGCACTCGGCCCGTTCCTCCACTGGGAGGAGCGACCGGATGAGGCCCGCTTCGAGTGGCGGCCCCTCTACTCCACGCTCGCGGCCCCCGACCTGCGCCGCTTCGACGTCCTGTACCCGATCTGGGCCAAGCGCCTGACGCCGGAGCGCGAGCAGTCGTGGCTCATCGCGCTCGCCCGGACTCGCCAGGATGCCGGCACGCTGGCCTCCGAGGCGACCTTCGGTCTCGCGTTCCGGGGCCGCACGGCGGACGGAGCCCGCTACTCGGGCGTGTTTCCCTTCTACGGAACCTTCCGGGAACGGCTCGGCTTCGATCGCCTGAGCTTTGCACTGTGGCCGCTCTTCGCGCACGGCCGTCGGGGCGAGTACCGGGAGACCCAGCTGCTCTGGCCCTTCTTCGCGCTCGGCCGCGGAGGCGGGCGCTTCAAGCTCCACATCTGGCCCCTGTTCGGTCTCGAGCGCCGCGACGGGGTCTCCGAGCATCGCTACGCGCTGTGGCCGATCTTCCACTGGCGCCGCGATCACCTCGACACCGGACACCCGTCTCGCGCCTTCTACGCGCTCCCGTTCTACGGGCGGCGCGATCGAGGCCCGCGACACTCGCGCTTCTACCTGTTCCCGCTGCTCGCGCGTCAGTGGCACGACGGGGAGCCCGACTTCCGCAAGCTCGATGTCCTCTGGCCCATCTTCTCCCGGGCCCGCGATTCAGACAGCTCGCTCCTGGCGCTGCGACCCCTGTACGTCGGCCGGCGCAGCGAGAGCGAACGCAGCCGCAGCTGGCTCCTGGGTCTCGTGGGAAGGTCGGAGACCGACGCGAGCGACCTGCTGGAGCGACGCTGGCGCGTGCTCTGGGTGGGGCAGATCGGCACCCGCGTCGAGCGAGGCACCGAGACGCGCCGGACCGACCTCTGGCCCCTGTTTCGGCACGCGAGCTCCCGCGGTGTGGACGGGAACGAGCAGGGCTTCCTGCGCGTCCCCTGGCTGCTGCCGCTCAAGGGCCTCGACCCGGACGGCTGGCACCGTCACTACAACGGTCTGCTCGAGCTGTACAGCGCGCGCTGGCTGGGCGCGGAGCGCCGAAGCTCGACCCTGTTCGGCCTGCGCGAGACCCGCACCAGCCCCACCGCAACCTGGATCCAGTGGGGCGGCCTCCTCTCCTACAGAGCGAAGTGAACCAGGATCTTCCCCGGGGCGGGCGGCCTGCGGGCCTCCGCCGGACACCCCCTACCCCCCGAGTGAGGCATCCGGGTTCCGAACGAACCGTTCCGCGGACGAGTGTCCGTCGGAGGACCGCAGGACGCCCTGACGCGGTGCATCGGTCAGGGGATCCGGGACAGCGTTAGGCGGTCTGCAGAGGGTGCGACGGGCGCTTAGTCCGCGCAGAACGGTCCTGTGCGCGAAGCGGTTCATGTGCGGGCCGGAGCAGTGGGCGACCGGCGCACCCTCTGCAGACCGCCTCATCTGGTCGAGCAGCTGCAGGCGGAGGTGGCCGGATCGATCTACGGGGAGGGGAGAGGCG
>CAZLBF010000343.1:0-3434 GCA_964557495.1 uncultured Myxococcales bacterium | reverse complement strand
GATGTCGATGCCCGTCAAGCCCTGCGCGGTCGCGGCGGCGGTCGCGCCCTCCACGGCCCGCTCGAGCAGGACGAACATCAGGAACCCGCCCACGAGCAGGCCGAGGGCCATGAAGCCCTCGCGCCAGCCCATGACGGAGATCCGCTCCTGGTGGGTGCGCGTCATCTCGCTCGCGAACGCCAGGTGGGGAACCATCACCATGGTGGTCCCGGTCCAGAACAGGATGTTCATCGCCAGGAGCCACAGGAAGAGGTGCATCTCGGACCAGCCGGGATCGGCCGAGAACATCCCGATGAAGCTCAGCGACAGCGGAATCGACCCCAGTATGAACCACGGGCGGCGGCGGCCCCAGCGCGTCTGGGTGTGATCGGAGACGTAGCCCATCACGGGATCGCTGACCGCGTCGAAGACCTTCGCGAGCAGCAGGGCGAGGCCCGCCAGGCCGGCGTCGAGCCCCGTGTAGTCCGTGTAGTACTTGAGCAGGAAGACCGCGACGATGTACTCGAACCCGCCGACGCCGAGGTTGACCGCGGAGTAGAGCGCCTTGCGAGTCGAGGTGAGCGTGGGCGCAGCGAACGGGTCCGCCGGGGGAGGCGGGGACTCGGCGGGTCGGGCGCGCTCCTGCATCGACCCACCCTACTACCCCGAGCAATCGGGCCGCAATCAGGCGGAATCGGGTTCCGCGAAGCGACCGCCCGAGAAGCCGAGCCCGCTCAGGGTCTCAGTCGAAGCGCGGCGGTCCCTCGCGGATGCGGGCGCGCATGAGATCACCCGGCCAGCCCGCCCCCCAGTCCCCATCGAAAACCTCGGGGACCAGCGTGTCGACCCACCAGGTCGCGCCGGCCTCGGCGTAGCGAGCCACGAGCTCGGCCCGGGCCGAGCGGTCCTCGGGCGTTCCGGGTCCCGCGTTCTTCACCACGTCAAAGGGCGCGTCGCTCGTGCGCTCGGCGCGCAGCACGCTCACCGCCTGGGCCAGTAGCTCGACGTCGTCTGGAGCGCCGTGCGGAAGGAAGAGCGGGAAGCACCCGTCCCAGCGCGCCGCCCTGCGCAGGGGTGCGCGATGCGGCCAGTAGCCGGCCACCCAGATCGGGATGCGCGGAGACTGGAGCGGCGTGGGCACGAACTGCGACTCGTCGACGCGATAGTGGCGGCCCTCGAACGAGAAGGGCTCACCGCTCCACAGACCTACGAGCACCTGCAGGGCCTCGTCGAGCATCGAGGCGCGCACGCGCGGCTCGGTCGCCTCGCCGAATGCGTCCCACTCCGACGGTCGGCCGCTCCCCAGGCCCACACCGAGCACGAGGCGTCCCTGCGACAGGTGGTCGAGCGAGACGGTCTCGCGAGCGAGCTTCCAGGGACGTCGCCGCGGCAGCGGGGTCACCATAGTCCCGATCCGCAGGCGCCGCGTGCGCATGGCCATGGCAGTCAGGGCCACCCAGGGGTCGACGGCGGAAGTGCGCCCGTGGGGCGCAACGTGGTCCCACAGAAAGAAGCCGTCCCAGCCGGCCTCCTCGGCCTCGTGTGCGAGCTCGGCCAGCAGGCGGGCCTCCGCGAAGCCCCCGAAGTTCGGAACGTAGAGCCCGTAGCGCACGACTCACCTCCTCTGTGAAGTGCAGCCCCCCGACGATGCCGCGCTTCGCCCCGGATTTCGAGGCGAGCGACCGAGCCTGCCCGGCGGTCGCTCCCGCGGGAGCCGTTTCGGGTAGGCTCTGTCGAGCATCGACTGCCGGAAGAAGGGGAGAGACATGTCGACCGACCCGGTTCTGGAGGCGCTCCGGCGCTTCGATACCCCGACCGTCTGCAACGCACTCGAGCGCGTCGCGCCCGCACGCCAGGGCTACGGGTACACAACGCAGCCGCTCTTCTGCGCGCATCCCGAGCTACCCCCGATGGTCGGCTACGCCCGCACCGCGACGATCCGCGCCGCACATCCCGCCGACCGCGATGCCAAGGAGGACCTCCGAGTGCGCCTCGCCTACTACCGACACATGGCGGAGGGGCCGCATCCGACCATCACGGTCATCCAGGACCTCGACCCGTCGCCCGGCTACGGCGCCTGGTGGGGCGAGGTGCACACCCACCTGCACCGCGGACTCAAGTCACTCGGCGTGGTGACCAACGGGAGCATCCGCGACCTCGATCAGGTCGCCGAGGGATTCCAGCTGCTGGCGGGCAGCGTCGGCCCGTCCCACGCCTTCGTGCACGCCGTGGAGTGCGGTGTTCCCGTCACCGTCGCGGGCATGGCCGTGCGTCCGGGCGACCTGATCCACGCCGACCGCCACGGCGCCGTGGTGGTTCCGCTCGAGGTGGCAGCCCGCGTGCCCGAGGGCGCCGAGGAGGTGATGCGCGGCGAGTCGGTGGTGATCGAGGCGAGCAAGCGGCCCGACTTCGGCATCGAGATGCTCGAGCGCATCTTCGGCGGCGGGGGCGGCGAGCACTGAGCGTAGCGACGTGGAGCGGAGTGGCCCGAGCCGTGAGGCGTCCGCTCAGGCCTCCTTCTCGCCGTCCGGCTTCGATCCCGAGCGCTCGCCGCGGGCGCCGCGCAGCGCGAGGTCGACCCCGCCGAGGCGGCGGTCCTTGGGCAGCGGGCGCGGGTGCCCCCCCATGCGCGCCGTGACCAGGTAGTCGGAGAACGCGGCCTCCATCGCGGCGCTGAACCCGACCAGGTCGTGCATCTTGTTGACCGCGAGCTTCGACATGCGCAGGACGCCGTAGGGGTTGTCGGCGACGCGGCGCGCCCAGGCGAGCGTCTCGCTCTCGAGCGCGTCCGACGGGATCACGCGGTTCACGAAGCCGAGCGCCTGTGCCTCGTCGGCATCGATGAAGCGGCTCTCGAAGAGCAGCTCCTTCGCCTTGCGGAAGCCGACGTCGAACGGAATCGAGAAGTACTCGACCTGGCCGGCGAGGAAGCGCGCATCCGGGGAGGCGAAGATCACGTCCATCGCGGCGGCGATCATCCAGCCGCCGTAGATGCAGTAGCCGCTCACCATCGCGACCGTCGGCTTGACGAGGTTGCGCCACTTGAGCGTCAGATCGAGGTTGTACTTGCGGAACGCCTCGTACTCGCCGAGCCCGACGTTCGGGATGCCGCGCGCCTTGAAGTCCTCGAGCTGCTCGGGCGTGCCCAGGTCGTGGCCCGCGGAGAAGTGGTCCCCCTCGCCCCTCACCACCACGATGCGCACGTCGCGGTCATCCACGGCTCGCTCGAGGGCCGCGTCGAGCTCGTCGAGCAGGCGAAAGCTCTGGGCATTGCGGTAGCGCGGACGGTTCAGAGTGACGAGCGCGACCGCCCCGTCGACCTCGTAGCGGACGTCCTTGAGATCCATGGCAGCCTCCCGGCGGGGTTCCCCGCCCTCACACTCTAACCCGCCGCGGCTCCTCGCGACGAGCCTGAGCTAGCCGCCCGCGTGCCGGTCGATCTCGGTGCGGGCGAT
>CAZLBF010000342.1:0-11531 GCA_964557495.1 uncultured Myxococcales bacterium | reverse complement strand
CGATCCGGCTCTCGCGACCGCCCGGGCCGTGAACCGCTCGACCAGGCTCGGGAAGAGGCGCTTCGCGAGAGCGATCCACCGGGCCTCGCGGCCCGGGATGATGAGCAGGCCGCGGCGCTCCATCCCGCGAAGCAGCGTCGTCGCGACCTCCTCGGCACTCAGACAGCGGGCGCCCGCGGAGACGGCCCGGGTCTCCGGAGGCTTCGTCCGGCTCTCATCCTCGAGCCCCGGCGTCTCGGTGTCGGGCGGGCAGAGGACGAAGACGCGGATGCCGTGGCGCACGAGCTCGCTCTGCAGCGCCTCGGAGAAGCCGATCACGGCGAACTTTGCGGCACAGTAGTCCGTGTAGCCGAAGACGCCGACCAGCCCGGCGAGCGAGGACGTGTTGACGATGGTGCCCCCGCGTCCCTTCATGTGCGGGAGCAGCTCCCGTACGCTGCTCCAGGTCCCGAACAGGTTGACCCGCATGATCTCCTCGAGCTGCCCGGCCGGGATCTCCTCGAAGTAGCCAGGCTGCGCGCGGCCGGCGCAGTTGAACAGCACGTCGGGGACGCCGAAGCTCGAGACCGCCTCGCTCATCACGGACGCCACCGCACCCGCATCGCAGACGTCGAGCGTGCGGAGGTCCACGCGCTGCGCGTCGGAGCGACGAGATCCCTCGACCTCGCGAGCGGCCGTCTCGAGCGGCTCTCGGCGCCGGGCGAACAGGAGCACGTCCGCACCCCGCGCCGCGAACGCCTTTGCCGCAGCGAGACCGATGCCCATCGAGCCGCCGACGACGTAGACGGCGCTTCCCTGGTAGTCCTGAACCATCTCGGACCGTCTATTCTATACGGAGACCGGCGGCCGGTCTCACAGGTACACGGCGACCGTGCTCGAAGGGCGCCGTCCGCATTCCGGAGGAATGAGATGAGCCAGAGAAGCGTCCCGGTGATCGTCGGGGTCGGGCAGCTGCGTCGGCGCCCGGAGCTGGACGGCCCGTTCGAGCCCATCGAGCCGGCGCAGCTGATGGTAGAGGCGGTGAAGCGAGCGGCTCGCGACGCGGGAGACCCGGCACTCTACGAGAAGGCGGACTACGTCGGCACCATCTCCGCGCTCGCCTGGGCGTACGAGGACACGCCCGCGCGCCTGGCCGAGCTGCTGGGGGCGAGCCCCGGACTGCGTCACGAGCCGAAGCCGGGCGGCAACTCCCCCCCCGAGCTGGTGAATCACGCCGCAGCCGCGATCGCGCGAGGCGAGGTGCGCGTCGCGGTGCTCGCGGGCGCCGAGGCGGTCTACGCCCGCATGCGAGCGGCGCGGGAGAAGCTCTCCCTCGACCACTGGTCCCCGCGGCCCGAGCGCCGCTTCGACGTGGCGCTGCGCGGACAGCCTCCGATGACGTCTCCCCTCGAGCAGCGGCACGGCTTCAAGATGCCCACCGACATCTTCCCGCTCTACGAGAACGCACTCCGCGCGCACGCCGGACGCTCGATCGAGGAACACCAGGCCTACCTCGGTCGCATGATGGCGCGCTTCTCGGCGGTGGCGGCCCGGAACCCCTACGCGTGGTTTCCCCGCGAGCGCAGCGCCGAGGAGTTCACGACGGTCAGCGCCTCGAATCGCTGGATCTGCTTCCCCTATCCGAAGCTGATGAACGCCATCATGGCGGTCGACATGGCCGCCGCAGTGGTCCTGACGAGCGAGGAGGAGGCCGAGCGCCGCGGCATCCCCCGCGAGCGGCGGGTGGCCTTCCTGGCCGGAGCGAGCGCGCTCGACCCGTGGACGCCCACCGAGCGGAGGCAGTTCGTCTCCAGCCCGGGCTGCACGGCAGTCGCGCATGCGACGCTGGAGCACGCCGGGCTCGGCGTCGGCGACGTGGATCTGTTCGACCTCTACAGCTGCTTCCCGTGTGCAGTGGAGCTGGGGATGGCTGCGCTGGGTCTCGCGGAGGACGATCCGCGGCCCCTCACGGTGACGGGCGGACTTCCGTGCGCGGGCGGCCCGGGCAACGCGTACTGCATGCACTCCATCGCCGCGATGGTCGAGCGGCTCCGCTCGGGCGAGGCCGCGGTCGGCTACGTGTCGGGGCTGGGCATGAGCGCCTCCAAGCACGCCGCCAACATCTTCTCGACCGACCCGGCGCGGATCGCCGCGGCCGACGGTGAGACGCCCCACGTGCAGCCCCCGGCCGAAGAGCTCACCGGCCCCGAGCTGGTCGACGCCCCGGACGGCGTCGGCACGATCGAGACCTACACGGTGGCGTTCGATCGCGAGAACCGGCCGGAGACCAGCCGACTCATCGTGCGGCTCGACGACGGCCGCCGCACGGTCGCCCACGGCGAGGCGCACCCCTCGGCCTTCGCGCGCCTGATCGAGGCGGAGGGAGTCGGGCTTCGCGGCCGCGTGAGCGCGGGTCCGAACGGGGAGCCGAACCGCTTCGAGCTACTCTGATCCCGCTCCGCGACCGGGCGAATACGGGGATGGGTTCCCGGCTAGAGGCCGAAGAACCAGTCGAGCGCCTCGCGCTGGAAGTCGGACGAGGGCCAGTGGCGGCCGCCCTCGTCCACGCGGAACTCGACCTGGTAGCCGCGCCGCTCCAGGTCGGCGCGCATCGGGAGGGCGACCCGCTCGAACGGGAAGAGCTGATCGTGCGTGCCGTACTCGAGCAGCACGCACGGCTTCGGCCCCGCCGGATCGAGGATCCGCTCGTCGATCACCTTGAAGCCGGCCGCCCAGCCCATGACGGCCTGGAAGATGCCGGGGTTGGAGAGCCCGTAGGAGAGGCCGTAGCTCGCTCCGTCGGAGTAGCCGATGATCCCCTGACGCGCCGGGTCGATCGGGTAGCGGCGGTAGACCAGGTCGTAGGCGAACTCGAGGAAGTCGAGGTCGGGCCGCTGCTCGGAGGCGATCAGGTCCCAGGTCATGGCCGTCGAGCGCGGGATCAGGAAGAGCGCCTGCCTGCGCTCGGGCTCGTCGCGGTACGCCTTGGCCAGCGCGTCGTCCTGGCGACCGGCGCCGTGCAGCACGGTGATCAGCGGGTACCGCCGATCGGGGTCGATCTCGTCCGGGACCAGCAGGTAGGCCTGCGTCCATGCGTTCTCGACGTGAACGAAGCCCGTCGGGGAGGGCTCGTCCCGCGGCTCGGGCGGGCGGTGCTCGACCCGGAGCTGGAGCGTGTCCATCCGGGGATTCTAGAGCAGCGACCCTCGGGGCTCGACCGACTGCTCGAAGGCCAGCAGGCGGCGCTTGGTCTCGAGCCCGCCGCCGTAGCCGCCGAGCTTGCCTCCCGTGTTGATCACGCGGTGGCAGGGAACGATCAGCGGGACCGGGTTGGCACCGTTCGCCGCGCCGACGGCGCGAACCGCCTTCGGCCGACCGACGGCCTGAGCCAGCTCGGCGTAGCTGCGCGTCTCGCCGAGCGGAATCGAGCAGAGCTCCCGCCAGCAGGCGAGCTGGAACTCGGTGCCGCGCAGGTCGAGCGGCACGCCGAAGCGCTCGCGCGTGCCCGCGAAGTACTCCTCGAGCTCGCGCCGGGCCGTGTCGAGGTGCGGCAGCCAGTCGACCGCCTCCCCGTCGGGCACCCTCCGCGTGAGCCAGCTCGCGAACCCCTTGCCGCTCTCGCGGGGTAGCGACAGGCGCACCAGTCCCTTGCGCGTTGCGGCCAGCCGCAGCCGACCGATCGGCGACTCGATCTCTGTGGTCGCGATGTACTCCCCCATGGCGCTCTAGCCTAGCACCGGGCGAGGCATGCGTGGGGCCGACTCCGACGCCGGGCCGTTCCGGGGCCCCAACGCAGAGGCGGGGGCAACCCATAGGGCCGCCCCCGCCGTTCTACGTCCAACCTCTCTTGTTGGAACGAAATCGACTAGCGTCGGCGCCGCGCCGTCTTGCGTCGGGCGGTCGTCTTTCGCGCAGTCTTCCGTCGAGCGGTCTTCTTGCGCGCCGGCTTCTTGCGCGCCGGCTTCTTGCGTGCAGTCTTCTTGCGCGCCGGCTTCCGTCGAGCGGTCTTCTTGCGCGCGGTCTTCTTGCGGGCGGTCGTCTTCCGCTTGGGAGCGGCCCGCTTGCGAGCCGTGGTCTTGCGACGACCCGTGCCCCGTCGAGCCATCCGCGTCCGGCAGATGTCGCCCTGCTTGTCGATGAAATAGAGGAAGCCGTCTTCACGCTCGACGCCGGCCTTCTCCACCTTTTGCGGTCGGCTCTTCGGCTGCTTGCCACCGCCGCGTGCCATGGCGACACGTGAGATGTCGCCCCGCTTGTCGAGGTAGTAGAGATACCCCGACTCTCGCTTGATGCCCGTTCGGGCAACCTTGGTTGCCATGAATTACCCCCCTGGTTGCCTCCGGAAGCAGGGACGTCACGACGGGTGAAGTCCTCGGTTCCCTCGGCAAAAGTGTGGTCCTCGTCGGACCAACTCAGAGTTTTGGAAGGAAATTCCGGCTTGTCAAACGTTCGGAGCGAAAAATTCGCCGAGATTCCGTCGGAGTCGCTCCACGGGGGGGTCGGTGGAGGGCTCGAAGCCAGCGCCGGTGACCGTCTCGAAGGTCTCGATGTAGCGACGGGCAGCCTCGCAGACGACCTGATCGGGCAGCGTCGGATGGGGTCCGTCACCACGCCAGCCTTCCGACGAGAGCCAACGGCGGACGTACTCCTTGTCGAGTGCCTGCGGGTCGCGGCCCTGGCTGAGGGCCTGCTCGTAGGTGCTGCGGTACCAGTACCTCGAGGAGTCGGGGGTGTGGATCTCGTCGATCACGACCAGCTCCCCCTCGGAGTCGAGGCCCAGCTCGTACTTCGTGTCGACGAGGATGAGCCCGCGGCTCTCGGCCCAGCGGCGCCCCTCCGCGAAGAGCCGCCCGGTCAGCTCGGCGGCGCGGTCGTAGAGCTCTTCCGACAGGGCTCCGCGCCGGATCAGCTCCTCGCGCGAGATGGGCTCGTCGTGCTCGCCCTGCTCGGCCTTGGTGGTCGGGGTCAGCAGCGGCTCGGCCAGCTGCTCGTGGTTGTGCATCCCGTCGGGGAGGCGGTGTCCGCAGTACTCGCGGTCTCCCCGCTCGTACGCGAACCAGATCGACGTCCCCGAGGACCCCGTCAGGTAGGCCCGAAACACGAACTCGACCGGGATGAGCTTGCACTCCCGGACCACCGACGCGACCGGATCGGGCACCGACACGAGGTGGTTGGGCGCGATCTCCCGGGTCTTGTCGAACCAGAAGGCCGCGAGCTGGTTCAGGACCTGGCCCTTGAAGGGGATCGTCCCGACGATGACGTCGAAGCAGCTGAGGCGGTCGGTGGCGATCATGATCCGCCGCCCGTCTCGCACGTAGCTGTCCCGGACCTTGCCCCGGATCCGCCGTCCCAGCTCCGGGAAGTCGGTGTCCTCGAGCGTCTGTCGACGCTGCTCCTGCAGAAGTTGGAGATCGATGCCCATCCCTCTCGTCCCCCGGCTCGCCGGACGGATCCGCCCGCCTCGGCCCGGCTAAGACTAGACCACCCGCCCCCCGTTGGGGGAAAGAACGTGCTCGCTCCCTGGGCCGAGCGACGGGGGCGCCGTCCGGCCCGTCAGCCCCTCAGGCCGCGCCCCCGGCGCCCCCCCCGCTCCGTCGGGCGTCCGCGCGACGCTCGACCGCGTCGAGGACGTTCATCTCGAGCGCGGTACCGTCGAGCTCGTTGATCTCGCGAATTCCGGTGGGGCTCGTCACGTTGATCTCGGTCAGCCAGTCGCCGATCACGTCGATTCCCGCGAACACGATGCCCTCTCGGACCAGCGCCGGGCGGATGCTGTCGCAGATCTCGCGCTCCCGCGGGGTGATCTCGGTCTGCTGGGCTCTCCCGCCGACGTGGAAGTTCGCTCGCGACTCCCAGTGCAGCGGTACTCGCAGCACCGCCCCAATCGGCTCCCCCTCGACCAGGATGATCCGCTTGTCCCCCTCGCGAATCTCGGGAACGTAGCGCTGGGCGAGCTGATAGCGGAGGCCGTGCTCGGTGGCCATCTCCAGGATCGCGCGCACGTTGCGATCGTCCGGCGACAGGTGGAAAACCCCCTCGCCGCCGCAGCCGCCGAGCGGCTTGATGATCATCTCGCCGCCGAGCTTCTCGCGGAACTCCATCAGCTTCTCGATGCTGCGCGTCACCAGGGTCTCGGGGCACAGCTCGGGGAAGCGAAGCGCGTAGAGCTTCTCGTCGACCTCCCTGAGCCCGCGCGGATCGTTCACTACGAGGGTGGGCGGGTGCACCAGCGACAGCAGGTGGGTCACGTAGATGTAGTCGAGGTCGTAGGGGGGGTCCTTGCGCATCCACACCACGTCGAACTCGTCGAGCGGCAACTCGACCTCCATCTCCGCGGCGTACCACGGGTCCCCCTCGAGCATCCGGGTCGGCGCCAGGCGGGCCGTCGTCCGGCCCCCCGGAGACACGGCGACGCTCCCGACTCCGCAGGTGTGGATCTCATGCCCGCGGCGCTGCGCTTCGCGCATGAACGCGATTGTCGTGTCCTGACCGACACTGAGCGAGGCCAGCGGGTCGACGATGAAGGCGTGTCGCACCGCAGCCGATGCTAGGCGCGACCCGGTTGGGTGTCAAACGGCGCATCCTGCGCAACTGGTTGATTCCGATGGGGATCTCGGTGATGGCGCAGCCCGGATGCAGGCGCGTGAGACGTTTGAAGGGGCCTCGGGCCTGGGCTAGGTTCGAGGTCGGTGGTTCGCCACCGCGGGGGTCATGCTTACTTTGAGACGTCTCGCTCAGCTGCTGCTCGCGCTCGGCTTCCTGGCCGTGCTCGTCGGCGCGGTGGGTATCGGGCTCTTCTACGCCCTGATCCTCCGGGACCTCCCGGAGCTCGACTCGCTCGACGACTACCGGCCGAACCTGATCACGCGCATCTACTCGGCCAACGGCGAGGTGATCGGCGAGCTGGCGCGGGAGCGCCGCGAGATCGTGCCCATCGAAGTGGTCCCGGAGTTCCTGGTCAAGGCCTTCGTCGCGGCGGAGGACGACTCGTTCTACACGCACGCCGGGCTCGACTTCACGGGAATCACCCGGGCCGCCTGGGCCAACCTGCGCGCTGGCGGCATCAAGCAGGGTGGGAGCACCATCACCCAGCAGGTCGCCAAGACGTTCCTCCTGACCTCGGACCGGACCTACATCCGCAAGATCAAGGACATGGTGCTCGCCATGCGGATCGAGGAGCACCTCGACAAGAACGAGATCCTGTACCTCTACCTGAACCAGATCTACCTGGGATCCGGGGCGTACGGCGTCGAGGCCGCCGCCCAGGTCTACTTCGGCAAGTCGGTCGAGGAGCTCACGCTGGCCGAGGCCGCACTGATCGCGGGCGTCGTGCCCGCCCCGTCCCGCTACACGCCGTTCAACAACCCGGAGTTCGCGCGGACGCGCCAGCTGTTCGTGCTGCGCCGCATGGAGGAAGAGGGCTACATCTCGCCGGAGGAGCACCAGCTGGCGGTCGCCGAGCCGACCGTCCTGAGCCCGCGACGGATCGATGAGGACCGCCGCGTATCCGCCTACTTCGTCGAGGAGGTGCGCCGCTACCTGGTAGACGAGTTCGGCGAGGACGAGGTCCTGACCGGCGGACTCGCGGTCCACACGACGCTGGTCGTGCGCGACCAGCACGCCGCCTACAGCGCGGTGCGCACCGGACTCCGGGCACACGATCGGCGGCGCGGCTATCGCGGTCCCGAGCGCGAGGTTCCCGAGGAGGAGTGGGAGGCGACGCTCGAGGCGATCGGAGAGGAGAACGGCGAGGGGCCCTGGGAAAAGCAGGCGGTGGTGCAGGCGCTCGTCATCGAGGTCGACGACGAGGCGGAGATCGCGCGACTCGGACTCGGCGGCGGACGCGAGACGACCCTTGGACTCGAGGAGGTCGCGTGGGCGCGCGAGCCGGACCCCGAAGTGGACGGACTGGCGACGAAGCTGGACCGAGTGAGCCAGGCGCTGCGGCCGGGCTTCCTCGTCGAGATCGAGAAGACCGGAGAGACCTTCCTCGAGGAGGCGGAGGACCCCGTCCCGACCTTCACGCTCTTCCAGGAGCCGCTCGCCGAAGGGGCGCTCGTTGCGCTCGACGTCGAGTCGGGTGACGTGCGGGCGCTGATCGGCGGCTACAGCTTCGACCGCAGCCAGTTCGATCGGGCCATACAGTCGAAGCGGCAGCCGGGCTCCGCCTTCAAGCCGATCGTCTATGCCGCGGCGCTGCACGAGGGCTACTCGCCCGCCACGATCGTCTACGACACGCCGTTCGTGTCCTCCGACACCGAGACCGGCTTCGTCTGGAAGCCTCACAACTACTCCGAGAAGTTCTACGGCCCGATCCTGCTGCGCGAGGCGCTGGCGAAGTCGCGGAACCTGGCGACGATCAAGATCCTGCACGACATCGGTCTCCGGCCCGTCCTGCGCATGGCGAAGTCGCTCGGCATGGACAGCCCGCTCGGATACGAGCTAGGGGTCGGCCTCGGCCACAGCGAGACGACGCTCGGCGAGCTGGTCCGCGTCTACGGGACGTTCGCGTCGGGCGGAAGGCGCCACGAGCCTGTCTTCATCCGGGAGATCCTCAACCGGGACGGCGAGCTCCTGGACTCCGGCGTGCAGCTGATGCGCTCGAAGCTCGCGGCGGAGAACGAGGATGGAGAGGCGGGGCCCGAAGAAGGCTCGGCCCTGAGGCGGGTGCTCACCGACCTGCGGGGCGAGGACGGCGATGAGGACGAGGAGGGCCAGGACGGACGGGTAAAGCCGCTCGAGCCCGAGGACGAGGGGCTGGAGCCCGAGATCGCGTTCCTGATGTCCGACCTGCTGCAGACCGTGGTGCGGGAGGGAACGGGCTGGCGCGCCAAGGCGCTCAAGCGGCCGATCGCGGGAAAGACGGGCACGACGAACGAGATGCACGACGCCTGGTTCATCGGCTTCACGCCGGAGATCGTCGCCGGAACCTGGGTCGGGTACGACGTCGCTCAGCCGCTCGGCAAGAACGAGAGCGGCTCCCGCGCGGCGAGCCCGGTCTTCGTCGACTTCATGGGGCGGGTGCTGCGCGCCAAGGCTCCGAGCGAGTTCTCGGTGCCCGAGGGGATCATCTTCATCCGCATGGACAAGAAGACCGGTCTGCTCGCCCCACCCGGCGCGCAGAACTATGTCTTCCAGCCCTTCCGCGAGGGGAACGCGCCGACCGAGCTCGCCGTGGCCGAGACGAACGGCTCCACCCCGACCATTCCGCGCCTGGACTGAGACCGGAGCTCTCGCCGGGTCGTCGGTGCTAGGCTGCGGCATGGCGGCCCCCCGCGACATCCGCTTCCAGGCCGGCCCGCGCGCCGGCGAGGTGAGCGGGCTGCTGCTGCGCCCGCGCGGCGCGAGTGCGCTCTTGGTGCTCGGCCACGGCGCGGGCGCCGGGATGCGGCACCCCTTCATGGAGCGGATAGCGGCCGCGGTGTCGGACCGCGGGATCGCCACGCTCCGCTACCAGTTCCCCTACATGGAGGCGGGCGCGCGGCGCGTCGACCCACGACCCGTTCTGCTCGCGACGGTTCGCGCGGCGGTCGCCGAAGGGCGCCGCCGCGCGCGCGGACTGCCGCTGCTCGCGGGCGGAAAGTCGATGGGGGGACGCATGACGTCGCTGGCGGCCGCCGAGGAGGGACTCCCGGACGTGCGCGGTCTCGTCTTCCTCGGCTTCCCGCTCCACCCGGCCGGCCGGCCCGGCAGCGAGCGCGCCGCGCACCTCGCGCAGGTGGAGCTTCCCATGTGCTTCCTGCAGGGAACGCGAGACCGGCTCGCGGATCTCGACCTGCTCCGGCCCGTCTGCGACGCGCTGGGTCCACGGGCCGCGCTCCACGTGAGCGAGGGCGCGGACCACTCGTTCCACGTCCTCAAACGCTCCGGCCGCAGCGAGGCGGAGGTGCTGGACGAGATCAGCGACGCGGTGGCGGCCTTCGCCCGTCGCGTTACGGTGGAAATGGTGCAATAACGCTCAGGGCGAGGGAAAGCTCGCGAGTCGAAGCGGACGTTCCGACGTGCAACTCGCTGCGTAGGACCCGAATAGGCTGGGGTTATTCCCTGAGTGACCGGTCGTGTTGAAGCTCGCTTCCAAGGCTCAAGAACACGACTACCGACGATGTACGCGTGATATAACCGTAGCTGCGCTTATGGGAGGAATGCTCCGCTCATCGCAGCTTCTAGATCTGCGTTGAAGCTCCGACGTCAGCTCGGCACCCGCATCTGACTCCACCGCGCATCCACACGTCGAACACTGTCCCTTCCATGTGGGACATCCATTCGCCGCAACTACCCACGACCGCGCAGCCCTGCGCACCGACGCGCAGGGCACCGGAGCGTGGACGAGCGCATGTGGCGTAGCCGATGGAGGATGAATCGGTGGCATCGATCAGACTCAATAGCAGGATTCAGCTCAGTTCAGTGCTCGGAGTAGTCGCAGTCGTGGCGACGTCCCTTCTTCTCGCAGCCGGTCCGGCGCACGCCGGGTTGATCTTCACGGAGGTAATGTACAACCCGGATAGCTCGGAGCCCGGCTGGGAGTGGCTCGAGGTCTACAACCCCGACGCATCTGCGGTGAACCTCGCCGGGGCAGTGTTCGACGATACCGCCGGGACAGCCTTGGGCGCCTCCAACATCGCGTCCGGTTCGGTTCCCGCTCACCAGACTGCCATCCTCTACAACGCGGATCTGCTTCTGGGCACGGACTTCGAGTCCGCCTGGGGATCGCCAATCAACGTGATCGGCGTGACCTCCTGGCCGGCGCTCAACCAGGGCGGTGATCAGATCGGGCTCTGGACGAGCCTCGCAAATTACGGCTCGCGCGACTTCGCGAATGCCGAGATCGATCTGACCTACGACAACTTCGCCAACGGGTGGCCGGACGACGACACGTTCGCGTCGATCTACCTGGTCGGTGGGCCGCTCAACGTCGGCTCGAACTGGGCTCTCAGCGTGAGCGGGGTGAACAGCGCCTACACCAGCTCGGCGAGCGGAGGGAACAGCGGCCTCGACGTCGGCAGTCCCGGAACGATCCAGGGCGTCCCGGAGCCAACGGCCTCGCTGCTGCTCGGACTCGGACTCGCGGGCGTCGCGATCCTGCGGCGACGGCGCGCACAGGCATAGCCGGCTCTTTGGGCCGAGTGACACCGCCCCGGCTCCGGTCGGGGCGGTGCCTCCCGCGACCGTCAGAGCCTGCGCTGGAGCATGGCGCCGTCGGGGAACTGGGTCGCGGTGAGGTGCCAGTCGACGAGCACGTCCTCCGTGATCGGCGGCCTCGGGGCTGTTGGCGATGGCGACCGCAGATGTTCGCATGCTCTCGGGGTGGCTACCATGGATCGATTGGAACGCGCTGCGGCTCGTCAGCTGCAGCGCCTTGTCGGGCGGCATGCGGGCGGCTCGCCGGAGCAGCAGGACCCGTAGGCTGGACCCCGGAGATGCGGATGGGAGTGACGCGGACGGGCGGATGCCAGTGTGGGCGGCTGAGATACCGGATCGCTGGAGAGCCGAAGGTGGTTACGGCGTGCCACTGCACGGAGTGCCAGCGACAGTCGGGTAGCGCATTTGGAATG
>CAZLBF010000341.1:0-17542 GCA_964557495.1 uncultured Myxococcales bacterium | reverse complement strand
GCCTGAGATCGCCGAAGCTTCCCGCTCCGCGGTAGCGTCGCGCGACGTTCCACGCCCACATCTGCCCCGCCTGGGGATCGCCCGCGTCGATCGAGGCAGGCTCGAACGGGAGCCCCGCCGCCACGCCTTCGAGCCCCCCGCTCTCCAGGGCTCGCGCCCGGCCGGCGAACGTCTGCGTGGCCTGCGGGAAGAAGCCCGGTGGCGCGTAGCTGCGGAAGCAGGGACCGATCTCGAGGCGCATGCCCTCGAAGAAGAAGTGATCGCGGCGCTGCCAGACTTCCCGCGGGAGATAGGGCTCGAGCGCACTCAGTCGGTCGAAGCCGAAGACGTCCCCGGCCTCGAACGGGACTCCGGAGCCGGCCGGGTCCGCCGACCCGTTCACGGGTCGCGCCGCGCCACAGTCTCCGGGCTCGGGTAGCGTCCACTGGGGGTCCGCGGAGACGCCACGAGGGACGAGCAGTGTCAGTGCGACGGCGAGGAGATACGCGAGGCGCTGATGGTGTCGAACCGTCACGTCCGGGGCAGCAGGCGCTGGCGCGTCTTCGCCGCGGCGTCGACCACGGCGCGAGCGTAGTGCATTGGAACCAGGTCGACGTTCGACCACGGCTCGAGCTGATCGCTGTGATGGGCGCTTCCAGGGTGACCCGAAATGCCGTGCGGGACGACCCAGCCGCTCCGCTCCCAGTCGGCGAGGTCGAACGCGTAGCGGGCCACCGAAGCTCCCGCCGAGAGCAGGCCGTAGCCCGGAATCACGATCCCACACCGGACGGTGTCGTTATCGCCGCCGATCGGCAGCCGCGGCGCGGTGAGCACCTCACGCGCGGGTGGGAAGTCCAGCGAGAGCTGGTGAAAGCAGAGGGTCAGGTGCACGCGACCCCACGTCCAGCCGTCCATGTCCGGTCCGAGCCGCTCGCGCAGAGACGCGAGGGCTCGCGCGAAGGCGGTCTCGAGAAGTGCGTCCCAGTCATCTGTCTCGGCCAGCAGGCCGTCGCGTCTCTGTGTCAGCAGTCCCGGGATCGCGTACCAGAGATACATGGACCGCTCGAGGGGGCGCGCTCCGGCCCCGAGGCGGCCCAGGCCTTCGCCGTGGAGCCTCGCCGACTCGGCGACCAGCAGTGTGAGCTGCTCGCGGAACGCAGCGTAGATCGTGGCGGCCACGGAGTCGACGTTCATCGAGGCGTCCCACTCGCGCAGGTGCTCGAGGGCGGCTCGCGTCTCCTCGTCCGTAGCCTCGATCCCTGCGAGCGCCCGCACGAACAGGGGCGCCACCGCTGACTCGTCGTCCGCGTGAATCGACTTCATGTCCTCGACCGTTGCGGCCTCGAGTGGCTGGAGTCGCTCGAGAATGCGGCGGGCGCGATTCGGGCCGTCGAAGTCGATGCTGATGTAGGGAGCGCCATCGTCCGCGATCCGGTTGTTGGCGGTGACGAGACAGCCCCCGTCGGGGTCCGTCGCCTCGGGAAGTTCCTCGAACGGCACCCACCCCCGCCAGTCGTGCTCGCCGGTCCAGCCGGGGACCGGCGTCCAGGCGTTGGCAGCGCTGCGAATCGGCAGCCGTCCCCGGAACCGGTAGCGGATCGAGCCCGCGACGTCGGCCACGATCAGGTTGTTGCCCGGGATCACCCAGGGGCGCATCGACTCGCTGAAGCTCGCGACCGAGTCGGCATCGAGCATCGGGAGCAGCGCCTCGAACGTGGTGTCGCGAGCGGCCGTCGCGGTCCAGCACAGGGAGATTCCGATGCCCTGGTCGGGTCCGCCCAGAACGACTCCGCCGCGCTCGGTCCGTGCAGCCGCGAGCTCGAGTGGCTCGGCGTCGCGCACGGCGATCGACTCGGTCCACTGCTCCACCGGCGGCGCGCCGTGGTCGAAGCGCTCGACGAACAGGTCCAGGTCGTCGGACATCGCGTGCGTGATGCACCAGGCGACGCTCGCGTTGTGGCCGAAGTGGGGAAAGCCCGGCACGCCCGCGAACGAGAGACCGATCGCGTCGAAGCGCGGGCAGCTCAGCTGGTTCTGGTAGTAGGTGTTGGGCATGTCGAGCGCGCGGTGCGGGTCGCCCGCGACCAGGGGCTTTCCCGAGGCGGTGCGGCTCCCGTGCAGCGCCCAGCTGTTGCTCGCGCCTTCCGCGTCCGGGATCTGGGCCAGCGCCTCGACGTTCGCGGCGAGGAGGGCCGCGTCTGCCACGGCTGCCCGGTAGGCCTCGCCGGGCGGAACCACCAGAAGCTCGCCGTCGCTCGAGTCCGCGCGCATCTGGCTCAGGAGCTCGGGACCGTGCTCGCGCAGCAGGGCGGCCCGCCACAGCTTGCGGTAGAGCGGGCCCATGTAGACGTGGCGCACCTTGTAGACGGCGACGCACTGCCAGGGCTCCCACGGCTCGGGCCGGACCCCGGTGAGCGCGAACTCGACCGGCAGCCGCTCGCTCGTCGCGAGAAACGCGTTCACCCCGCGCGCGTAGGCATCGACCACCCCGCGCGTCACGTCGGAGAACGCCTCGTAGTCGAGCCGAGCGCTGCGCGCGATCCCGGCCCGGCGCATGAAGCTGTCGTCCTGGACTCCGGGCGGGCCCACGACCTCGGCCCAGCGGCCGGCGGCGCGCCGGCGGTCGACCTCCATCTGCCAGAGGCGGTCCTGAGCCGCGACGAAGCCCTGACCGAAGAAGGCGTCGAGGTGCGAGGCCGCGCGTACGTGGGGAATGCCGTACGCGTCGCGCAGGATCTCGACCTCGGCGTCGAGCCCCTCGACCCGCACGTCGCTCGCGACGTCGGGGAGTGCGTTCTGCAGCATCGTGTCCGGACTCATGACTCCTCCGTGAGGTGACGCATCACCCTGGTGGCGATCGGTGCAGCGACTGGCGCTTCGAGCCTCCTTCGCATCGCTCTACGACTGGAACAGCGGAGGCTGCTCGCCCACGAACATCCCCTTGGTCGCCTTGGCCAGGCCCTCCGGCAGCGTCGCGATCTCTTGCGCGATCCCGCGAGCCGCATCCTGTAGCTTCGGCGGCTCGACGATGCGGTTCACCAACCCGATCGCCTGCGCCTCGAGGGCGTCGTAGCGGCGCCCCGTGAGGCACATCTCGCGCGCCACCCCCTCGGGCAGCACCTCTCGCATCAGACCGTACATGGCGGGCGCACCGAACCGCACCTGGGGCTGGCCGAACGAGGCGGTGCTGGCCGCGATCCGCACGTCACACAGCGCTGCGAGGTCGCAGCCCCCGCCGAGCGCCGGGCCGTTCACGGCGGCGATGATCGGCTTCTCGAACGTGTAGACGCGCCGGTGGTAGGCCATCGACTCGGCGAAGATCTCTGCCATGGACTCGGGCTCCGCACCGAACTCGGAGCGATCGAAGCCGGCGCAGAAGGCCGGATCCGCACCCGTCAGGATCAGCACGCGCACCGAGTCGTCGGCCGCCGACAGATCGAGGCGCTCGACGATCGCCCGCCGCAGAGCGCGCGATAGCGCATTCCGTTTCCTCGGGCGGTTCAGCGTCATCACCCCGATCCCGTCGCTGACCTCGAAGATCAGCTCCTCACTGCCGTCGGCCACTGGATGCTCCTTTCCCGACGTTCGCCCTCTCGTCGATCTGCTCGAGGCTTCCCTCTGGCGGGACCATGTTACGCGAGATCGCGGGGCTCGGAGTCGCCGCGGTCCGGCTCGCGGCTGCCCGCACCCCGCACCCCGCATCCCGCACCTTGTGGGCCAGGACCGTCTAGACTGGTCGAGCACGGCCGCCACCGCAGAGCATCGGGTTCGCTCGGGCGGCGGGTCGGCTTCTGGCTGAGCAGGGGAGAGAGGCGATGAAGAGAGCTCTCGGGCTGGCGGTCATGGCTCTCGCGCTGGTCGCCGCGATCATGGTCGTTCGCGGGCTGTCACTCGAGTCCAGGCAGGTCGAGGTTCCGCCCGCCGAGACTCTTGACGTGGACGAGCAGGCCGCGGCCATGCGGTTCGCGGAGACCCTGAAGCTCCGGACGATCTCGTACCAGGATCCGCAGGACTTCGATGCTGCGCCATTTCGAGCACTCCACGCCTATCTCGAGCGGACCTATCCGCGCGTGCACCGCACGCTCGACCGAGAGGTCGTCGCCGACTACTCGCTCCTGTACCGCTGGCAGGGGAGTGATCGGACGCTAGAGCCCATCCTGCTGATGTCGCACCTGGATGTCGTTCCGGTCGAGCCCGGCACCGAGGAGAGATGGACCCACCCGCCCTTTGGCGGCGTCGTGGCCGACGGCTACGTCTGGGGACGCGGTGCCCTGGACAACAAGGCGTCCACCACCGCTCCGCTCGAGGCGATCGAGGCCCTGCTCGCCGGCGGCTTTGCGCCCAGGCGCACGATCTACCTCGCCTTCGGTCACGATGAGGAGATCGGTGGGGGGCAGGGGGCGGTCTCGATCGTCGCGCTGCTCGAGGAGCGCGGCGTGCGACTCGCCTATACCGTCGACGAGGGGATGGCCATCGTCGAGGGCATGACTCCCGGCATCGAGCAGCCGACGGCGATCATCGGCCTGGCAGAGAAGGGCTACGTCTCGCTGCGCCTGACCGCGCGCGGTCAGGGTGGTCACTCTTCGGCGCCGCCCGCGGAGACCACCATCGGGACCCTGTCTCGGGCCGTAGCGGCACTCGAGGCGAGCCCGATGCCGGCTAGGCTCGACGGGGCAATCGGCGCGATGTTCGACTTCCTCGCGCCCGAGATGGACTTCGGGCAGCGCCTGCTGTTCGCGAATCGCTGGCTGATCGAGGGCCTGATCGTGGACCGAATGGAGCAGAGTGCAGCGTCGAATGCCATGCTGCGCACGACCACCGCACCCACGATCATCGGCGGGGGGGTCAAGGCGAACGTGCTGCCGAGCGAGGCCCACGCCATCGTCAACTTTCGGATCCTGCCGGGCGACACGGTCGACGATGTCCTGGCGCACGCGAGCGAGGTGATCGACGATCCAGGGGTGACGGTCGAGACGAGCGGCTCCATCGGTGCAGACCCGTCACCGGTGTCGTCGATCGACGGCGCAGGCTTCGAAGCGGTCAGCCGCTCGATCCGCGAGGTGTTTCCGGACGTGCTGGTCGCGCCAGGGCTGGTGATCGGGGGGACGGACACGAGGCACTACCGCGGCATCTCGGAGAACGGCTACCGCTTCATCCCCTGGCAGCTGCAGCCGGGGGACTTCGGCCGGATCCACGGCACGAACGAGCGCATCGGAGTCGCCAACTACGCCGACATCATCCGGTACTACGGCCAGCTCATCCGGAACGGAGGGGGGTAGGCCGGCGCAGGCAGGTCGTTCATACGGCACCGAAGATCGGAGGATCGAGCATGATTCGGATTCGGGACGATCGAGGTATCACCAACGGATGCGGAGCGTCGAGCCGGCTGGGACTCGGTCGGTGGCTCGTCCCCCTCGGGATCCTGGCGGCGGGCAGCCTCGCCTGCTGGGGAGGAGAGCGCTCGGCCGGTACAATCGAGGGACCGCGGAGGCCGCAGGCCACGCTCGAGGCGGCCGATCAGAGGCAGGCCGCCGCACTCGAGGCCGTTGCCCAGCGCTCCGAGGTGCCCGCGGCCGATCGCTCCTCGAAGCGGGTCCTGTTCGGCGACCTGCACGTCCACTCCACCTACTCCTTCGATGCGTTCCTCTACTCGCTGCCGCTCGTGTCGGGCGAGGGGGCGCATCCGCCCGCCGACGCCTGCGACTTTGCCCGCTACTGCGCGGCCCTGGACTTCTACTCGCTGACCGATCACGCGGAGAACCTGACCCCGGCGCACTGGGCGGAGGAGAAGGAGACCACCCGGCAGTGCAACGCGCGCGCGGGCGATCCCGCCAACCCCGACCTGGTCGCCTTCACCGGCTTCGAGTGGACACAGGTCGGGATGTCTCCGGAGACCCACTGGGGACACAAGAACGTGATCTTTCCCGGCACCGCCGAAGCCGACCTGCCGAGCCGTCCGATCGGCTCGGTGGAAGGGGAGGGCGGCCTCGTCTCGGGCTTCGAGCAGATCAAGCCCTGCGGCTGGCTCGACCCCCTCAACTGGGGGGAGTATGCGGACTTCGTGTGGCTGATCGACACGCTCGCCGCGACGCCCCGCTGTCCCAAGGGGGTAGACGTGCGAGCGCTTCCGGACGACTGCATCGAGGCCGCTACGACTCCCGGGCGGCTCTTCGAGAAGCTGGACCAGTGGGACCTCGGTCCGCTGGTGATCCCCCACGGCACCGCGTGGGGCAGCTACGTGCCGCCCGGGAGCTCGCTCGACAAGCAGCTCACGGCGAGCCAGCACGACCCGGAGCAGCAGACCCTGGTCGAGATCATGTCGGGCCACGGTAACTCGGAGGACTACCGCGCATGGCGGGAGTTCGAGATCGGAGCGGACGGCGAGCGCGTCTGCCCGGCGCCGACCCCCGAGTACCTGCCCTGCTGCTGGCGCGCCGGCGAGATCATGCGGGAGCGCTGCGGCGACCTCCCCGCCGAGGAGTGCGAGGCGCGAGTGGAGGAGGCCCGGCGGCTCGTGCTCGAGGCCAACGTTGCGCCCAACCTCGTGTTCCCCGATTCGGAGGTCACCGACTGGCTCGACTGCGGGCAGTGCCGCGACTGCTTCAAGCCCGCCTTCAGCCATCGCCCGCAGGAGTCGGTCCAATACGCCATGGCGCTATCGAACTTCGACGAGTTGGGCACCGACGGCGAACCGCTGCGCTTCCGCTGGGGCTTCATCGCGTCGAGCGACAACCACAAGGCTCGGCCCGGCACCGGCTACAAGCAGTACGAGCGCCGCAGGATGGCCGACATGGCGGGAGTCCGCTCCGAGTTCTATCGCAACCTGGGCCGGCGCCTCGCGGGGGTCGGCGACGCCGACCCGCGTCGCCCCCAGCAGGTCTCGGTCGGGAGTGGGCTCCTGGCCCGCGAGACGGAGCGCGTCGCCAGCTTCTTCTACACCGGCGGGCTGGTCGCCGTGCACGCCGACCGCTCGGATCGCGAGTCGATCTGGGGGGCGCTCCAGCGGCGCGAGGTCTACGGCACGAGCGGCCCGCGCATCCTGCTCTGGTTCGACCTGCTGAACGGTCCCGAGGGCGTGTCTCCGATGGGGAGCGAGCACGCGTTTGGCGAGGCGCCTCGCTTCGAGGCCCGCGCCGTGGGTGCGTTGAAGCAGAAGCCCGGCTGTCCACAGGAGAGCGTCGACGGGCTCTCCCCCGAGCGGCTCGAGCGCCTCTGCCGCGGCGAGTGCTACCACCCGGCGGACGAGCGACACGCGATCACCGCCATCGAGATCGTCCGGATCCGGCCCCAGGCGCAGCCCGGCGAGGCGGTCGACGCGCTGATCGACGACCCCTGGCTGCGCTTCGCGTGCGACCCCGATCCCGAGGGATGTGCGTTCGCGTTCGAGGATCCCGAGTACGCGACCTCGGGACGCGACGTTCTCTACTACGCGCGAGCGATCCAGGAGGCGACCCCCGCTGTGAACGGAGCCACCCTCCGCACCGAGTTCGACGCGGAGGGCAACGCGGTGCGTACGCGCCCCTGCTACGGCGACTACCGCACCCCGTTCGACGACGACTGCCTGGCGCCGGTGTCCGAGCGCGCCTGGTCGTCGCCGATCTTCCTGAACCAGCCGCGAAACTGACGAGACGCGAGTTTCTCGATTCAGGTCTCGATCAACCGCGAGTGAGCTCCCGCTGGTTCACGCTCCCGAGTCTGACGGGCCTGTCACCGGCCGAACTCCGTTCTGTCTCGAGGCGCTGAGCACGATGCGGACATAGGCGCGCAGCGCGCGCTCGGCGCTCGGCGCGGTCGCGACGCCGTGTGCGGCGAGGAACTCGGCCGTGTCGTTCGGCCCGTAGTCAGGCGTCAACGCGTACATCACCGGCTTCCCACTGCGCAGGGATGCTTCGGCCAGCATGCCGGCGAAGCCCTGCGGATCACCGGCATCGCCGCCGATGACCACCGCCGCGTCGACTCCGGAGTCGGCGAGCGCGATGCGGAGACTCTCGCCGTACACGCCCGTGCCGCCGACCAGCACCATTCCGACGTCGACCGGGTTGCGAACGCTCGTGCCGGCCGCGGGCATCCGCTCTGCCAGCTTCTCGCGGGTCGAGTCCCCGAGCTCGGCGAGAACGAGTCCCGACTCCTCGCACGCGTCGCTCGCGCTGACCGCTGGTCCCCCGGGGCCCGTCACGATGGCGATGCGGCGACCGAGAGACCGGCCTCCGCCGAGCGCGCTGGCGGCCACGAGCGTGTCGATCAGCTCCTCGGCCTCGCGCACCAGGACCGCCTCCGCCTGGCGAGCGATCGCCTGCCACATGCGGTGTTCGCCGGCGAGCTGGCCCGTGTGGGACTGCGCGGCCCGGGAGCCACCCGCCGCGCGCCCGGCCTTCCAGAGGATGACCGGCTTGCTCGCGGCCGCGTGCCGCAGGGACTCGAGGAAGCGGCGGCCGTCGGGCACGCCCTCGATGTAGGCCCCGATCACCGTCGTGTCGGGATAGTCGGCGAAGTAGTCCAGGAAATCGGCGCCGTTCAGGTCGAGCTGGTTCCCCATGCTGACCGCCTTGCTGAAGCCCAGCCCGCGCGCGTTGAGCGCCCTCACCAGGAAATGCACCAGGGACCCGGATTGCGAGATGAGGCCGACACCGCCGACCTTGGTCGGCATCCCGCCGAACATCGCGATCCCTCGACTCGGGTTGTAGAGGCCCATCCCGTTCGGCCCGACGAGGCGCGTTCGTCCCCCCGCCGCCTCGAGGAGCGCCCTCGCGCGGGCATCGCCCTCGGGCGTGCGCGCCTCGTTGAAGCCGGCCGTGAACAGCGCCGCACCGGGGACACCCGCCTCGGCGCACTGGCGCACGACCTCGATCGCGGGCTCGGCCGGAAGCACCAGGACGGCGAGGTCGGGGCGCCGCGGCAGGGCGGCGATGTCCGGGTAGGACCGGACACCCATGATCTCGGTCGCCGACGGGTTCACGACGTAGACCTCGCCGTCGAAGCCGGGATCGAGCAGCTCCTGCAGGAACGTGGCGCCCTGCTTCCCGGAACGGGAGACGCCGACGACGGCGATCGACTTCGGCTCGAAGAGCGCCCGGAGCACCTCGTAGGAAGACACGCTGGGATTATAGAACGGCGTGTAGAATGCGGAGGATCTCTCTCGGGGAGCCGAACGTCGGATGACGCAGGAGTCCGCGGCGCCGACGTGGCGCGAGTATTGGCCCAGGCGGTTCACGCTGGTCGGGCTCTGCTTCGCCGGCACCTTCGTCTGCTATATCGACCGGGTCAACATCTCGGTCGCGATCATCCCGATGGCGAGCGAGTTCGGCTGGGATCGCACCCTCCAGGGCGTGATCCTCTCCTCCTTCTTCTACGGGTACCTCGCGACCCAGATCGCGGGCGGGTGGCTGGCGGATCGGTACGGCGGCAAGCGCGTGCTCGGAGCCGGCGTGCTGCTCTGGTCGCTGTTCACGGTCCTGACGCCCCCCGCCGCGACCGCGGGTTTCGCCGTGCTGTTTCTGGCCCGCGTCGCGATGGGGATGGGGGAGGGAGTCACCTTTCCGTCCGTCTACAGCCTGTTCGCGCGCTGGGTGCCGCAGCAGGAGGTCACGCGAGCGATCGGTCTCAACTCGAGCGGCATCCCGCTCGGGACCGTCACCGCGCTGCTCGTCACGCCAGTCATCGTGGTGAGCCTGGGCTGGCCCATGGCGTTCTACCTGTTCGGAGTCGCCGGCGTGGTGTGGTACGTCTTCTGGCACTTCCTGGCCACGTCGACCCCGGAGCAGCATGCCTCGATCCGCCCGAGCGAGCTGGCGCACATCCGCGCGGGTACGCCGCCGCCGACCGAGATCCCGAAGCTGCCCTGGCGCCAGTTGCTCTCTCGCGCACCCGTGTGGGCGATCATCGTCTGTCACTTCTGCAACAACTGGGGCGGCTACGTGTTCCTGTCCTGGCTGCCCACCTACGTGAACCAGGCGTTGGGCGTCGACATGTCGGACGTGGGGCTCTACACGATGATCCCCTTCGTCGTCTCCTTCCTGGCCCTCAATGTCGCGGGCTGGGTGAGCGACTCCCTGATCCGCCGCGGGATCGACGTGACGACGGTGCGAAAGCTGATGCAGACCGTCGGATTCGCCGGGCCGGCCCTCTTCCTGATTCTCATTGGCGGGGTGACCTCGGCCACCACGGCGATCCTGTACATGTCGTGTGCGACTGCGCTCGGCGCATTTGCCATGGGCGGCTTCGGCGTCAACCACCTGGACATTGCGCCGCGCTACGCCGGTCTGCTCATGGGCATCTCCAACACGGCCGGGACCATTCCCGGCATCGTCGGCGTCACGGTCAGCGGGCTCATCCTCGACCTGACCGGCTCGTGGGCCCTGGTCTTCGGGGTCGCGGCCGGCGTCTACCTCGTGGGCCTCGTCGTCTGGCTGCTCTTCGCCACCGGAGAGCGGATCTTCGACTGAGCGCCACGGGCGGGCCGGGTTCACCAGGCCCGTTCTTGCCTCAGCGTTCGTCTGAGCCGGCCGGAGTCAGGCCCAGCTTCGCACGCGGGTAGTCGAAGCGGACGCGGTAGTTCTCGAGAATCTCGATCCCGATGAGCGTCTGGTCCTGAAGCCAACGGGCGATGCGTACCTGCGACTCGTCGGAGAGCGCGATGTGGATCTCGGGATCGACGAGCGTCACCGGCCCGAGCCGAGCCTGCGGCAGGCGTTGCATCACGTCGACCGAGGTGCCGAGCACGTTCACGTAGTTCCTGCGCTCGGCGCTCCGGTCGATCTCGATCCCGAGCTTGCGCGCCTGCTCCTCCGTCGTCGAGATCGGCGACTCCGCTCCGGTGTCGACCAGGGCCCAGACCGATCCGGCGCCGAGCTCGAGCTGGGCGTAGGGGCGCCGTTCTCGCATGGAGAGCTCGACGACGATCTCGCCGGGTGAGTCGCCGACCTCGTGCATCTCGGGGTCGAGGAAGCGAACGCGTCGACGCTCGAAGTCTATGTCGACGACGTAGTGCTCCAGGAACTCGGAGCCGAGAAGCGCGTAGTTGAAGTGCGTGGGTCCCCGGCCGCCGCCCACGGCGCGCTGACCCATGACCCAGAACACGAGAGGGGTTCCGGTAACGGTCGACCGGCGATACGGGTCGCTCTTCGCCGAGCGAACCGAGATGCCCATGGCGCGCGCGTAGTCGTCGGTCAGGATCGTGATCATCGCTCCCGTGTCGAGCGTCAGCACCAGGGACGCCGCGTCCGGAGGGGCGAGATCGACGTAGACCGAGCCGCCGCGGCCGGTGTTCAGGAACGGCAGGTCCGCCAGGACGCCGGGCTCCCGACGCGCTGCGAGGACGCCGGCTACGGCCGGCACGTCGGGAATCGCGTCGAGCTCTCGCATTCCCGCGAGCTGGCCCCCGTCGGAGCGGAGGCCGTTCGGCGTCCGCACGAGCGCCTCGAAGGTGCGCAGGTCGAGGTCGGACACGACGAAGGAGTCCCTCCGCAGCCAGGCCAGGCTCATCATGGAGTCGCAGCGGCGACAGTCCGGAAGCCCCAGGGCCGAGCCGAATGCGTGCATCGCGTGCACGCGGAGCTCTCCCGGGCTGACGCGAGCCCGCTGGGACGGGATCGGCTGGGTCGAGAGGACGACCTCGCCGGTGACGCGAAGGCTGCCCTCCTCGATCCGGTAGCCGATCTTCCCGCGTCCGGGGAGGTAGCCGCGCGGACGTCGCGACCAGCGAACGGCGATGTCGGGATCCGGGTGCTGCTCGTGCACGTCGAGCTCGAACCAGGGCAGGATACGCCGGATTGCGTAGCCCCAGGCGTTGAAGCCCGACACCGCTGCCCGACGGGTCTCCTCCGGCGTGCTGCCGATCGCGCTGGAGTCGGGCAGGGGGATGGCGATCGTGAGCGGCATGTCGCGTTCGCCGAAGTGGACGAAGGCGGGTGTGCCGTCGACGTCGACGACGTTCGGCTCCAGGTAGAGCGCCGCGGCATCGATCTCGGAGACACCTCGACCCTGGGAGCCGGGCGGAGGCCGATCCGGAAACTCGATCCGCTGGGCGAGGGCGGCCGCCTTCTCCTGAGCGCCCGTTCGCGCGTACGCCTGTTTCAGGCTGCCGGCCGTCGGGGCACGGTACGCGAGCTCCGGACCGTAGTAGCGCTCCGCCGCCTCGAGCCAGGCCTCGAGCGGATCCACCGCCTCCGGCCAGCGACCTTCGACCGCGTAGTAGTGACCGAGCCGCTCCAGGGCCGTCAGCCTCAGCGAGTCGTCCGCTTCCAGGTGGGTGTCCGCCAGCTCGCGCGCCCGGAGGAGCACCGTCTCTGCCCGCTCCCCCTCTCCGAGCTCCGGATAGGTGGAGTAGATATCCCCGAGATCCGTGAGAGCGGCGACCAGCGATCGGGCCTCGGCCGGCTCCGCGGCGGTCCCTGCGAGCGCCAGCTCCAGCTGCTCCGCTGCGGCCCGGGAATCCCCCCGTTGGAGCAGGCGCTCGGCTTCTCTGTGGCGCGACTCGAAGCTCGGCGCCGCGCACGACACCGCGACGAGGAAAAGGAGCAGCCAGCTGGTTCGCGGCCGCCACATGACGTCACCTCCAGCGAGCTAGGACTTCGGGGAGCCGAGCGCGCGTTCCCGGTAGGCGATGCCGGCCTCGCGCGAGTCGGGGTCGGCCGCGGCGCCGAGCAGCCCGTCGCCGTCGGCGAACGCGGCCGATCCGGCGCCCATCGCGCGGGTGACGGAGTTGACGTGCTCCTTGGTGATGATCACGGGGACCCAGGGCTTGGCGCAGAGCTCGGCCGCAAGCTCCTCGACCTCGGCACTGAGGCGTTCCGGCGGAACCACGCGATTGACGAAGCCGGCGTTCCGCGCCTCCTCGGGGCTGAAGCGTCGGCAGGTCATCACCAGCTCCCGCGTGAGTGCGGGTCCGATCTCGCGAACGAGCCGCGGGATGCCGCCCCACGCGAGCGGGATGCCGAGGTCGATCTCGGGAATGAAGAAGACCGCGTCCTCGGCGACGACGCGCAGATCGCAGGCCGCCACCAGCACGACGCCGCCGCCGACCGCGTAGCCGTGAACCTGCGCGATGGTCACGGCCCGCATCTGCTCGATCGCATCGGCCATGCGCAGTCCGATCTGTCCCGCCTCGCGCCGCTCGATCCAGGTGCTGGCGGGGGCGCGAGAGAGCGGCGAGTCCTTGAGGTCCGCCCCGGCGCTGAAGGCTCGGCCCGCGCCGCTCACGATGACGACGCGCACCTCGGGCTGACGGTCGAACCAGCCCGCCGCCTCGGTGAGCTCCCGCATGACGGTCGTCCCGAGGGCGTTCAGCCGTTCCGGCCGGTTCAGTGTGAGTCGCCCGAGTGGGCCCTCGACCTTTGCGACGATCGTCTCGAACTCCATGGCCGGTCTCCTGTGGCCGGGCCGCGTGGCCCGGGGCGTGATTCCGGCGCGAGTATAGACCGAGCGCCAGAGAGGAGTTCGGTCGCTTCCGCGTCGCTCAGATCACGTCGCTCGCACAGGTTCGGCACAGGTAGGTGGTCGACAGACCGCTCGAACGCAGGCCCGCGAAGGCGCGCGCGCCGCGCTTGATGCTCCGCTCGCATCCCGCACACGGCTGCTCCCCGTTGAGGATCAGGGGCTGCCAGCCGACCACGTCGGGAAACTCGGGAAGCTCGCGGCGGGGGCGGGGGGCGGGAGGAGGCTCGCGGTCTTCCTGCTCGTAGCTCTCGGGCGAGTAGCGGTGTGCCTGCTTTCGCAGTCGCTCCCCGACCCGGTCCACCTCTCCCATCACCTCGTCCACCACGTCGCCGACGTTGTCCGCGACGGACTCGACCACGGTGAAGACGTCTTCGAGAACGTTGCGCACCAAGTTGGACACGGGGACGCGGAGGTCCTCTGCGACCTTGCGGATGTCGTCGGCCAGTCCCTCCGAGATCCGCGTGTGGAGCACCCGCTGCTTGCGTTCGTCGCGCGTGTCCGAGTCCTGCTGCCGGCGTCGCTGATGTCGCTCGCGACGGGCCTGGCGCTCTTCTTCCCAGCCTTCGTAGCTCTTGGATCCCATGCGTCCAATTGTGATACATCGTGTTACATTGTCAAGCGGGCTCTCTCTGGAGCTCGAGCCGCGATCGGAATGCAGGAGGAGACTGAACGTTCATTCAGTCCCAGGCCTGAATCCGCTCTAGGCGCGCACCATCTCCCATGCCGCCTCCTCCGAGCAGGCCAGGACCTCGGGGGAGAGCTCGATCCGGCCGGTATCTGCGGCCTTGAAGAGGCCCACGAAGGCGCCGAGCACCATGGAGAGCAGCAGCTCGGGCGGCGCCTCGCGCATGGCTCCGGCACTCTGCGCCCGGCGGGCAAAGTCGCTGATCGGCTCCTCGACGGACGCGCGGCTCTCGCGGCTCGCCGCGTCGAGGTAGCTCGCGTGGTGGTGTGTCTCGAGGAAGCGAAAGGCCCGCGGGCGACTCGACGAGAACTCCCAGAGCCCGCACCAGAGCCAGCGAAACTCCTGACGTGGCGACAGGTTAGGGGGTACTCCCGACACCAGCGCCGCGCGCAGATCGCGCTGGCAGCGCTGGTAGACGGCGTTGGCCAGATCCTCCTTGCTCGCGAAGTAGCGGTAGATGGTCCCCGCCCCGACACCGGCTCTCGAGGCCACGTGAGGGACGGGCGTCCCCGCAAAGCTGCGCTCGCTGAAGAGCTCCAGGGCCGCGGCGAGGATGGCCTCGCGCTTGGCGCTCGGCTCGGCGACGAGACCCGTGTCTCGAGGTTTCATAGTCGGAATGAACGCTCATTCCGAAGTCGATGTCAACCCGTCCGAGCTCTGCTCCGGCGCTAGAGATACCCGAAGTGCTCCAGTTCGTCCTCGAGCAGGTCGTCGAGCATGCGGACCTGGCTCGAGCTCAGGTTCTTCCTCCAGCTCGGGATCCGCAGGGTGCGCGTGTTGGCGTCGACGATCGGCACGGTGCCGACGTGCTTCTGGAAGTGGGGCGATTCCGGGTCGACCGCGAGGAACCGAGCGCAGTCGCGAGCCGTTGCGAGCGGGTCGCTGACGAGGTCCTCGTAACGTACGAGCTTGACGTCGGTGTCCGGGAGACCGGCGGTCTTCTCGAGCAGATTGCGGATCACGAGCTTCCACTGGATCGCGGCGAGCGCGAGGAACGAGCCGTCGTAGCGGTCGATCAACTCCATCAGCTCCGGTGCAGGCACGCCCCAGCGCCACTGGTGGACCCCTCGCCAGCCCTCCCAGTAGTCGACGTGGATCAGCGAGTGCGCGACAGCCCGACCATCGCGCACGATGTGGATGAACTGCGCCTCGGGGAATATCTCGCGCATGAACTCGACGCGCGACCAGCCGGAGTACTCCGCGATGAAGCGCTGCTTTCCCTGGTGTCGCAGGATCTCCGCCACGACGTGACGGAACCGCTGTCTGACGTATCCGGTGAGGTCGCCGGCGACGAGGTCGCGCGTCGGTCGCCCGAAGCCCGCGAAGATCCCGTCCCAGAGTGAGAAGGTCTCGGTGTGGTGAGGGATGTAGCGGCCCAGCCGGAACTTGAGGCCGTTGTTCAGGAGATTCAGATCCGAGAGGCGCGACAGTCTGGAGAGCCACAGCCGGCTCGGGAGGCGGTCGTTGTACTGCGACGGCCAGGCGAAGTCGCGGTGGTACGCGATCAGGTCCATCAGTGGAGAGAGGCCACAGCGACCGGTTCCGATCACGAAGGCCGGACGCTCGATCGCGCCACTCGCCGGGGGCTTGGTCGCTGCGGGCGCGCTTCGCTCAGGCATCGGGGCTTCGCTCCCCGTTTCGCAGCAGCTCGCGGACGATATCGCGCATCTCGGAGCCGGAGGAGGCCACGTCCACGTCGATCAGCTCGATGCCGATGTCTCCGAGCTTCTCGAACAGGTCCTGGATCTCACGGGCCTCGGCGTCGGAGGCGGAGAGACCGCGTGCGAGAGCGAAGTGGCTGCAGCCCAGGTTCTTGTGACAGAGCGCCCCGAAGACCGCCTCGCGCGCCGGACTGTGGCGTGCGAAGCCCGGCAGGCGACCGAGCACGACGCGGCCCGGTGGGTAGACGGCGAAGTCCAGCAGCAGGCGGTAGCTCTGCAGCACGAGATCCGGCTCCGGATCCTCGGGAGGGTGTGGCCCGACCGCCAGTGTGATGAGCAGGCCGTCGGCGTGGGAGGTCTCGAGTGCCGCGAGCTGAGCCGCCTCGTGGCTGCGAAGCGGCAGCGCGCCGGTGTGGAAGCCGACCACGCGGTTCCAGCCCTTGCGCACGAAGATGAAGCGCGCCTGGGCGGGAGGGAGCGAGTAGAGGGGCGAGACGATGTCGCCGTCGTCGAGCAGGGTCACCTCGCCGGCCAGGCAGGTCGAGCCGCCCCCGCGCAGGCGCAGCACGCCCGGATGTTCCGCGGCCGCGGTTCCGAACCAGCGCTCGGAGACCTCGTCGAGATCGATCTCGAACAGGTCGGACACGTCGAGGAGCGCTCGCGCGGCACCACCGTGGTCCCGGAGCGCGACGCGATCCCCGACTCCGACGCGGGACTGCACCTCGGCGGGAGCCTGAAGCAGGATCGGCAGGGGCCAGACCGTTCCGTCGGGCAGCCGATGATCCCGGAGCACCGAATCGAGCGTCTGCCGGTCCATGAATCCGGCGAGCGGCGAGTAGGCGCCGCGCGCGATCTGGAGACACTCGATCAGGTCCCGCCTCCCGACCGGAAGGGCCGCGAGTTCCTCGATGCCGGCCTCCGCCGGGCCCGCTGCGGGAGACTCGCGCTGAATCAGCCTTCCACCGTGGGGCTCCGCGAGCAGGGAGATCGAGTCCGCCGCCTCCAGCGTCGGCTCGCCCCGTTCGCTCGCCTCGAACTCCTGCGCCAGCTTGACGACCATGCCGACGCACTCGATGGGGAACTGCCCGATGGCGGTCTCTGCGGCGAGCACCAGTCCGTCGGCGCCATCCATCAGCGTGTTGTAGACGTCGTTGACCTCGGCGCGCGTGGGGTGCGGCGACGTGACCATCGATTCCATGAGATTCGTGGCCACGTACACGGGTCGGCCCGCCTGTTTCGCCTGCCGGACGATCGCCTTCTGCGTCGCCGGGATGCGCTCGACCGGGACCTGGCGCGAGAGGTCGCCGCGGTCGATCAGGAGTGCGTCGGAGCGCTCCGCGATCTGGCTCAGATTGCGCAGACCGGCGCGGCACTCGATCTTCGAGATCATCCACGCGTCGGGTCCCGCGGCCTCGCGGATCACGTCCAGGTCCGAGGCCCGGTTGGCGAACGAGAGCGCCACGTGGCGGATGCCGAGCTCGTGGCCGATGGCGAGGACGGCGACGTCCTTGCGCGTGAGTGGCGGCATCGGGAGGTCTCGCTCGACCGTCACCGCCTTGTTGCGACCGACGGGCCCACCGCTCAGGACGCGCAGGGTTGCGCACTCCGCCTCGACTTCGGTCACCTGCGCCAGGACGACGCTGTCGAGGCTCACGAAGTCGCCGATGCTGAGATCCGCGACGATCGTCTCGGGGTACAGATTGAAGTCGCGCGAGTCGCCCGGGACCGGGCGCCGGTGCACCCGTACGCTGCTGTTCTCTCGCAGGTGAATCGATGCCTCGAC
>CAZLBF010000340.1:0-5817 GCA_964557495.1 uncultured Myxococcales bacterium | reverse complement strand
AGCGCTCCTCGGGCGCTCGTGCGGCGAGGGCCTCGACGAGCCGGTCCAGCCGCCTCTCCAGAATCCGGTGATAGTCTTCGCCCCACGCGTAGCGCGAGACCCAGGCCGTCGCTCCGTCTCGCGGTGCGCGCGAGTCGGCGGCGCCGGTGTCGTAGGGAAACCCGCAGACGATCGCGCTTCGCGCACCCGGGAGGACGCGCTCCAGGTCGGTGCGCTCCGCGAGACGCCGCTCGATGTAGTGCATCTCGCCGGCGTAACCGCGGCGCACCCACTCCCGAACCCGCGCCAGCTCCGGATAGACCTCGACCCGCGCGACACCGACGCGCGTCGCCCCCGCGGCGCGGCCGAGCGCGCGGACCTCTTCGGGGCTCGGACCGTCGAAGCGCACTCCCGGCATTGCTAGGCTCTCCCGCGTGGGGTGGCCCGCTCTCGTCCTGCTTCTCGCACTGACCGGATGCTCGCACGAAGTCGTCTGGCTGGGTGAAGCATCACCCGAGGTTTCCGCGGTCAACCCCAAGGTGCCGCTCACGGTCGCCGTCGTGCTGGGAGCCTTCGACGAGACCCGGCTCCAAGGCCCGGGCGTGCTCGAGCGCTTCGCGCGCGCGCTGCGCGAGACGGAGATCTTCGAGGGGGTGATGTTCCCGGTGCCCGAGGGCGCCGAGCCGAGCTGGGAGCTACAGCTGGCGGGGTCCGACAGTGCCTTCGAGCCGGACTCGAACTTCTGGAAGTCGGCGGTCGCATCCGCCCTGTTTCCGCTCGCCTTCGCCGTGCGGCTCGAGAATGACTACACGCTCGAGCTGGAGGCCCTGCTGGTGCACCGTCGCGAGGTGCGGGCCACCTACACCGGCAGCGCCCGCATCCGCCATCGCTACCAGCCGTACGCCGATCGGGTCGCGATGAATGCCGAAGGCTTCGAGCTCGCCGTGGAAGGGGCGACTCGCGCCATCCTCGCCGCCTTCGCCCGCGACGCGCAGCGACTGCGCCTGGAGGCGGAGCGGCCCTAGGCGTCGAACGCCGGCGCGCCGCGAACGCGCACACCGCTCCCGCCATTTCGTCTAGCATCCAGGGCGGGGGGCAGAGGTCGGCGGGGAGGGGTTAGACGTGCGGCTACACGACCATCTGGACTTCCACGCGCGGCGAACCCCGGAGGCGCCCTTCGCCCTGTTCCGGGGGCAGACGGTCTCCTACGCCGAGGCGCGGGACCAGGCGAACCGGATCGCCCAGGCGCTCCACGCCGGAGGCCTCGGGGCGGGCGACCGCGCCGCGATCCTGGCCAAGAACAGCGTCGAGCACATGCTGTTCTACTACGGCTGCTCGAAGGCGGGCGTCGTCGCGGTTCCCCTGAACTACCGCCTGGCCCCACCCGAGTGGCAGTACATCCTCGGCGACGCGGGAGCGAAGCTGCTCGTGGCGCGGGGAGAGCTGGTGGATGCGATCGACTCGGTGCGCGCGGAGCTCAAGGGAGTCGAGCGTTGCGTCGCGGTCGAGGCGCCGGCCCGCTCGGGCTGGGAGACCTGGTCGGAGTGGCTGGACGGCCAGCCCTCGAAGGCCCCGCCCGGACCCTCCGACGACAGCGTGGACGTCTACCAGATGTACACGAGCGGCACGACGGGCCGACCCAAGGGGGCGATCCTGACGCATCGTGCGGTCACCGCGAACGTCGTCCAGCTGAGCGGCCTGCTCTGGCTGCAGCCGGGCGACCGCTACCAGATCGTGGCACCCGTCTATCATGCCGCCGCGGCGGTCGCGGCCTTCTGGACCGTCTCCGCCGGCGGCTGCCTGTACCTGCTCGAGGACTTCGACCCGGCCGAAGTCGTGCGCACGCTGGCCGAGGAGCAGCTCGTGGCCTCGACGCTGGTCCCCGCCATGATCCAGGCCTGTCTGGTATTCGTGCCCGACATCGACAAGTACAGCTTCGAGACGCTGAAGCTGCTCGTGTACGGGGCCTCGCCGATCGCGGAGGAGACCCTCCGCAGGGCGCTGGAGGTGTTCGGCTGCGACTTCAGCCAGGGCTACGGCATGACCGAGTCGACCGCTGCGCTGACCTTCCTGCTTCCCGAGGACCACGAGAGCGCACTCGCCGGCCGGTCCGAGCTGCTGCTCTCCGCCGGGCGGCCGCTGGTCGGCACCGAGGTCCGCATCGTCGACGAGCGCGACAACCCCGTGCCCAGCGGCAGCGTGGGCGAGATCACCGCGCGCGGTCCCCAGCTGATGCGCGGCTACTGGAACCTCGAGGAGGCGACGGCCAAGACGCTCGCGGGAGGCTGGCTGCACACCGGTGACGCCGGGTATCTCGACGACGACGGCTATCTGTTCATCCAGGACCGCGTGAAGGACATGATCGTCTCGGGGGGCGAGAACGTGTATCCGCGCGAGGTCGAGGACGTCCTGTTCCAGCATCCCGCCGTGGCGGACGCCGCGGTGATCGGGATTCCGAGCGACGAGTGGGGGGAAGCGGTCAAGGCCATCGTGGTGCTGCGCGAGGGGGCGACGGCCGATGCGGACGAGCTGATCGAGCACTGCCGCACGCGTCTCGCCGGCTTCAAGCGGCCGCGCTCCGTCGACTTCGCCGACGCGCTGCCGCGCAACCCGAGCGGCAAGGTGCTCAAGAAGGATCTCCGCGAGCCGTACTGGGTCGGCCACTCGCGGCGGGTGTCCTGAGCGTCGCGGGCGGCCGCGCGCCGCGCTCGGCCACCCGCTCGGCGAGCGCGAAGACGTGGTCGTCCTCGGCGCCCAGAGCGCGCAGGGCCTCGGCGAGGCTCAGCACGTACTCGACGTTGGCGCCGCTCGGTCCGTGCGCTGTTAGCACCTGCTCGGCAATCGCGTCGAGCGGCGCCGGTCCCAGGTAGTTGGGGTTTCTGCGGCTGGCCACGTAGACGAGGCCCTCCTCGGTGCGGTCCTCTCGCGCCGAGATGTGAAGTGATGCTTGATGCCGCTCGTAGCCGCCCTGCTCGCGGTGATCGAGCTCCTCGAGCACGCTTTCGGCCGCCTCCGGCGCCACCCGGTAGGCCATCCCCCAGCAGTGGGCGTGCGGATCGCGAACCAGCGTCACGACCCGGCCCGGGGCACCGGGGACGCCGCGGTGGTCGGTGGAGCCCTGCCAGAAGCGCCGCGTCCAGCCCCGGACGAAGGCCGGGCAGCGCTCGCGATAGGCGAAGGCGGGCCGCCACACCAGCGAGCCGTAGCCGAAGATCCAGAGCTCGCGCACCCGCTCAGTCCTCGGCCTCGACCTCGAGGTCGCGCGGCCGCGTGTCGAGCAGCGGCACCAGGGTCACGTCGATCTCGTGGGGCGTCAGGAACTCGAGGCCCTCGGGGGAGCGGTTCGAGTGGACGACCACCAGCTCGGGCCGAAAGCCCTCCTTCTTGACGTAGACCGAGTGGTCGGACTCGCGCGGCAGGGCCAGGCGAGCCGGCGTCTCTCCCGCAAGCTCGCCGTCGACGAAGATCTGCGCCGCCGCGGGCTCCGAGCTCACCGCCACCACCTGGTAGCGCCCGCAGGTCGCACAGCCCGCGATGACGAGCGCACAGGCGATCGCGAGACCGCGCGCGCTCAGAAGCCCGCGACCTCCGGGATGATCTCCCGGCCGAACACCTCGAGCGGCTCGACCTCGCTCAGGTTCGGAAGGTTGAAGATCGCCTGCTGGACTCCCATCGCCGCGAGCTCGCGGCAGGTCTCGATCACCGCCTTGGGCGTCGTTCCGGACGGGGCCAGGTGAACGGTGCCGAGCGTGGTGCGTTCGATCTCGTCTAGGGGGCGTCCCAGGGCCTCGCAGTGTCGCGCGAGCACGTCGAGCTTGCGGCGCAGCTCCTGCATCCCGATGAACAGGAACAGGTTGCACGCGTCGCCGTACTCTGCGACGAGGCGGAGCGTCTTTCGCTCTCCCAGGCCGCCGATCAGGATCGGCGGGTGCGGGCGTGTGAGCGGCTGCGGCACGTTGAGCGTCTCGTTCAGGCGGTAGTGCCGGCCCTCGTAGGGCCCGCTCTGCTCCGACCACATCTGCTGGATGATCTGCAGGGTCTCCTCGAGGCGCTCGAAGCGCTCTCCGAGCGGCGGGAACGGAATGCCGAGTCCCTCGTGCTCGCGATCGAACCAGGCCGCGCCGATGCCGAGATACGCGCGCCCCCCGGAGAGGACGTCGAGCGTCGAGACCGACTTGGCGAGGACGCCCGGGTGCCGGTAGGTGATCCCGGTGACGAGTGTTCCGAGGCGGACGCTCCGCGTCAGGCCAGCCAGGTAGGAGAGCGCGCCGTAGCCCTCCAGCATCTCCTGCTCGGCCGGACCGACCATGGGGATCTGGAACAGGTGGTCCATCACCCAGATGCTGTAGAAGCCCGCGTCCTCGGCGGTCCGGGCGATCTCGGCGAGCTTCGGGCCGATCGCCTCGGCTCCGCCCGGCCAGCTGAAGCTCGGAATCTGGAGTCCGATGCGCATGCCCCTCCCTCTCCGCGTTGCATCCGCGCGGTGAGGGCGATTCTAGCGCCTCTGGTCGCGCGCCCCCGGGCGGGATAGGATCGCGGCGTGGCGGAGAGGCTCGCGTTGCACGGCGGAGACAGGGTGCGCGCGCGCCCCTGGCCCCCCTGGCCGGAGTTCGGGGAGCCCGAGCGCGAGGCCCTCGCGCGCGTGCTCGAGTCGCGCAGCTGGGGCGGGTACCCGAGCCCCAACACGGAGGCGAGTGCGTTCTGTGCCGCCTTCGCCGACTACGTCGGGTCGCGCTTCGCCGTCGCCTGCGCCAACGGAACCTTCTCGCTCACGCTCGCGCTGCAGGCCGCGCGGGTCTCACCCGGGGCCGAGGTGATCACCACCGCCTACAGCTTCGTGGGTACGGCCAGCGCGATCGTCGCGGCCGGCTGCATCCCCGTCTTCGTGGACGTGCTCCCCGAGACCTACTGCATCGACCCGGACGCGGTCGAGTCGGCCCTCAGCTCGCGCACCGAGGCGATCCTGCCCGTGCACCTCGCCTGCTCGATGGCGGACCTCGATCGCCTCACCGCGCTCCGCGAGCGTCGCGGACTCCTGCTTGTCGAGGACTGCGCCCACGCGCACGGAGCCGCCTGGCGCGGCCGCCGTGCCGGCTCGGTCGGCGACTTCGGCTCCTTTTCGATGCAGAGCACCAAGCTGCTCACCGCGGGCGAGGGGGGCGCGGTCACCACGAGCGATGCGGAGTATGTGCAGCGCCTCCAGTCCCTCGTGAATTGTGGGAGAAAAGAGCCCGGATATGCTGATTTTTCCGAGCAGCTCCTCGGCTACAATCTGCGCCCGACGGAGTGGCAGGCGGCGCTTCTCCGGTGCCAGCTGGAGCGCTTGCCCGAGCAGCACGCCCGGCGCGCCGAGCGGATCGAGCTCTTCGAGCGCGAGATCGAGGCGATTCCCGGGCTGAGACCTCTCGCGCGGGACGAGCGGGTCACCGAGAGGACCGCCTACCAGCTCATCCTGCGCTACGACCCGGAGCCGTTCGCGGGTGTCGAGCGGGACCGCGTGCTCCAAGCCTTGCAGGCGGAGGGGGTCCCCTGCGCCGGCCGCTTCTACGTTCCGCTGAACGAGGACCCGCTGTTCCCCGCCGACCCGCACACCAACGCCGCGACGCGCGCCGGCGTCGACTACGCCTCCCAGGTGTTTCCGGTCGCGCGCCGCGCCGCCTACGACGAGGCGATCTGGCTCCCGCACGAGCTCTTCCTGGGAGCCGAGGAGGACGTGCGCGACCTGGTCCGCGCCTTCGCGAAGGTCCAGGTCGGCGCGGGCGCGCTCCGGGAGCAGAGCGCGTGAGCTTCTTTCGCCTGGGGCTGATCGGGTCGGGCTGGATCTCGGAGACCTACATG
>CAZLBF010000339.1:0-14505 GCA_964557495.1 uncultured Myxococcales bacterium | reverse complement strand
ATCCGCGACCAGATCTTCGAGCCCTTCTTCAGCACACATCGAGTCGAGAGCGCGAGCGGCCTCGGTCTGGCAATCGCACGAGGGATCGCGCGCGACCTCGGAGGCTCCCTGGACCTCGTACCCTCCGAACGAGGCGCGACTTTCGAGCTTCTGCTTCCTGCGGCATAGCTCCGCCGCAGCGCGCGCCCTCAGACCACCGACGCCTGCCCCCCCGCCGCCATCCCGATGATCAGGGCCGCAACGAACGCCAGGAAGAACATGACGAGCTGGATCAGGAAGGCGACGCCGAGCTTGCGGAGCGCCTCCATCAGGTGGGCGATGTCGTCGCCGCTCGTCGTGACCACCGATTTGAGCGAGCGGGAGGTTCCGACAAAGAAGCTGCCGATCACGATGTTGGCGATCCCCATGGGAATCTGGCCGAGCACCGCGGCGCTCCCCTGCAGCGAGGAGAGCAGGGCAAAGGTGCCGATCACGATCGAGACGACCCCCCAGAGCCAGGCGTAGCGGGCCGTGCGGGCGATGACTTGCTCCTCGTCGGCGTTGAACTCGTAGCCACCGGCGGCGATCGCGTCCGCTCCGAAGTCACTCATGAGTCAGCTCCTTTCGAATCGATGAAGGCGAGCCGCGTTCCTGCGCGAGCCGCCGGTGGACGTGGATCTCGACGTCCCGGTGCCTCAGATGCGCTCCGGCCGCTCGACGGTGTGCTCGTTCCGGACGTCGCCCGTGTTGAGGGTCGAGGCGGGCTCGAGGAGCAGCACGCAGGCCTCCTCCGCCGCGGCGGGCTGGTGCTCGACGCCCCGCGGAACGATCAGGAACTCGCCCTGCTCGAGGGCGACCTCGCCGTCGCGGAAGCGGATCGTGAGGCGGCCGTCGAGGACCAGGAACAGCTCGTCCTCGCTCTGGTGGCGATGCCACACGAACTCGCCCTCGACCTTGACGAGCTTGACCTCCTGGCCGTTCAGCTCGCCGACGATGCGCGGGCCCCAGTGATCGGAGAACCGGTCGAGCTTTTCCCGCAGGTTGACCTTGTGCATGGCTCCTTCCCAGGCTTTACACGCTGTCGAACAGATCGATGACCTCGGACTCCTGCTCCGCCTCACGCAGCCAGCGCTCTACGGCGGGAAGGCTCGTGATCTGCTCGACGTAGCCCTGGGCCGTCGCGTCGAGCGGAATGCCGTAGGTGACGAAGCGCAGCGCCACCGGGGCGTACATGGCGTCGGCGATCGAGAAGTCGCCGAACAGGAACGGTCCCCCCTCGGCCAGGCAGCTGCTCCAAAGCTCCTGGACGCGCGCGACGTCCCGCTGTGCGGCGTCGGAGATTCGCCGCTCGGTCCGGGAGCGGCAGTCCTGGGGAAGCTCACCGCGGAGCGCGACAAAGCTGGAGTGCATCTCGGCGCTCGCCGAGCGGGAGCGCGCCCGGCTCGCGGCGTCCCTGGGCCAGCCCCCCGCCTTGGGGAACTTCTCGGCCAGGTACTCCAGGATCGCCAGCGAGTCCCAGACCGCGACCTCGCCGTCGCGCAGCGCCGGCACCATGCGCGTGGGGGAGTACTCGCCGATCTTCTCCTCCCACTCCTTGGAGCGGAACGGCAGCCGGATCTCGGTGAACGGAATCTCCGCCTGAACCAGGAACAGCCACGGCCGCAGCGACCACGACGAGTAGTTCTTGTTTCCGATCACCAGCTCCACGCGAAACCTCCAGTGAGAGCACTCTAAGGGACCAGTGATTCGCAACGAATCCAGCGTCGGAAGACCAAGACACGGCGCACGACGCCACGCGAGCGAGCGCCCTTCACCCCGAACCGGCTCCTCCTAGGCAGGCGGCTTCATGTCCTCGGGCGCCACGTCGCGGACGTGCTGGGCGAAGTACCAGTGGTGCCCCTCGGTGTCCTCGACCCCGTAGCGACGGTCGCCGTAGAACTGATCCTCGGGCTCGTCGAGTATCGTGGCACCCGCACCCCTGGCGTGCTCGAAGTGCTTGTCCACGTCGTCGACGTAGACGTACAGGTGCTGGGTGACGTGGCCGATCCGCTTCGGGCTCCGGTAGTCCGGACCGGGGCAACCCAGCATGATGACTCCGTCCGCCAGCTCCATCTCGGCGTGGTTGATTGCGCCGTCCGGCCCGGGCAGCCGCATGCGCTCGCTGAAGCCGAAGGCGCTGGTCAGAAAGTCGAGGGCGCCTGCGACGTCCTCGTACAGAAGATACGCCGTGATCCGTGGCATGTTCTCCGGGGGGTTTGCGGGCATGAAGCGGTCTCCTCGTCCTCGTGCGTGCGCAGCCTCGATCGTAACACCACCCGCGAGCTCATCCACATCAATCCGGTGCGCGCCCCCAGCGATTGGAGTTGCCGTAGTAGCCAAGGTCCGGCCAGAGCTCTCGCCACGTGACCTTGGGCCCGCGAGCGATCCAGACCGGCAGGTCGTCGCGCCAGCCGTTGCAGTATTCGCAGTCAATTGTACCCGCGCGCTCGACGCTCTCGAACCAGCCCCGCAGCACTTCGGCCTCGAAGCCGAGGACGATCCAGACGCGCTTCGCCTGATCGGGCGGGCCCCACAGGTGGTAGCTGTTGTGGGTGCTGTAGACGGCGGGGAGCTCGAGCTCGCGTCCGTGAAGCTCGAGCGCACCCGCGTGGCCGTAGCTCGGCGCCAGGATCGCGACGTCCGACGGCGGTACGTCGAGCTCCGCGCGAACGATCCGGTCCACCTCGCGCGCCATCTCTCGCCACCCGAGGCGACCCGCCAGCCACTGCGGCAGCGGGCTGGGACGTCCCTCGTCCTTCTCCGAGGGCGGCGGCTGCAGGTTGCGCGTGTAGCTCGCGAGCGGCTCGGTCGGCAGGACGGGAACCGCCAAGGGCAGCAGCGCGAGCCCGACTGCGAGAATCGCCAGCGTCAGCGCCCAGCGCGACGCGACCGCGACGCGGCCGCTCCCGGTGTCGAGCCACGCGGAGCCCGCGGCGAAGAGAGCGGGATAGATGCCCATGATCCGGTCGGGGCGGCTCCACTGCGAGAGCAGCATCGCGACGAGCAGCGCGGCACACGCCCAGCCGATCGCGCGATCGCGCGCTCCGTGGCGCGAGAAGCACAGGAAGCCGAGCCCCGCGGTCCAGAGCGGGAGCGTCGCCACGTTCATCGACATCGCCTGCGCGATCAGGCCCTCTAGCGGGGGCGTGCTGATGTTCTTCGTGAACGTGGCGATCCGGTAGAACTCGAGAGAGGGCCAGTCGTGCAGAACCTGGAACAGCAGGTTCGGCAGGGCGAGCGCGAGGGCGAGCGAGAGTCCGGCCCAGGGACCCGGCTGGCGCAGGAGCTTCGGTCCACGGGCGACGAGCAGACCGAACGAGATCGCCACGGCCAGCGTCACCGCCGTGTGCTTGTTCTCGAACCCCAGGCCGAGCAGCGCTCCGAGCACCAGCCAGTCGCGCATCCGATCGCGACGCGAGATCTCGACCAGCGCGCTCCAGCAGGCGGTCCAGAGCAGCAGCTCGATCGCGTTCGGCGAGAAGAAGCCGGACATGATGAGGATCATCGGTGCGCAGGCGACCGCGAGCGACGCGAGCAGCTGACCGTGCGCACCGGCCCCCCAGATGCGCGCAAGCCGCGCCGTCAACAGGATCGTCGCGACACCGCACGCGGCCGGGAGCAGGCGCAGGGCGAGCAGTGAATCGCCCAGCACCGCACGCACCCCGCCGAGCAGCAGGGGCGCCAAGGGAGGATGGTCGACGTATCCCAGGGCGGGGCGCCCGGCGCAGGCCAGGTAGTAGAGCTCGTCCAGGAAATAGTCGTCGAGCCCCAGCAGGACGGGGAGCAGGAGACATGCGACGAACCCAGAGGCCACTGCGCAGCCGGGCCAATAGGTCTTCATCCAACGCAGCGCAGCGTTCCGGCGCTCCCCTTCTTCCGGCTCCTGTTCCATCTGAACCGACCCTTCCCAGGCACAGACCCGGCGGTTCCAGAAGCGACTGCTCCTTCTAGACGACCTGAAGCAGTTTGCTCTTGAGCTCCTCGAACTCGTCGCGGGTCAGATCTCCAGCATCGCGCATACGGGCCAGCCGCTCGAGGGTCTCGGCCGCCTCTGCAACCGTCTCGGGTCTCTCTTCTGCCCGGTGGATCCGATCGACGACATCGCGGCCCTTCTCGACGTACGTCTTGTACAACTCGCGCGCCTTGTCGGGGTTGAATGTATCCAGCGTCCCACCCGCGGCGAAGTGGCTCTTGAAGAGGTGTCCGATCGCATACGTCGAAGCCCCGGCCAACCCGACCTGTGCGACGCCGCCAACGAAACTCCCTACTCCAGGCACTGCCTTGACGGCACTCGCGCCGAGGCGGGCCACAGTAGTGCCCGTCAGACTCGAGATCAGCGTCTTTCCCAGCGCGCTACTGAAGGGCTGCTCGTAGATTCCCGCGAGCGAGGCCGCCAGATCAACCTGGAGGGCCGTGATCGCAAGGACGTCCCCGATCGGAACGGGGATCATTGCGGCACCCATCGAGTACGCGACATGGTCGCGAATTGCCGCGTCCGCCTGCTCTGACTGAGTCATGTTGCATTTCCTCCTGACTCCCTGGCCCGCCTGTCAGCAATGAGCGTGCCAGCGCGAGAAGCTTCAGGAGGCGTCTTCAGCGACTCAGATGCAGCAGGTTTACTGCAGTCCTGAACCCCAAAGGCTGCCGCGTCACTTCTATGACAGAGCGGCGCGATCTGGGCCGCGGCCGCTAGCTCTCTTCGAGCCGGTTGAACGTCTCGAGGATGCGCTTGCCCTCGGGGTGCTCGAGGATGCGGCCGGTCAGGATCTCGCGCTGCTGCTCGGCGGCGAGCTTGGGCTGCTCGACGGTCGCCCAGTTGACGATGCCGTCCCAGAGGGGGTCGACCACGTCCTTGCCGGGCAGCTTGCCGCCGTCGCGGGTCTTGAAGCTGACGTTCCGTAGCTCGCCCAGGTAGAGACGCAGCGACGAGACGTGCACCTCTTCGTCGGCGCGGATGCGGGTCACGATGTCTGCCGCGTGCTCCGCCTCTGGGCGCCGGTCCGGGAAGACGCTCGGGTCGCGCAGCACGTTCTCGGTGAGCGAGAAGCCGCGCTCCGCGCGAAACTCGATCATGAGCAGGTTGAGCAGGAAGTAGATCAGCCGCTCGATCTCGAGCGGGATCTCGGCGACCTGCGCGGGCTGATCCGGTCGGCCGATGTTCTCGGGCACGACGGGCGGCGGGTAGCTCGTGGGGCCGAAGGCGAGGTCGCGGAGCGCGAACCACATGATGTCGTGGCCGCCGATCCCCTTCTCGGGCTCGCCTCCCTCGTCGATGCCGTGCGCCTTGAGCAGCCCGCGGTTCAGGTGACCGATCCCCATGTCGGAGATGTCCTCGACGATCACGTCCGCGAAGTCGGGAAAGCTCGCGTCGGCGAGCAGCCGACCGCGCGCCTCGATCATTCCAGTGATCGTGAGCGAGTTCCAGAAGGTCTGCCCGAGACCCTCGCGGATCAGTAGCTTCATCTGCTCCTCGCTCGGGTAGCGAATCCCGGAGAGCAGCGACGAGTCGGCCGCCAGCAGGTCCCCCCCCCGCGCGCGAAGCTGCTCGATCCAGGCCTCGATGGCGGATCCCCGCTTCAGCAGGCGCGGCGAGATGTAGTTGCCCTGCTCGTCGAAGCCACCGTGCAGGCGGTGCCCCGCCTCCTCTTGGGGCTTCGCGTAGTCGTGCGAGAGCATGAGCTCTGCTTCGCTGAACCGGACCTGGGGCATCGGCCTGTCTCCGTCGCGCCGATCGGGTGTGATCGGGGTGCGAACGATTCTCTGAGATGGCCCCGGGCCTGTCAACGCGCCTCGATCTGCACGGCTCGCGGCGCACACGGCGGATTCCGTGCCAGTTGCGTAGATTGGTGCCGCTGCGCGAGGGAGTCGATGAGCATCGTTCTGGAGGCTGGAGAGGCGCGTGCGATCGTCGAGCCCGAGGCGGGCGGGCGCATCGCGTCGATCGAGGTGGGCGGGCTCGAGCTGCTGGTGCAGCGCCAAGGCGACCCGCTGCGCTGGGGCTGCTACCCGATGGCGCCCTGGGTCGGACGCGTACGGCGGGGACGCTTCCGCTTCGACGGCGCGGACTACTCGCTGCCGCTGACTCTTCCGCCCCACGCGATCCACGGCACCACCTACACGCGCCCCTGGCGGGACGAGGGGGGTGGCCGCCTCTCGATCGACCTGGGCGAGACCTGGCCCTACTCGGGTCGCGCGGTGCAGGAGTTCGCGATCGACGCCGGCGGGCTCGACCTGCGTCTCGAGGTCCACAGCGACGACCGGCCGTTTCCCGCGAGCCTCGGTTGGCATCCCTGGTTCCGGCGTCAGCTGGAGCGCGGCGAACCGGTCGAGCTCTCCTTCGCGGCCCGCGCGATGTACCTGCGCGATGCGGACGGGATCCCGACCGGCGAGCGCGTTCCGCCGCCGCCCGGACCGTGGGACGACTGCTTCACGGGGGTGACGGAGCCGCCTTCGCTGCGCTGGCCCGGTGCGCTTCGCGTCACGCTCGAGTCCTCCGCCGACCACTGGGTGGTGTACGACGAGCCCGAGCACGCCGTGTGCGTGGAGCCTCAGACGGGTCCCCCCGACGCGCTCAACCTCGCGCCGCGCGTCGTCTCACCGGAGCGCCCGCTCGTGGCCACGGCGCGCCTCGCATGGACGCCCGATCCGTCCGGACCCGCGTAGGCGTCGCGGAACGCGGAGATGAGTCACACAGACGAGGAGGGTTCATGAGCGAGTCAACGGCTGCGCGAGGCTCCTGCCTCTGTGGAGCGGTCACGTTCGAGGTCGCGTTTCCGACGCTGTTCTGTGCACACTGCCACTGCACGCTGTGTCAGCGAGCGCACGGGGCGGGCTACGTCACCTGGATCGGCGTGCCACCCCACCAGTTTCGCATTGACTCGGGTGCGGAGGTCCTGACCCGCTACGCGTCGTCGGACCACGGCACCCGTTCGTTCTGCGCGCGCTGTGGCAGCACGCTCTTCTTCGAATCGAGCGAGCACGCGGATCAGGTTCACATCGTCCTGGCGAACCTCCACGACCCCATCGACCGCGAGCCGCAGTTGCACGCCTACTTCGGCGACAGGGCCCACTGGACGCGGATCGCCGACGAGCTTCCGCGCCTCGGCGACGGGAGAGAAGTGGAGCCGGCCTGAAGCGCGACCGCCCGCGAGACCCGGGTCAACGACGGATCGAGGTAACGTAGAGAGCCTCGTCGCTGGCGGCGTCGTAGAACTCGACGATCAGATCGTCGCCGTTCGGCGCCAGCACAGCGAAGCCGTAGCCGCTCCGGAGAGCCGTGTGGTGGCGGCCGCCGAATCCGAAGCGAAGCTCGTGGCTCGGGGCCGGCAGCGCGTCGCCCAGATTGAGCAGGCGAGCGAGCCGGTTGGTCCACAAGAAGTCGAGGCCGAAGCGCTTCACCGGCGAGTGATACGCGCCCGCACCGGAGATGACCTGGTGTCGAACGCCGGGGTGGTCGATCTCGACGTGCTGCAGGCTGTGGTCGTGACCCGAGACGAAGAGGTCGATCGGCTCCTCCTCGAAGAGCCGGTAGAGCTCGCGGCGAAACGCGCGGTAGCGCAGCTCGTAGATGTCCTGCTGTCCGAGACTGCGCTCGAAGGCATAGGCCAGCGGATACAGCAGCGTCGCCCGGAGCCAGTACAGGTCCTTGAGGATCGCGCTCCCGAACGACGCGCCGTTGTGCCTTCCGTAGCTCTCGATCGGATGGTGGGTGGCGACGACGCGCCAGGCAGCCGGGCGACTCTGGCGATAGCGCTGGAGCTCGGCGCCCAGCGCCTCGATCGAAGCGCGCCGGAACGCAGCGTCCCGGATCATCGGCTCGCTGTCGAGCGCGAAGATCACGACCTCGCCCAGGTCGATCGTGTCGATCGGCTGCGCGTCGTCGAGCCCGCAGCCCCTTGCCAGGTAGCGCCAGCCCTCGCCTCCCTGCGGCATGAGCTCGCAGGCGTTGCGCGTGGCCTCCTCGCCTCCGTAGTAGTCGTGGTTGCCGCTGATCCCGATCACCGGGTTGCCGGGGAGCGCGTCGCGGTAGGGACCCAGCACCGCCTGGAACTGGGCCGCTGCGGGCCCGGGCTCACTGCAGCGGCGCCGCGAGATCGACCTCTCGGAGGGGCAGATGCCGAGCAGGCCGTCCGCGTAGAAGACGTCACCCAGCACCACGACCGGAGCTTGCGGCGCACCGGCGAGGCGCCGCGCGATCCCGCGCGCCAGCCGCTGGCTCCGCTTGGGGCGCGCGACCCCGACGTCGCCTACCAGCGCCACGGCGGCGCGCGCGCTGCTCGCCTGCTGCCTCCCGGCATCGCGCGCAACGTAGACGCCGTCGAGGCTCGGAGCGAACGTGGCGCACCCGCAGAGGAGCAGCGGCCAGAGGCGGCCCAGAAGACCCATCGAGCTTCTACCCATTGCTCCGGGGGTCGATTCGGAAGAGCCAGACCTCGCGGGCCGAAGCGGGCAGGTCGGGGTCGGGAACGTTGTACTTCGCCATGTACAGCTCGACCGCGGCGCGCAGCTCGTCGGGGTCGGTCACGCGCACGGCGCGCGTCAGGTAGACGTCCCCGCTAATGCGCACCCGCACGCGGTCGTTCTCCAGGATGTTGAGGACCCAGCGCTTGCCCTTCGGCTTGCCGGAGGGAATGTAGAGCCGACCCTCATGGACCACGCACCAGACGTTCACCGAGTAGGGGGAGTCCGGGCGGGTCTCGAGCTGGATCTTCTGGTGGCGACTGGCGAAGCTCCAGTCGTCGACGGGATCGATCACCTCTTCGCCCCAGAGCGGGCCGCCGGGAATCGGCCCGACGGGTCCGCAGGCCGCCAGCAGCAGGGCGACGGCGAACCAGCGGATCGGCGCGAGCGTTCCCCGGGTCACTCCAAAACCTCGCGCGCGATCTCGACGATACGCTCCGGCGTGAACCCGAACTCCTCGGCCAGCGTGGCGTACGGCGCCGATGCGCCGAAGCGGTCCATGCCGTGGAACCGATCCCCGGGACGGATCAGCTGCGACGCACCGAGCGACACCGACGCCTCGACGACCAGCCGCCGCGCCCGCTCCGGAAGCACGCGCTCGCGATAGTCCGCGTCCTGGGCCAGGAAGCGCCCGAGGTTCGGCATCGACACGACCCGGACGCGCCGCCCGTCCGCCTCGAGCCGGCGGGCCACCTCGAGAAGCGGCGAGACCTCCGAGCCGCTGCCGACGAGCACGAGATCGGGCGAGCCGCCCGACTCGGGCTGGAGCACGTAGCCACCGCGCGCGGCGTTCGCCTCGACTCCGTCTGCCTCGAGCACCGGAAGACCCTGACGCGTGAGCAGCAGCGCGGTCGGCCCGGCGCCGGGCTCGAGCGCAGCTCGCCACGCTGCAACCGTCTCGCGCGCGTCGGCGGGCCGCCACACGGCCAGGTTCGGAATCGTGCGGAGCGCGGCGAGATGCTCCACCGGCTGGTGCGTCGGCCCATCTTCGCCGACGAAGATCGAGTCGTGTGTGAACACGAACGTCACCGGGTTCTCCATCATCGCGGCGAGCCGCAGCGCCGGACGCATGTAGTCGCTGAAGATCAGGAACGTGCCGACGTACGGCCGGATCCCACCGTGGAGCGCGAGACCGTTGGCGATCGACGCCATGGCGTGCTCGCGCACGCCGTAGTGGATGTAGCGTCCGTCGAACTTGCCTCGCTCGACGAGCGCCGCCCCGTCGAGACCGGTCGAGTTCGAGGAGGTGAGGTCGGCGGAGCCCCCGACCAGCGAGGGAATCCGCTCCGCAGCGGCGTTCAGGATCTTGCCGGAAGCCTGGCGCGTGGCGATCGGCTTGGCGCCGCGGAAGTCCGGGAAGAGCGACTCGAGGTCGGCGGGCAGCGCCCCCTCGACCATCGAGCGCCATAGCTCGGCCACGCGCGCGTCCTCGAAGGCCCTAGCCTTCCTCGCCTCCCACGCCTCGCGCAGCGAGGCGCCCTGCGCCGCGGCCCCCTGAAAGACCGCGCGCGCCTCGTCGGGGATCTCGAAGGGCGGGAGTGTCCAGCCGAGCGTCTCGCGCGTCTGCGCCGTCCGCTCGTCGTTCAGCTGCCCGTGCGCGGCCTTGGTGTCGACCACGGGAGAGCCGTATCCGATGTGCGTGCGCGACAGGATCAGATGCGGCCGGTCCTCGGTCTCGCGAGCCAGCCGGATCGCCCGGCGAATCGCCTCCGGGTCGTGGCCGTCGATTCCCTGGACCTCCCAGCCGTAGGCCTCGAAGCGCCGCGCCACGTCCTCGGAAAACGTCAGCGACGTCGGGCCGTCGATGGTGACCTGGTTGTCGTCGTAGAACGCGATCAGACGTCCGAGCCCGAGGTGGCCCGCAAGCGAGGCGGCCTCGGCGGCGACCCCCTCCATCATGTCCCCATCGCTGGCCAGCACGTAGGTGCGATGGTCGACCAGCTCGGGGCCGAAGCGGGCGGAGAGCAGCCGCTCGGCGAGGGCCATGCCGACCGCGTTCGCGAATCCCTGACCCAGCGGGCCGGTCGTCGTCTCGACGCCGGGCGTCAGCTTCGACTCGGGGTGGCCCGGAGTGATCGAGCCGAGCTGCCGGAAGCTCCGGATGTCGTCGATCGAGATGTCGTACCCGGAGAGGTGGAGCAGCGAGTACAGGAGCATCGAGCCGTGGCCGGCCGAGAGCACGAAGCGGTCGCGATCCGGCCAGTCCGGGGCGCGGGGGTCGTGCCGGAGAAACTCGCTGAAGAGCACCACCCCCAGCTCCGCACAGCCGAGCGGCAGGCCCAGGTGGCCCGAGTGCCGAGCCTGCGCGACCGCGTCGACGGCGAGGACCCGGATCGTCTTGGCGGCCAGGGCACCGGCTTCCGCGGACGGGGGCTTCAGCATTTCTCTCCCTTGCGACCGGCCCGGTAGCGCCGGTCGAGTGCCAATTATGTCCGCGCGCGCCACGGGAGCAAGGGGGCGCGGATCGGAATCGCGGGAGGTAGGCGAAAAGACGGCGACCAGAGCCCTTTCCGTCCGTCGCTGCGCGTCGGCCGCTGTCTCAACTCGCCTATGCGGGGCGCCGATGCCCTATTCGATGGGAAGCGGTCCGAGATTCGCGGGATTCTCACGACAGGAAGCGGCGTGAGCGACCTCGAGCGGAAGCTGATGCAGTCCCAGGAACTTCCGACGCTGCCAGAGGTCGCCCAGCGGCTTCTGGAGCTTCTCGGAGATGCCCGAGCAGACGCGTCGCAGGTGGCGAGCATCTTCGCCGACGATCCAGACCTGGCGGCCGACGTGGTCAGGCTGGTCAACTCGCCCATGTACGGTCTGGCGAGGCAGGTCGCGTCGCTGCGCGAGGCGGTGCTCTACCTGGGCGAGAGGGCGGTTTGCGACCTGGCGCTCACCTTCGCCTGCGCGCGATCGCTCCGCTCGAGCGGCGTTCCCGACACGCTGGCCCCGATGTGGCACTACTCGCTGATGAACGCGCTCGCGGCCCGGCGCCTGGCCAACGAGGTCGGGGGCTGGGAGGCGGAGGAGGCGCTGCTTGCCGGGCTGGTCTCGGACTGTGGCGCGCTGCTCCTGTACCACAGGGTCCCGGACTATCCGTACCTGCTCGCGTGCTTCTACGAGGGGGAGTCCGATCTGCTGGAGCTGGAGCGCTCCGGCCTCGAGAGCGATCACATGCGGATCAGCTCCCTGCTCCTCGAGCGATGGAGCTTTCCGGCACACCTGCGGCTGATCGTGGCCTCGCACCACGAGCCGAGCAACCTGCCCCCGGGCTCTCAGGGGGAGCTGTGTGCGCGGATCCTGACGGCCGCCTGGCTCTGCACGCGGGCGCTCTCGGTACCGGGCTTCGTCGCGGCGACGAGCGTGCTCGATCAGCACGTGGCCACGCTGCTCGGCATCTCGACCACCGTGGTCCGCGCGATCGCCTCGGAGCTGCCGGACGAGCTGAGGGAGACGGCGGAGCTCTTCGACATCCCCGCCGACGCGCAGCGGAGCTACGCGGAGCTTGCCGAGCAGGCGAGCATCGACGTGAACGACCTCGCGCGCTCGGCGCGCGCCACGGCCGTCCGGTCGGCCGACGGAGACAATCTCGAGGTCTCCGACTTCGCCGAGATCCGCGAGCAGCTCGGGGAGCACGTCGCGGTCGACGACAGGACCGGGCTCTTGACCCGCCCCTCGTTCGATCTCCTCCTCGGTGCCTTTCATCGCCATGCCCGCCAGATGCACCTGCCGGTAGGTCTGCTGGTCCTCGAGGTGGAAGACCTGAAGGAGATCGAGGAACGCGTGGGATCGAACGCGAGCGAGAGCCTGATGGCTGCGCTCCGCGCGCGCATGGTGAAGCTGCTCCGCAAGACCGACACGATCGCGCGTTTCGGCGATGCGCAGCTCGCCGTGCTCGCTCCGGGCTGTCCCCCGCACGCGCTCAAGAACGCGGCGCAGCGCCTGCTCGCAGCCGTGGAGGGCGCACCCGTCGAGGCGGGAGGCCAGCTCGTCGCCTGCCGGATCTCGATCGGCCTGGCGACCACGACTCCGGACCGCGATGGGGTCGATCCCCGCGCGCTCGTCAGCCTCGCGAGCTCGGCCCTCGATCAGGCCAGGGCCTCCTCGGAGCCCATCCAGACCGGCTGAAGGCGCGCCGCTCTCCGATCGCGCTCGGCTGCTACTCTCGGGCCGTGACTCCCGAGCGCTGGCTTCCGCTCCTGGTCGACCTCGCCGACCGCGCCGACGCGATCTCGCTTCGCTACTTCCGTTCGCGCACGCTCCGAGTCGACGAGAAGCCGGATCGGAGCCTGGTGACGGAGGCGGATCTCGCCGTCGAGCAGTCGGTTCGCGACCTCGTGGCGGCCCGCCATCCGGAGCTGGGGATCTTCGGCGAGGAGCAGGGGGAGCAGGCCGGTGCGAGCGAAACCCGGCTCATCGTGGATCCCATCGACTCGACCGCGAACTTCGCCCGCGGGATTCCGGTCTACGCGACGCTGCTCGCCATCGAGGCCGAGGGCGAGGGGGTCGCGGGCCTCGTGAGCGCCCCGGCGCTGGGTCAACGCTGGCACGCCGCGCGCGGCAGCGGGGCCTGGTCCGGCGATCGCCGGCTCGGGGTCTCCGGCGTGCGCAGCCTGGGCGACGCCCAGCTCTTCCACGGGAGCCTGGCCGGGGGAGAGGCAGTCCAGGGGACCCAACGGATCCAGGCGCTGATCGACCGAACCTGGCGTCAGCGCGGCTTCGGCGACTTTTACCAGCACCTGCTAGTCGCCGAGGGCTGCGGCGAGATCGCGATCGATCCGATCCTCTCCCCCTGGGACGCCGCCCCGCTCCAGGTGATCGTCGAGGAGGCGGGGGGCCGCTCGAGCTCGACGCGCGGCGAGCGCAGCATCTACACGGGCAGCCTGCTCTCCTCGAACGGCCTGCTCCACGACGAGGCCATCGCGATCCTGGCCCGATCCTAGGACCGGGATGCAGCTCAGCGCGGGTCCCGGGTCGCTCCCCCGGGAGGCTTCTCCCGGATGTCCGGCGCTCGCGAGGCGGGGCCGCGCCGACGCTTGCGCGGGGCCGGGCCGTCCGGGTCCCGGAGCATCTGCACGCGCTCGATCTCGGCGAGGGGAACCGTGAAGCCGGTCGAGTCGCAGACCGCGTAGCGCTCGGGCCGGCTCGAGGTGAGCACGGCATACACCATCCGGTGATCGTCGACCGAGAGCACGCGCGCCACGACCACCTCGCCGTCGGCGGTGTGAACGCGGATCGGCTGCCCGCTCAGGCGAGCGCGGGCGATCTCTGCCCGGATGGCCATGGATGCTCCCCCCCCGTGGACGCGTCAAAGGTAGCGGCTTCGGGCTCCGAATGAAGAAGGGGGGCGCGGCGGGGAGTCGATTGCCGCGCCCCCCTAGCAGAGGGGGTGCCCCATGTGGGGCGAGTTACAGTGATGGGACGGAGGAGGCCCCGATTGCATTCAGCTTCGCGCCGTTCGACCCCGGCTCTGCTGGTCGCCTGCCTGCTGGTCGCCCTGGCCCTCCCGGCCCAGGGCTTCGTGGTGCCGGCCGAGGGGGAATGCCCGCCCTACCCGGTGCGGCCGGGAGGCGGCGACGCGCTCCCCGGCGAGGACGTGGTTCCCCCCCTGCTCGCGCCCGGCACGGTGCTCGACCTGAAGGGCGCACCCCGGCTCGAGGGCTTCCTGCCGCGCGAGGTCTGGGAACGCCGCGATCTCTTCTTCTACGAGGGGATGCAGCTGGAGGTCGGCCCCTGTCATCGGCGCTATCCGGCCCCCGCCTTCTTCGAGGAGGCCACCGAGCGGAACGCCGCCACGGCGCGCGTGGACGAGGAGGGGAACCTGCTCGGCTACGGGGGTCAGGGACTCCCCTTCGCGCGGGAGACCATTCCCGACGACGACCTCGAGGCGGGCCAGAAGTGGGCGTGGAACGTCCGCTATCGCTATCTCGGAGCCGGCTTCCGCGGGCCGTTCCGGATCCTGCACCTCCGGAAGCGGGGCCGAAAGGTGGACCGCTTCGAGGGGACGATGACGTTCCTGCCGCTCCACGGGGTCCCGGG
>CAZLBF010000338.1:0-18923 GCA_964557495.1 uncultured Myxococcales bacterium | reverse complement strand
GAGGTCCTCGCGGAAGCGCCTTTCGCGCATCAGCTCGTGAAGATCCTGGTTGGTCGCAGCGATGATCCGGACGTCGACGCGCTCGGTCTTCGAGGAGCCGACGCGCTCGAACTCCTGCTCCTGGAGCACGCGCAGTAGCTTGGTCTGGAGCTTGGGGCTCATGTCCCCGATCTCGTCGAGAAACAGCGTGCCCCCGTTTGCCGCCGTGAAGCGGCCCACGCGATCTCGATCCGCGCTGGTGAACGCCCCGCGCACGTGACCGAAGAGCTCGCTCTCGAGTAGCTCCTCGGGGATGGCGCCGCAGTTGATGGCGATGAACGACTGATCGGCGCGAGGGCTGTTGTAGTGGATCGCGCGTGCGACGAGCTCCTTGCCAACGCCGCTCTCGCCCAGGACGAGCACCGTAGCGTCCGTGTCCGCCACCTTTCGCACGAGCTCGAGCGCGGCTCGCAGTCCCTCGCTGTGCCCGACGATGTTCTCGAACCCGTAGCGCACTCGGAGCTGCTGCTGCAGCTGGTGATTGCGCGTGCGCAGGCGGCGGTGTTCGAGCGCCTTCTCGATCAAGGACCCGAAGGCGCCAATCTGTTCGTAGTCCTTGTCGATGAACCAGAAGGCACCGGCCTGCAGCGCCTCGATGCTGCGCTCGGGTGTACCGAAGCCGGTGATCACGATGCAGACGGCTTCCGGATCGTGGCTGCGCGCGCGCCGGATCAGCTCGATCCCGTCGGTTCCGGGCATGCGCAGGTCGGTCAGCAGCAGGTCGATCGATCGAGTCTCGATCGCGTGAATGGCGGTGTCGGGGTCGCCGGCGCTCAGGACCGCGTAACCTTCGTGCTCCAGGTAGCGCTCTAGCGCGACTCGAAAGACCGCGTCGTCATCGACAACAAGTACGGTCGCTCGTCTCACTCCCCCTCCACGCGCCTGAGTGTACGCAAACCTACGTGGGTCTCAAGCACCGCACGCAGGGCTCCGATGTGCCGGGCGATGCCGACTGTCCCGGCTCCAGCTCTGCTTGTCGCAGATGTTCCCGAAACGCGCGTACTCGTCATCGATGACGAGCCCGGACTGGTTCGCATGCTTCGACGTGTGCTCGAAGCGGCGGGACACCAAGTCATGGAGGCGCTCGAAGAGGCAGCCGTGATCGCGGCGCTCGAGGCGGAGCCTGAGGTCGTGCTGCTCGACCTGCGCCTGGGGGGTTCGGACGAAGCGACGTGCGGTAGCTCCGCGTGGATCGGCGAGATCCGACGGCACTCACCCGACAGCGAGATCATCGTGATGACGGGCTACGCCAGCGTCGACTCCGCCGTGGCCTGCATGCGCGCCGGTGCGTTCGACTATCTCGAGAAGCCGTTTCACGATCGCGACCTGGTGATCCAAAGGGTCCGCTCGGCGCTCGAGCGTCGTCAGCTGCGCATGCGCAATCGCGAGCTCGAGGGAGAGCTCGACCGGCGTTCCACGCTGGACAAGATCGTGGGCCCCTCGGCCGCGATGAGTCGCGTGCTGCGAACCGTGCGCAGTCTGTCGGAGAACGAGAGCAACGTCCTGGTCGAGGCCGAGAGCGGGACAGGCAAGGAGCTCATCGCTCGAGCCGTGCACGAGACCTCACCGCGCCGCGCGGGTCCGTTCGTGCCGGTCGACTGCGGCGCGCTGCCCGAAGGGCTCGCAGAGAGCGAGCTCTTCGGCTACGAGCGGGGTGCGTTCACGGGAGCCGAGCGGGCGACGCCCGGCCTGTTCCGAAGCGCCGATGGCGGAACGCTGTTCCTCGACGAGATCGGCGAGCTTCCGCTGATGCTGCAGTCGAAGCTCCTCCGCGTGATTCAGCAGCGCGAGGTGCGGCCACTCGGGTCGAGCCGGCCGCTTTCCGTCGACGTGAGGATCATCGCGGCGACGAATCGAGACCTGGCGGCCGAGGTCGCAGGCGGCCGCTTCCGGGCCGACCTCTTCTACCGACTGCGCGTCGTCGAGATCGCGATCCCGCCCCTGCGGGAGCGGCTCGAGGACGTTCCCGCACTGGCGATTCACTTTCTCGAGCGCTGCGCGCCAGGCTCGCGCGTGACCGGCATCGAGCCGGAGGCGCTCGAGACGCTCCTCCAGCATCCGTGGCACGGAAACGTGCGCGAGCTCGAGAATCGGATCGAAGCGGCAGTGGCGCTCGCCCCCGGACCGCGGCTCACGCTGGCCGACCTCTCGCTCGGACCCTCCGCCGGCGTCCCGGCCGCGACCCGAACCCTCGACGGGGTCCCGCTCTCGCTCGGCTCGTACGAGCGGGCCTGTCTCGCGGCCGCACTGCGCCAGGCCGAGGGGGACGCGTCGCGCGCCGCCGAGCTGCTCGGCATCGGGCGCAGCACCTTCTACCGCAAGATGCGGAAGCAGCGGGTGTAGCGAGCGGCCGGGCGGAGGCCGCTCACCGCCGACGCCGAGCTCACTGGAGCTGCTCGTAGAGACGCCGCGCCTCCGGGTAGGCTGGATAGATGGCGAGTGCCCGCTCGAGTGCGCGCTTCGCGTCGTCGCTCCGGGAAGCCCTCGCGTAGGCTACCGCGAGGTTGTAGCGGTGCAGCGGGACCTCGGGCTCCAGCTCAACGAGATCCTCGAAGGTGGAGGCTGCCCCGGCGTAGCGTCCGAGGCGAGCCTCGCAGATCGCGATGCTTCCCAGCACGCCGGAGCTGACCTTGAACCTCGGGTGTGCGGCGGCGAACTCCCGCTCGATCCGATGGCTCTCCCGAAAGTGCCCGAGCGCCCGCTCGAAGCGGCCGGCGCGGAGGTGTGCGGTTCCGAGGCTCGCGTGCGGTCCGCCGTCGCCGCGCGGAGCGTGCTTCGCCGCGCGTTCGAGCAGGGCGACCTCGTCGAGCCAGACGTTGCTGCGCTGGAACAGGGCGACCGAGAAGATCGCGACACAGAGCGCCGCCGAGGCGAAGGCGACGCCGGAAGCCCGGGGCGGAAGCTGCCGCGCCGCCGAGGCGAGCAGCACAGCGAACGCGGCCGCGGGCAGGTAGAGGAAGCGATCGGCCGCCAGGACGGTGACCGGGATCGGAGCGAGGTGCAGCACCGGGAGGAGGGCCGTCGCGGCGAGGACGAGCCAGACGCGCCGTTCCGCCCTGGCGCGCACCAGGGCTGCGACGATTCCCGCGAGTGCGAGCGCGCCCAGGACCACGCGCCAGACCTCGACCACGCCCAGCAGACCGATCCGGAGGCGCGGGCGCAGCGGATCGAGCAGCATCGCCGCGTACGTTCCGAGAGCCTCGAGCGCGAACACGCCCCGCTCCCAGGGTGCGAAGACACCGGCTCCGTCCTGCGGCGGCAGCGCGTAGATTCGCGCGCCCGCGTAGACGAGGACCGCGAGGCCGAGCGGAGTCAGCTGCTTCGCTCTGCGAGGCCAGTCGTTGCGAGCGTCCGCCAGCTCGAGCGCGATGAGCGCGAAGACGCCCGCGACGGCGACCTCCTTGGCGAACAGGCCACACAGGATCAGCAGCGCCGCGCCGGCGCGACGCCCGCTTGCGTCGGGCGTGGTGCGGTGGGTAAGGAGCGCGGCGAGCGCGAAGAGACAGGCCATCACGTCGGTGCGGCCCGAGATCCAGCCCACCGACTCGGTGAGACGGGGCAGGGTTCCGAAGAGCGCGGCCGCCAGGCCGGCCGCCAGCGGAGGCGCTCCGCTGCGGATTGCGAGCGCCCAGACCAGCGCCACGCATCCGAGGTGCAGCAGCAGGTTCGTCAGGTGGAAGCCGAACGGGTGCCCTCCCCAGACGCGCTGGTCGAGCGCGTAGGAGAGGGTGACGAGCGGGCGGTAGAAGGAGTCGGCGGAGCGCTGCTCGGGCTGGTCCCAGAAGCGGACCGCGAAGTAGTCCCAGGGTGCACGCAGCTCCTGGACCGGCGCGGCGTCCTCGATCAGGTGGTGATCGTCCCAGACGAACCCGCCCCCGAGCGCGTTCGAGTAGGCGAGCGCCACCACCAAGAGCGCCGCGGCGAGTCCCGCGGGACCGAAGCCGATTGCGACCCTGCTCTCCGCTGTCGACACTCGCCGCCCCCTGCCTCGACATGTCGGCCGGTCGGCGCCCGCAGTTGAGCCGCAAGTACTCGAGCTATCCAGGCGTCCTCCGGGCCTCCGAGCGCCCCGCCCGAGGCTCGCGGAGCCGGAGTCGAGGCCGCGGGTCGCGTGTCCCGATGAGGACGCCGGGGTAGTCTCTGGACATGCGCGTCGTGGATCTGGATCGAGACATGTCGGACGTGTTCCCGACCGGGACGTCCGTGGACTCCGAGTTCCTGTTCCGCAGGATGGCCGAGGCGACGCTCGACGCGCTCGAGGCGCGGCCGGGCAGCCGGGTGGTCGATGTCGCAGCGGGAGTCGGCCAGGACGATCGCGCGCTGGCGAGGCGGGGCGCCTGGGTCGTCGGCGCCGAGCCTTCGGAGCGGATGACGGCGCTCGCTAACCTCTCGGATCGCGAGGACGCCGAGCCTCCCAGCGGCGGCGTGGCCCGGGTTCGCGCCTGGTCCGAGGCGCTCCCGTTCGGGGCCGGCGCGTTCGACGGCGCCTTCTGCAAGGGGGCACTCGACCACTTCGACGACCCGGAGAGCTGCATTCGCGAGATGGCGCGCGTGACCCACGCGAGCGGGCGCGTCGTGCTCGCGGTCGCGAACTTCGATTCCCTCACCGTTCGGATCTCGCGCGCTCTCGAGCGGCTACGGGGCGCCGGTGGCCGCGGCCGCCGCCACCACGACGTTCCCTCCGATCACTTCACGCGCTACGACCCGGCCCTGGTGCGCGAGCAGCTCGAGCGCTTCGTGTCGGTGGATCGAACCACCGGCGTCTCGCTCCTCTGGGGGATCCGCAGCTGGGCGAGGCTGCTCGCGAGCCTCGGTCCGAGCTGGGCGAGCGGGATGCTCCGGGTCGGAGATCGCATCGCCGCCCGCTTTCCAGCCCTCGCCGACGTGATCGTGATTTCGGGGCGCCCCAGGTCCTGACGTCCCGAGGTCCAGACGGGGCGTCGGCGGACTACTCGGCGTAGCCCAGGCTCCTGAGCATGTCGGCGAGCTCGCCGTCGACCTCGCCGACCTCTCGCGCGGGCCAGGTGGCCGCAGACTCGAGGTCGACGAGCTCGCCGGCCGGAAGCGGGTTCCGCTCCAGGGGATCGGACACGACGTCGTAGCGGGCGGTCCTGCCGTTCACCCAGGCGAGCTTCTCCCGGCCGCTCCAGCTGGCCGCCGACTGGGCCGGCTCCAGGCGGCCGCCGCTGATCTCCGTCCAGTAGTACTTCGGCTGGCCTGAGGCCATCACGGGTACCTCCGCGAGGCGACCCCCCAGGACGAGGTGGTAGGCCTGGAGGGCCGACACCGGACCCTCCAGCCCCTTCAGCGGGTAGCGCGTGTTCGAGTCGAAGTAGACGAGCGGCACGACCTGGTTCTGCTCCCAGATGTGTGTGCCGTGCTGGAGCAGCCCGTGCTCGCCCACGAACTCGCCGTGATCCGAGGTCACGAGCAGGCGATAGCTGCGAAGCCAGCCGCGGCTGCGCAGGGCGGCGAGCTCCTTCCTCAGCACCCCGTCGGCGCGTCGCAGCGCCGCGTCGTAGTAGTCCCGTACCCGGGCGATCAGCTCGGCCTCTTCTCGAGGATCCAGCTTGCCACTCAGGTAGGCCGCGAGGGGGTCGTTCTCGGGCAGGTGGTAGGCGAGGCGCTCGCCGTCTCCACCCGGCGCATCCCAGGGATCGTGTGCATCGGAGATGTTCAGGAACACGAAGAGCGGCCGGTCGGAGTCGAGCTGGTCGAGCACGCGCTCCAGCTCGCGCACCTGGGCCTCTCCGTACAGGTCGCTGAACCACCTCGGCGCGCGCGCCACCTCGAAGCCGCGCGTGAGACCGGTTGCGGGCGACACCACCGGGTTGCTCGACACGCTCACCGCCTGATACCCGCGCTCGCGGAACTTCTCGGCGAGTGTGGGGAGGTCGCGCGGCATGCCCCTCACGATCCCCCCGTTGAAGTGGATGAAGTAGTCGCCCTCCCGGTCACAGATCAGGCCATCGCAGTCGTGCTCGATCCTCTGGCCGACGTTGTCGGCGCGGTGCTCGTGCGCGGGCAGGCCCGTGAAGAAGCTGGCGTGGCTCGGCAGGGTCCAGGTGCCCGGAGCGTAGGCCCGGCACGTGTGGGAGGCGCCCGCCTCGATCAGCTCGGCCAGCATGGGCGTGGTCTCCCGCTCGTACCCGCAGATCGAGGTGTGGTCGGCGCGAACCGTGTCGAGCACGACGAAGACCACCGTCTCCGGCCGCTGACTGAAGCTCGCGAGCATGAGCGTTCCGGCAACCAGCGCCACCGCACCTGCGAGTCCGAGCAACCTCATCGTCTGTGACGTATCGGCGCGCGGAGGGCCGGCGTTGAACAGCGGGATGCCAGCGTGGCTAGGGGTGTGCGAGGCTGGCGTACACTTGCGCAGTGCGTCGGGCCACCACGGGCCAGGCGAACGTCGCCTCGATGCGACTCCGCGCCGCGAGCGCGCGCCGGTGTTCCCCCTCCCAGTCGTCGAGCACCTCGCCTACGCACTTCGCCAGGCCGGCGCCGTCTCCCGGCTCGACCAGTCGCCCCGCCGCGGCCGCGGCGATCACCTCGGGCAGCGCACCTGCGCGAGTCGCGACCACGGGCGTGCCGACCGAGAGGGCCTCGATGGCGGGCAGGCCGAACCCCTCGAAGAGCGAGGGCACGACGACGGCGCTCGCCTCGCGGTAGGCACGCTCGAGCTCAGCCTGCGACACCTTGCCCGCGAAGCTGACGCGCTCGACCAGTCCGAGATCCCGCAGCTGAGTCTCGAGCGGCGTGCCCAGGGGAAAGACGTCGAGGACGCGCAGGCGCACGCGCTCGGGCAGGCGCGCGAGCGCGGTCAGCAGGTGTTCCAGGCCCTTGTTCGGGTCCCCGCAGCGTCCGACGAACAGCAGCTCGTCGGAGCGGGGCCGCGTCCGCTCGCCGCCTGGCGCCGGCAGGGTCACGCCGTTCCCGATCTGGTGGATCCGCTCGCGTCGGACCCGGAAGCCGAGCTCGATCTCGCTCGCCGAGGCCTCGCTCGAGGTGATCACCGCATCCAGCCGGCGCGCCACGCGCGCCTGGGTCCGGACCGGGTAGAAGGTGAGCGTTCCCTTGAACTCTTTGAACGTGCGGTCCCGGATCAGGCTCGAACGACGGTCGACGGTCAGCGGGTGGTGGATGGTCGTGACGACCGGGAGCCCGAGCCGCTGCAGCAGCAGCAGGCCGTAGCTCACCGACTGCACGTCGTGAACCAGGTCGTAGCGAGCGCCCGCGCGGAGCTCTGCCAGCACGGCGCGCGCGGCGCGCACGCTGAATGCGAACGGCTCGGGCAGAAAGCCGAAGCGCGTGACGGCGTACTCGTAGAAGTTGAGGGGTTCGAAGATCCGCAGCGGGTCGGGGCGCGGCAGGAACGCGCCTGGCTGCTTCTTGAAGCGGGCTCCCCAGAACTCGCAGTTCTCGATCTCGAAGACGCGCGCCCAAGGCATCGGGTCGGGGTAGGGAGGTCCGACGAACACGTCGATCTCGTGACCGAGCTGGGCCAACTCCCGCGTGAGCGCATGCAGGTAGACGCCCTGGCCCCCGCTCATCATGTTTCCGCGGTAGGCCAGGAAGGCGATCCGCGGCGGGCTCATGCGCGTCCGGTGGCGACGCGAGTTCCGTACAGGACCAGGCTCTTGGGCCAGACCCAGTCGAGCAGGCTCTCGACGCGCTGCCACATGCGAGATTCGCTCGCACGAATGAGGTACCTGCGGTAGGCCTGCGTCGGTCCCGGTGTCTCGTCGTGCAGGCCGAGCACCGCGCGCAGCGCCCAGTACGGCGAGTGCAGCGCGTGGGCGAAGCTCACGCCCTCCACGCGCAGGCCGGCGCGCGCCATGGCGGCGGAGAGGTCGCGCGGCCGGAAGATCCGGATGTGTCCCCCCGGGCTCTCGAAGTAGTCGCGACACAGCCGCAGGTAGACGTGCTCCGTCGTGGCGGTCGGGATCGTGACCGCGAGCGTCCCACCCGGCCGCAGCACCCGGACCAGCTCTCGGACCGCACCGGCGTAGTCGTGAACGTGCTCCATGACCTCGGAGCAGATCACGCGGTCGAACTGTCCGTCTCGATACGGGAGTCGAAACACGTCGCCCTGCAGCACGCCGCCGACGCCTGGCCGCTCCCGCAGGCCGGCGCGGGCCAGCCGCAGGCTCTCGAGGTCCAGGTCGACGCCGGCGACACGCGCGCCCCGATCGAGGGCGCCGAAGCAGTGGCGTCCGCCTCCACAGCCCGCGTCGAGAAGCCAGTCGCCTCGGGTCAGTCCCAGCCGGTCAAGATCGACCGTGAGCACGCACGACCTCTTCGAGCACCTCGGCCGTCTTGCGTCCCGCCTCGCGCCAGCTGAAGACTCGCTGAACTCGCTGGCGGGCGGCCTTGCCCATGCGCGCGCTCCGCTCCGGGTCCAGCGCCAGCTCCGAGATCGCGCCGGCCAGCGCGACCGGGTCCCGGAACGGCACGAGCACGCCCGCCTCGCCCGACGTGCCCACCACCTCGGGCAGCGCACCGTTGGCCGTCGCGATCACCGGCAGACCGCAGGCCATCGCCTCGGAGGCGGGGAAGCCGAACCCCTCGAAGAACGAGGGGACGATCGCGATTCGCGCCGTCGAGTACTCCGCAACCAGCTCGTCGACGCTGAGCATGCGCTCGACCAGCACGACCCGCTTCTCGAGGCCGAGCTCGCGGATCTTGGCCGGCACCAGTCCGTTCTCGGGGATCCGGCCGTCAACGATCTTGAGCGTGATCGACGGGTGCGTCTGCGCCAGCGCGTCGAGCAGGTAGGGGATGCCCTTCTTCCGGTCCTCGGTGCGCCCGACGAAGATCAGGTCGGTCTCGATCTCGCGCTCGATCGGCTGGAAGATCTCGTCGTCGGTTCCGTTGTGCACGACCGCGATCCGCTTGGTCGAGACTCCGAAGTGCCGCTCGACCTCGTGCGCCGAGGCGTCGGAGACCGTGAGCAGCCCGCTCAGTCGCGGCACGACGCGCTCCTGCATGAACATCGGGAAGTAGAGCGTGCGCTTCCACTTGCGCCGGAAGCGCGCGTCGATCTCGAAGTCGGCCAGGCGATCGATGTGGAGCGGATGGTGCACGACGCCGACCACTGGCGTTCCGGCGGCCTCGATTCCCAGCAGCCCCCAGCCGAGGGTCTGGTTGTCCAGAACGACGTCGAAGCGGTGTCTTCGCATGAGCGAGCGCCAGCGAACCAGCAGGCGCAGGCTGAAGGCGGTCATCTCGGGAAAGACCCCGAAGCGGGTCAGTCCGAGCTCCCACAGGTGCGAAGGCCAGAGCGCGCGAAGCGGATTGTCGCGAGGAAGGGCCTCGGCGAAATCGAGCCCGAAGAAGTTCTCGTTCGGGATGGTGTGCAGCGGGATGCCGGGCTCCAGCTCGGGCAGCGGCGGACCCGCGATGACGTGCACGTCGTGGCCGAGGCGATGCAGCTCGCGAGCGATGTAGGCGGCGTAGATCCCCTGGCCGCCGCAGAACATGTTGCCCCGGTAGGTGAGGAGGGCGATGCGCACCGGATCAGTCCCGCGAATCGGTCTCCCCGGCCCCCTCGGGGGGGGGCGGGGGCGGGGCTGGCGTGGTCGGCGCACTCGGACCGGCGCCCGCGGCATCGAGGGGCGCCCCCTCGGCCTCGACGTGCACCGTCAGGATGGTCCAGCCGATCCAGAACACGAGTCCGAGCACGAACAGGACTCCGACGGCGAGGGGGAGGGCGAGCGCCCAGTAGCTCCCGACGGAGATCCCGTACAGGAACAGGGCTGCGCCGAGGGCCGCTCCGAGGCAGACGAGGCCGCCCATGGCGCGCGAGCGATCGTGTGCGGCATGCGGCATGGCGGCCGCAACTTACCGGCGCCTGCGAGGAGCTGTCAACGTGAGGTGAGCCAGCCCCGGCCACCCCGTCGACCGGCTTTGGCTCAGAAGACGGAGGCCGAGCGGCGCCCCGCCAGCGCCCGCTCGATCATGGGAAGCTTCGGGCTCTCGGGCAGCGCCGTGCGGAGCCGTTCGAAGGCCCGCTCGGCGACCTCGAGGTCGGCCCGGGCCACCAGGAAGGTGGCCGCACGCAGCAGCTCGTCCGGAGAGGCGTCCTCCGAGAGGGCGACCCGGTCCCAGTGCCGGACGGCATCGTCCAGGCGACCCATGCGTGCGTAGAGCACCGCGCGGCTGGCGGACAGCGAGCTCGGCTCGTCGGCCCGCTCCTCGGGAAGGGCCCGCCAGGCATCGCGCACGGGTCCGAGCTCGGCGAGCATTCGCCTGGCTCTCTCGTAGCCGGGATACATCAGGATCGCGACGCGGAGCTGCTGCTCGGCCTTCTCGAACTGGAACGTCTGGGCGAACATCAGCGCCAGGTTGTAGCGGCTGAGCGGGACCCACGGACCCAGTCGGATCACCTCTCGCATCGCCTCGATCGCCTCTTCGTGAAGTCCCAGCTCCGCCCGGGCGATGGCGATGTTGGCGGGTACGAACATGTCCTCGGCGGCCCAGGTGTAGTTGAACCAGAACGCTTTCTGCTGCTCCCAGCTCTGCTCGAGCTCAACGAGGGCCTCCTCCGTGCGGTCTCTCCGCAACAGCGCGACGCCCAGGAGCGTTCGGGGCAGTGCATTCTCGGGATCCGTGCGCTCGATCGACCGCTCGAAGAGACGCAGCTCGTCGCGCCAGTCGCGGCTCCGCAGGTGCGTGGACACGCCGAAGGTCGGAATCGCGATCAGGGCGCAGGCGGCGGCCACGGGCAGCTGGGCGGGCGTCAGGTGGCGCGACCAGCTGGCGAGTGCGACCGCCGCTCCGGCGGCGAACAGGTAGAGGAAGCGATCCGCAGCCAGCACGTTGACGGCGATCGGCACGATGTGCAGCACCGGGAGCATGGCCGCCAGGCCGGTGAAGAGGGCGGCGGTGGGCAGGGGCTCCCACTTGTCGCGGAGCGCGCGCCAGGCGAGCAGAGCGATCAGCGCAGTCGAGAGCATGCCGAGCGCCACCTTGGACCACTCGACCACCCCCGCGATGCCGATCTGGAGCCGTGGACGCAGGGGATCGAGCAGCATGAGCAGGTAGGTCCCGAGCGCCTGTAGCGCGATGACGAGGCGCTCCGAGATCGAGAAGTAGGACGGAAGTCGGTCGGGCAGGTTGGCGGCGGAGCGGATCGCCGCGTAGAGCGCGGCCGCGATCAGGTAGGGCGCCAGGTTTGCCGCCGCTCGCCGCCAGGTCTCGCGCGAGCGCCGGACGCCTGCGATCTCGAGCGCGAGTACGCCCACCAGCCCCGCCGCCGCGACCTCCTTGGAGAGCAGGCCCATCGCCAGTGCCGCAGCCCCGCAGACGCGGCGCGCGGTGGCGTTCGGCTCACTGCGGTGCAGCAGCAGCACCGCGAGTGCCGAGAGTCCGGCGAGCAGGTCCGTCCGACCCGAGATCCAACCGACCGATTCGCTCAGGCGGGGCAGCAGGCCGAAGAGCCCCGCCGCGATGGCCGCAGCCGCCGCACTGGCGCCTCCGCGCCGCGCTAGAAGAAAGACGAGCGTCACGCAGCCGAGGTGCAGGAGCAGGTTCGTCAGGTGGAAGCCGAACGGATTGCCGTTCCAGATCTGCTGGTCGATCGCGTAGGAGAGCGTGGTGAGCGGGCGGTAGAAGTGGCGAGGCGAGAACTGCTCGGGGTTGCTCCAGAACGTGCGCCCGAAGTAGTCCGGCAGCGGCTGGAGCTCCTGGACGATCGGCTCGTCCTCGATCAGCGTGTGATCGTCCCAGACGTAGCCCCCCCCGAGGACGCCGGAGTAGGCGAGAGCGACGCATGCGAGCGCGCAAGCGAGGAGAACCCAGGGCCGGGGCGTGAAGTTGCGCATTCACGGCGAAGGATCGGCCTGTGCCCGGGCGTCTTGAGAGCGAAGCGCCCAGCCGGCCGGGCCCTTCGGGAATGTCCACTCCGGGCAGCCGGGGCGCGCCGCGCGGCGAGGTTTCGACCGGAAGCCCGGCGGCAGCGCGCAGGCATCCGCGCGGCTGAGTCCGCGAGCGGCATAGGAGTTCCGGGAGGCCGCCCTGGGTACGGGAGAGTCCGCGCTTGAACGGGTGGTGCCTTGCGCAGCCGCTCCGTCCAATGCGGAGTCAAGTACGCCGCGAGAATGACCGATTTCCTGGATCGTGGAGATCCTCCTCGAAACAGTCGAGGCGCCGGCGGCGCGACGCGAGCCCCGCGTCCCCTCGCGAGTGGAGTTCCACCGCGATGCGGCGGGTGATCTCCGCTTCCTCGGCTACCTGTCCGACATCTCGGCGACCGGCGCGTTCATCCAGTGCTCGCGCCCGCGCGACATCGGGACGCAGCTTCGAGTGCGGCTCCACCTCGGCCGGGCCGAGCACGAGATCATCGATCTCGACGCGGAGGTGATCTGGACGCGCAGCTACGCGGGAAAGAACGGACCTTCCGCGGGAATGGGCCTCGAGTTCAAGAACCTCGAGGCGGCTTCCCGCACCACGATCGGCCAGTTCTGCGCGGGAGACGATCCGAACCCCAACCCGCGCATCTGAGGCGCCCCTGCGTCCGGTGCCTGTCCGGGCGGCTTCGCTAGGTTCTCCCGGGAGGGGGTCGCTTTGCTCTGGATCGGGCTGATGTCCGGGACGTCTGCGGACGGGATCGACGCGGCGCTCGTAGACCTGGGCGAGAGCCCGCGCGAGCTCGCGCTGGTTCACTTCTGCTCCAGCCCGTTCTCCGACTCGCTCCGAGAGCGGATTCACGGCGCGCTGGCCGGGCCGGTCGCCCTGCGCGAGCTGCTCGCGCTCGACCGCGAGCTGGGGGAGCGGTTCGCAGAGGCCGCGCTGGCGCTCCTGCGCGCCGCCGGCATCGTACCCTCGGCGGTTGCGGGGATCGGCTCGCACGGCCAGACGCTGGCTCACTATCCGGACTCGGAGGTCGCCGGATCGCTCCAGCTCGGATCCGCGGCCGAGATCCACGCGCGCACAGGCATCCGGGTGATCTCCGACTTCCGGCGCGCCGACCTCGCCGCGGGCGGGCAGGGGGCGCCCCTGACGCCGTTCCTGCACCACGCACGCTTCGCGACCGATGGGGAGCGCCGCGCGGTCCTGAACATCGGCGGCTTCACGAACGTGACCTACCTGCCCGACTCCAGCGCCGATCGACTGATCGCCTTCGACCCCGGTCCCGGCAACGCGCTCCTCGACCGCGCCGCGCGCTGGGCCTCGGCGGGCCGCGAGCGGTTCGACGAGGGCGGGGCACGGGCGCGGCGGGGTCGGGTCGACGAGGCGCTGCTCGAGGAGCTGCTGTCGGACCCGTACTTCTCGCTTCCGCCGCCGAAGAGCACCGGCCACGAGCACTTCGGCGAAGCGTTCTTCGAGCGTGCGCGGCGGGGCATCGAGGCCGCGGGCGGCGGGGCCGACGACCTGCTGGCGACGCTGGCCGCGCTCACGTCGGAGAGCGTCGCTCGAGCGGCCGAGCGCTTCTTTCCCGAGCCGGCGGAGCGCTGGCTCGCCTGCGGCGGCGGGGTGCACAACGCAGCCCTGCTCGAGCGGCTGGCTGTCCGCCTGGCTCCCGCCGTGCTCGAGACGACCGACGCCCACGGCGTGCCGGGCGATGCGCTCGAGGCGGTCGCCTTCGCCGTGCTCGGCTGGGCCTCGAGCCGGGGACTGCCGGGGAACCTGCCCGCGGCGACCGGGGCGGCGCGAAGCGTGGTCCTCGGGAGCGCGACCCCCCCCGGCTAGACCGGGAGGATCAGACCGTCGCGCGCCGTGTCGAACTGGGCGCGGTCGAGATTCGTCAGGACCTCGCTCCCGAGATGCGTGAGGACCACCCGTCCAGCCCGGAGGCGACTCCTCTCCCGCTGGAGTCGTTCGTGGTTCAAGTGATACTTGAAGTCCCGCTCCCAGAAGACGCACTCGGCGATCAGCAGGTCCACGTCTCCGACGTACTCGGGCAGCCTCTCGTGCCAGCCGGTATCGCCCGTGAACATGACCTGCCGGTCCGAGCCCCGGACGCGCACCATGTGGGGCTTGGTGTTCGGGTGGTGGAAGGCGGGAAACGCCGAGATCGTGAAGCCGTCGAGCGACACGTTGCGCTCGGTCGCCAGCTCGAGGTACTCGAGCGAGTAGGCGCGATCCTGCTCCTCTCTGTACTCGAAGGCGCGCTTGAGTGCCTCGACCCGCTCCTGGATTCCCGGCGGCCCCACGATCCGTAGCGGCGTCGTGCGCTGGTGCTCGTAGAGGTAGTCGATCAGCAGGAACGGGATTCCGGCGCAGTGATCGCCGTGGAAGTGGCTGATGACGACCGCGTCGAGCTCGCGAGGATCGATGCCGAGCTCCTGGAGGCCGCCGAGCGTGGTCGGTCCGCAGTCGAGGAGCAGGGTCTTCCCTCGATCGCGAACCAGGATCGCACTGTTGCGCCGCCCACCGCTGCCGAAGGCGTCGCCCGTCCCGACGAACACGACCTCAGCCATCGACCCAGACCTCGGCGTCGAACGCCACGGCGCGACGCAGCGAGCGAGGCTCCCGGGCTCCGGGGCGAGCGTCGGGGAGCCACAGCGACTCCTCGACCTCCCAGCCACCGGGCACCTCGGCGCCGGCTCCGACCACCGCCCAGGGACCGACGCGCGCCCCCGCCTCGACGTGTGCGTCTTCCCCGATCCAGACGGGGCCGATCACGGCTCCCTCGATGCGAGAGGACTCACCCTCGCGGACCACCCCGGGCTCGATCCGGACGAGCCGGTCGAGCGCCTCCAGGTTGGCCTCGAGCAGCTCGGCCGGAGAGCCGACCGGCCACCACGCGGCGCTCGGGGGCTGCAGCCAGGTGGCGACGCGCTCGCCACGCCTCAGCATGGGTGCGTAGAGGTCCTCGAAGACCGAGAAGACGGCACGCTCGGGCATCTTTTCGAAGATTGCCGGCTCCAGCATCTGCGCCCCGATGAAGAGTGCACTTCCCTTCTCGGTTCGCACCGAGACCAAGTCTGTGATTCGACACACGGACCCATCGGCATCGTACCCGATGCTGCCGAAGCGCTGCTTGCGGGGGTCGTCGCGGAGTCCGAGCGTCGCGAGGGATCCGCTGCGCTCGTGGGCCTCGAGGAATGCGGGGAGGTCGAGGTCGAGGCCCATGTCGCCGTTGAGCACCAGGAAGCGTCCCTCGCGATCCAGCAGCGCCCGAGCCGCCCGGATCCCGCCCCCGCTCCCGAGCAGCTCGGGCTCGCGGGAGAAGCTCACCGGGATCGGTGCATCCCGGACGACCCGCTCCAGCGTCTCGGGGTGGGCGTGCACGTTGATGACCACGGAGCTCACCCCCTGGGCGGCGAGCTGTCGGATCAGGCGGGCAATCAGCGGCTCGTCGAGAATCGGGAGCGCCGGCTTCGCCCGAGCCCGGCTGATGGGCTGCATGCGGTCGCCGAGTCCCGCCGCGAGGAGCATCGCCTTCACGTCCGTTCCTCCGCGAGCACCTCCCGCAGGCCGGCACTCAGACTCCGCAGCTCACCTGGAAGGCCCGGTAGCGCCTGCAACGCCGCGCGGCGCGCGGCGCGGACATAGGGCCGGTACCGGACGTCCCCCTTCACCCGACACATGTATAGATAGCGCGCGAGGTCCTTGCACTTCCGCTGGACCGTGAGCAGGGCCAGCGAGGCCGGCGCCGGGGCAGCGCCCGCGCGTGCGCCGTAGCGCTCGATCAGCCCGACCCGCTGTGCGTCCGAGATCTCCACGTAGGAGTCGTGGACGAGCGCCACCAGGTCGAGCTCTCTGGGGGCGCGGAAGGCGTCCTGGTAGTCGACGAGGCGCAGCCGCTCGTTCGCGTCGATCAGCAGGTTCTGGCTCTGGTAGTCGCGCAGGCACAGAACCGCAGGGAGCCCGGCGATGGCGCCGGCGAGGGCGCTGAGCATGGGCTCGAGGCTCGCGCGTCGCTCGGGCGGAGTCGCGTAGTCCAGGAAGTGGGCGAGCTCGAAGCCGATCCAGGCCTCGTCGAAGCGCCTCCCGAAGGGCTCGCTGGCGGGGGGATCGAGCGCGTGGACGCGCGCGAGCAGGTCGATCGCCTCGTCGTGCCACCTCGGCCGCCGGCTCGCGTCGACGTCGCACAGGCGCAGGTCGCCGAGGTCTTCGAGCAGGATCCAGCTCTCGCTCTCCTCGACGCCCAGGATCTCGGGGACGGGGATGCCCGCGGCTGCTAGAAAGCGAGTCGCGGCGACGAACTCGGCGACGCTGTCCCGCCCGCGCAGGGCGGGAGGCAGGATCTCGGGGTCCTCGGGGAGCGCGTGCATCAGCACGGCACTGCGAGCGTCGCGCAGGCGCACGCGGAAGTAGCGCCGGGCGCCTGCCCCGCCGGGGAGCGACTCCAGACCCGCGATCGGAACGCCGACACGACTCTCGACCCATGTCGCTGCGCGCTCCATCCTAGCCGCCGTGCTTCCGCTGGTGGTCATTGCCCCGGACATCGACCTGGCGGGCGGGATCTCGATCGATCGCCGCTGCGCCGACTGGATCGAGCGCGCCGGAGGCGCGACTCGCGTGGCCGAGCCCGACGCATCGGAGCCCCTCCGGGGCGCGGGCGGTCTGCTGCTGTGCGGCGGCTTCTTCGACATCCCGCCCGACTGGTATGGCGAGACGCCCGTGGCGCGGGTCGACGCACCCCGCGAGGCCCGGAGCCGCTTCGAGCTCGACCTGGCCCGCGAGGCGGAGCGGCTCGGCCTGGCGCTGCTCGGAGTCTGCGGTGGCGAGCAGCTGATGGCCGTCGCGCGCGGAGGCAGCCTGATTCAGGACATCGCCAGCCAGATCCCGGGCGCTCTCGAGCACGAGCGTTCCGCGGAGAGCGACCGCGTCGTCCACGCGGTGCGCCTCGAGCCGGCGAGCGGGCTCCGCCGCATCCTCGGAGTGGACGAGATCGAGGTCAACAGCACGCACCACCAGAGCGTGCGCGACCCCGGCCGCGGGGCGCGCATCGCGGCGAAGGCCCCGGACGGCGTCGTCGAGGCGATCGAGGACCCGGCGCTGGAATTCTGGATCGGCGTCCAGTGGCATCCCGAGCGCCTCGCCGACGCGCACTCCCTGCGCCTGGCGGAGGCGTTCGTGCGTGCGGCGGGTGCGGCGGGTGCGGTGGAGTCGGCTTGAGCGTCTCTCGTTCACCCGATGTCTCCACCTCGCGAGACGGGCGGTGTCGCGCGCCGTCCCCTGCGGCGGGAGGAGCCCGCCGCCACCCACCCGATCAGAATCGCCGTAGCACCGCGAAGCGCAACTCCCTACGTTCGAGCGCGATGAGATCGAGGTCGCTGACGCTCGCGCTGCTGCTGCTCTCCCTGGCCGGCGCCGCGGGCGCAGACGACGACGCGCTCGGTGCGCTGCTCGCAGAGAAGTCGCTGCGCGGGGCACAGATCGGTGTCGCGGTCCTCGACCTGGAGGCGGGGAGCACGCTGTTCGAGAGCCGCGCCGACCGCAGCCTGATCCCGGCCTCGAACCAGAAGCTGCTGATCGCCGCCGCGGCTCTCGAGCACTGGGGACCGACGCACCGCTTCGAGACGCCGGTCTTCATCGACGGCGACCTGGACGAGCAGGGTGTCCTCGACGGCAGCCTCTGGATCGAGGGCAGCGGCGACCCGAGTCTCGTGTCGGAGAGCCTCTGGAAGCTCGCAGAGGAGATCCGCCTGGTGGGGATCAGCGAGATCCGAGGTGGCATCGGCGTCGACTCGAGCTACTTCGACGCCCAGCGCTTTCACCCCGACTGGGAGCCGGTCTCGGCGCGCGCCTACCACGCGCCGATCGGAGCGTTCGCGGTAAACTACTCGAGCTTTCGTATCGAAGTGCGCGCCGCAGCGACACTCGGTAGACCGGCCGTCGTCTCGGTCGCACCCCGGACGGCGTATCTGCACGTCGATTCGCGGGTCCGCACCGAGTCCCGCAGCGGGCCCCTCAAGATCGGCGTCGACACGCTTCCGAGCGGTCTCGGTGACCGGGTCCTGGTCCACGGCGTCGTCTCCCCGAACGGCGAGGGCAAGACCTACTGGCGCGCGGTCACGCGCCCGGAGGGATACGCGGCCTCCATGCTGCGAACCCAGCTTCAGGCGCAGGGGATCGCGGTCGCGGGGCCGACCCGCTTAGGGCGCGTTCCTCCCTCCGCGCGGGAGCTTCTGCGTTTTCAGGGAGAAAGCGTGGCAACGCTCGTCCAACGCCTGAGCAAGTTCAGCAACAACTTCGTCGCGGAACAGCTCACGAAGCTGCTCGGCGCCGCGGTGCTGGGGCCTCCGGGCACCTGGGAGAAGGGTGCCGAGGCGATCTCCCGCTGGGTCGAGACCTCCGGCCTTCCGCATCGCGACATCACGGTTCGGGACGGCTCGGGGCTGTCGGCGCGCAACCGCCTGTCGGCGCGCGCGCTGGTCGGGCTGCTCGCGCGGGTCTCCGAGCGCTTCGAGTGGGGCCCCGAGTTCCTGTCGGCACTGCCGCTCGGCGGTCTGGACGGCACCCTCGAAGATCGTCTGAACGGCGAGGCGATTCCGCTGCGGGCGAAGACGGGACACCTGCGGCGGGTGTCCTCCCTGAGCGGCTACGTAGAGACCCTCGACGGCCGCCGCCTGGCGTTCGCCGTCCTGATCAACGGCGCACGAAGCCCCGCCCTGGACGTAGACGCCGCCCTAGACCGCTTCGTCACCCGCCTCTCCCAGCTCACCCTGACCCCACCACCCGAACCGGCCGCCCTCGACCCGACCCGACCCGAAGAAGGGGAAGAGGGGAGCCTGCAAGCGCCGCAGTAGCGGCGCGCGCAGCGAGGCGAAGCCGAGAGCGAAGCCCGGCAGGCCGCAAGGCGCGCAGTCAGCGCGCCGTCCGGCAAGGCGAGCTCTGCTCGCCGTTAGGCCGGGAAGACCCGCCGGCCGCTAACCGGCAGTATTGGCCCCGCCCAGCTTCAGCCGGAGCGCATTCAGGCGGATGAAGCCGTC
>CAZLBF010000337.1:0-4302 GCA_964557495.1 uncultured Myxococcales bacterium | reverse complement strand
GCGGGGCGAGCCTCGCGATCGAGGCCGGCGCAACGATCGAGGGGACCGCGGGGATCGGGGAGATCGTGGGGACCGGGGTGGCCGTGGGGACCGCGGTGGCCGTGGAGACCGCGGTGGTCGCGGCGATCGTGGCGAGCGAGGTGAGCGTGGTGGGGGTCGGGAGCGCAGCAGATCGGCGCCTGTCGAGCTGAGTGACGAGCCGTCCGTGGGAACTGCGCGGGGAGATGGGCTCGGCGAACAGGGCGACTTTCTTCTGGGCGTCGTCGAGCGTATCGACGTGGGACCTTTCGAGATCTCGCGGAGCGAGGACGGAGAGCTTCTGGTGTTCGAGCTTCGGGGTGTCGCGGCGCGAGCGCTTGCGGGAGGTGACGGTCGTTCCGTCGACGCTCTCCAGCTTCTCGTCAACCAGGCGGCTACGAGGGTCGATGCGGATGCCAAGCGGATCGTTCTCGATGTCGAGGGCAATACGGAAGCGCGGGAGGACTTTCTCAGCCGCCTTACGGAGAGGGTGATACGTCGGGCGCGCGAGGGGGGCAGGGCGGTTGCTCTCGATCCGATGAGCGGCCGCGATCGCAGGATCATCCATCTGGCGGTGCGGGACGAAGACGGCGTCGCGAGCATGAGCATCGGTGAGGGTCGTTACCGTCAGGTCGTGATCGTGCCGGAGGGGGCTCCCGAGTACCAGGAGGCCTCGACCCAGGCTCAGGCTGCTGCGCAGCAGGGCGACTGAAGACCGGGGGCGGGGACGCGCTGAGACCCGCGGATCCGCGCTCGTTCCACGTGGAACGAGGACTCCGCCGTCACCGGAGCCGGGCCAAGCCCCCTCCTGCCTGACCTGGTACGCTGGGGAGCCCGCTGATGGGCGGGCGGAGCACCGGGATCTCTAGCCCGGGCCAGTAGGGGCGCGGCCCGGTGGGTTCCACGTGGAACGCGGGCCGACGGGCCAGGCGATCTCCGCGAGGTCCGTACGATGGCCGAGCCGGTCGATCCCGAGCACCAGCTCATCGAGCGAGGCCTGTCTTCGCTTCGGATCGAGGCCACCAGGACTCAGGTCCAACAGCTTCTCGAGCTTGCCCAGCTGCTCGAGCGCTGGTCCGGTCGTATGAATCTCACCGGGTACAGGGATCGGGACTCGATCCTGCGTCGCCTCGTCCTCGAGTCGGCTGCGCTCTGTGGAGCGCTTCCCATCACCTCGAGTGTGGTGGACCTGGGCTCCGGTGCCGGCTTTCCGGGGCTCCCCATCGCGATCCTGCGGCCACGCTGCAGCGTCACGCTAGTCGAGTCCCGAGAGCGGCGGCACCACTTCCAGCGCACTGCCATCCGCGTGCTCGGGCTCGAGAACGTCGAGGCCATGAGGGCCCGGATCGAGGATCGCCCAAGCCCGCACGGGCTCGTGATCGCGCAGGCGCTCGCGACAGCCCATCGGGCTCTCGAGCTGATGGTTCCCTGGGCGGAACGCGGTGGCTGGATCGCCCTGCCTGGAACCGACGCACGACAGCGAGTCATCCACCACCCAGATCTCGAATTCGTGGTTTCGCGAGCCTATCGGTCTCCAGCCGGTGGCCCTCGTCGCACCGTTTGGCTGGCGCGTCGTCTCCAGTAGTGCTCCAGCGAATCCCGATGCCTCGGTCTGGCCGCGACCGTCCGCGTGTGGTATCTACTCACTACATCCGTGTTCCCCCAGGGGGAACGCGAACGAGGTATCCGGAAGGCCCATGGGTCGCCCTGGCCGCGTCTTCGCCATCGTGAATCAGAAGGGTGGTGTTGGAAAGACGACCACGACGGTGAATCTCGCCGCCAGCCTCGCCGCTTCCGAGCGCACCACCTTGATCGTCGACATCGACCCCCAGGCGAACGCGACGAGCGCCTTCGGGATGCGACCGGAGCGACCCCACATCTATGACGCACTCATCGGCAGTTGCGTCATCAAGGACCTGACTCGCGTCACGGAGCTGGAGTACCTCCAGATCGTCCCCTCCGGCCGCGACCTCTACGGGGCCAAGATCGAGCTCGTGTCCGCCGTCGCGCGGGAGCGGCGCCTCGAACGCGCGTTGGCGGACCAGCGCAACGCCTGCGACTTCGTCCTGATCGACTGCCCGCCCTCTCTCGGCCTGCTCACCCTCAACGCGCTGGCGGCAGCCGATGCCGTGATCATTCCGTTGCAGTGTGAGTACTACGCCCTCGAAGGACTGGCGGCGCTCCTCGATACCCTCGAGCTCGTACGACGCGAGCTCAATCCGGACCTGGCCATCGAAGGCGTGCTGCTCACCATGTCCGATCCACGAAATCGGCTCAGTCGCCAGGTCGAAGACGAGGTTCGCAAGCACCTCGGGGAGCAGGTCTTCTCGACCGTCGTGCCGCGAAACGTGCGCCTCAGCGAGGCGCCCAGCCACGGCAAGCCGGTGCTGCTCTACGACGCCCACTCGAAGGGCTCGCTCGCCTACCTGCGCCTCGCCGACGAGATCCTGCGTCGGCAGCAGGACGGGGATCGCGCTCGGCTGCCCGTTCCCGTCGCGGTGGACGCTTCGGCCCCCGCATCCGAAGGAGGTTTCGATGAGTAGCCCTCGCAACGCGTTGGGCCGGGGTCTCGGCGCGCTGATCCCCGGCGCGCCGACGTCCCCGTCGGCCGAAGCCGACGTTCGAAGAGGCGCCGACGTCACGAACGAGGTTCCCCTCGACGCCATCGATCCCAATCCGGAGCAGCCTCGGCGCGTCTTCGACGACGACCAGCTCCGCACGCTGGCGGATTCGATCCGCATCCACGGTGTTCTCCAGCCGGTCGTCGTGCGACGCAATGGGGAACGATTCGAGCTCGTCGTTGGCGAACGACGCTGGCGTGCAGCCCGGACCGCGGGACTGGACTCGATCCCCGCGGTCATCGTGGACCTGGACCCCCAGGACCGACTCGAGGTGGCACTCGTCGAGAACGTGCAGCGCCACGACCTGAACCCGATCGAGCTGGCGGTGGCGTTCATGGCACTGGCCGATGCCGGTTCTACCCAGGAGGAGATCGGCCACCGGGTCGGGATGGACCGCTCCAGTATCGCGAACCACATCCGCCTGCTCGACCTGCCCCGTGAGATCCAGGAGGACGTCGAGTGCGGTCGGCTCTCCACCGGGCACGCGAAGGCGCTGCTCGCACTGGGCAACCCCGAGCGCCGCCGGCAGCTACGGGACCGCATCGTCGAGGAGCAGCTCTCGGTACGCGCCGCCGAGGAGCTGACGCGGCCCAAGACGCGCACTCCCAGCCGGCGCTCCCAGCAGACGCCCCGCGATCCGAATCTGCAGCGCGTCGCCGATTCCCTGCGAGAGCGACTCCAGACGCGCGTGCGCCTCAATGGCGACGCGGCCCGCGGTCGCATCGAGATCGAGTACTTCGGCGCCGAGGACCTGCATCGCATCGCCGGAATCCTGATCGGTGACGCCTGAGGCCGATCGCGATGGAATCGAGATGAGGGAGGAAACCCCCACACTCGAACCCGTTCTGGGTACGGGCATGGTCTTTCGGGGGGTGCTTGCCCTTCCGGGTCCTGCGCGCATCGACGGCTGCGTTGCCGGCGAGGTGATCGCAGGCGGGCCGCTCTGGATCGGGGAGACCGGCGAGGTCGAGGCCGACCTGGAGGCCGAGTCGATCGTGGTCGAGGGCCGGGTCGCAGGCAGGGTGCGGGCCGCGACCCGCATAGAGGTGCGGTCCTCGGCTACGGTCCGAGGCGGGCTCGAGGCCCCGCGAATCGTCCTCGCGGAGGGCAGCGTCGTGAACGGCCACTGCAACAGCGGCGACTCGAGCGAGACCGCCGGCAGCCGGCGCTAGACGCCACGCCTCGCCTTGAAGTTCGCGCCAGCTATGCAAGAATGGCCGCGCCCAGGCGCCGGCGGCCACGCCGGGCCTCGTCTCTTCTCTTGGTTGGCGCAAGCTCATCCTCGGCGGCGGGCGGCTCGCTCGCAGGCACCGCACCGCGAACCCATCGCCCCGGTCGGCTCCTCCGCAGAGGCGCTGGAGCCGGACACCTCTCGATACGGACGGATGCATGGGATTTCGCGGCAACGGTGGGGGACTCCATTGATCTGCGCGGCGACACACCACCACGAGCTCGACCCGCCTCTTGGAGCAGGACACACGGCACTCGAACAGCCGCGGTTCCTCGGGAGGCGGTGGAGTCGGTGCGCTACGCGCCTGGCCTGGGGCGTGGCGCTGTCGATGCTGGTAGCCGGCGAGGCCGCGGCCTCCGAGGGCGGACTGGAGCTGGTACCCGATCTCCAGCTGCTCGTCACCCTGCTGGTCATCTTTGCCCTGCTCATCGC
>CAZLBF010000336.1:0-2970 GCA_964557495.1 uncultured Myxococcales bacterium | reverse complement strand
GGACGACATCGGAGCGGCTCGATACCCTCGGGCGCGCCGTCGAGCTGGTGCGCGAGGTCGGCCCGGCCTAGACGCTAGACGCCGAGCTCGCGCGCGACGGCCTCGCAGAAGTCGGTCGTGGTCGCGCTGCCGCCCTGGTCGGGCGTGAGCGCGTCTCCCGCCGCGTAGACCCGCTCGATCGCGCGTTCGAGCCGTGAGCTCGCGGCCTCGAAGCCGAGGTAGTCGAGCATCAGCACCGCGGAGAGAAGCGTCGCGGTCGGGTTGATGATGTTCTTGCCCGCGATGTCGGGAGCCGTTCCGTGCGCCGATTCGAAGTAGGCGTAGTCGTCGCCGAAGCAGCCGCTCGGCGCAACCCCCAGCCCGCCGATCAGACCCGCGACCGCGTCGGACAGGATGTCGCCGTACAGGTTCGGCAGCACGATGACGTCGAAGCTGTGCGGCGCGTGGCAGAGCTTGTTCGCGAGGTCGTCGATGATCAGGCTCTCGAACTCGATGTCGGGGTAGTCGTGCGAGACCGCCTCGACGCGCTCGCGGAACAGGCCGTCGCTGCGACGCAGCATGTTGTGCTTGGTCCCGCAGGTCACCTGACCGGGAAGCCCCCGCGCCTTGCGCCAGCGGGCGCGCTCGAAGGCGAAGCGCGCGACCCGGTCGGTCCCCGCCTCGGTGATCACCTTGAGCGCGTAGCGGCCGGGTCCGAGCTCGGCGAGCGGGCGCCGCACGGTGGGGCTCTCGAGCCCGAGCGGCGCCAGCTCCGCGAGCTCGCCCTCCGTGCAGACGTACATGTCCTCGAGATTCTCGCGCACGATCGCGAGATCGATCTCCTGCGGCTGTGCCAGTGGACTCCGGTACCCGGGCAGGTAGCGCGCGGGGCGCAGGTTCGCGTAGGTCTGCTTGCCCCAGCGCAGGTAGAAGAGCGCCCCGGCGCTCAGGCCGCTCGTCGCGCCGAACAGCGTGGTGTCGGAGTCGTCGATGGTCGCGCGCGCCTCGTCTGGAAACGGTGATCCGGTGGCGTCGATGCCGCGCTGACCGACGGGCGGATGAACCCAGTCGATCTCGAGGCCGAGGCGATCGATCAGCTCGACGCTCGCGCGCACCGCCTCGGGCGCGGCGTCCTCTCCCTCGATCACGACGACGCGCTTGCGGCTCATCGGTCCACTCCCGCGGCCGGAGCCCCGAACCGCTCGCGCAGCACCTCCATCAGGCCGCCCCGCTCCACGATGGCCAGCATGTCCCGGGTGTAGGGCGGGGCATGCAGCTCGCTTTCGCGCGTCAGGTTCCGCACCAGCCCGGTCGCGAGGTCGAACTCGATCTCGTCCCCCTCCTCGCACGCGCCGTGGATGCCCGGACAGGCCAGGTTCGGAAACGCGATGGCGACGCAGTTCCGGAAGTAGATGCGGCCGAACGACTCCGCGAGCACGCCCCCCACGCCCAGCAGCTTCAGGTTCTCGGGCGCGTGCTCGCGACTCGACCCGCAGCCCCAGTTGCGCCCGGCGACGATCAGCTCGCCCGGCTGTACCCGCTCCACGAACTCCGGGCGGGTGTGGAGCACCTGCTTGCGTCGCTCCTCCCAGTCCAGGGAGAGCGTGTTCCAGGGGGCCATCACGTCGGTGTCGACGTTGTCCCCGAACTTCCAGACGCGGCCGCGAACCCGAGTGCTCATGCGTCGCCCCAGAACTCTCGCGGATCGGTGATCTCGCCCGCGACCGCCGCAGCCGCGACACTGGCCGGCGACCCCAGGTAGACCTCGGCGTCCGGGCTGCCCATGCGCCCGCGGAAGTTGCGATTCGTCGCGGAGATGCAGACCTCGCCTCCCGCGATGAGCCCGTTGTGGCCGCCCGGACAGGCGCCGCAGCCCGACGCGGTGATGTGGGCGCCCGCCTCCAGCAGGATCTCGGTGTAGCCGGCCCGCGTCGCCTCCAGGTAGACCTCGTGGGAGGCGGGGGTGACGAGGAGCCGGGTTCCCGGATGCACCTGCCTTCCCTCGAGGATTCTCGCCGCGACGGCGAAATCTTCGAGCCGCGCGTTGGTGCAGGAGCCGAGGAAGGCCTGGTCGACCCGCTGCCCCCGCACCTCGGAGACCGGCTTCACGTTTCCCGGGTTGTGCGGGCAGGCGATCTGCGGCTCGAGGTCCGAGAGGCCGACGGCGTGCACCGCCTCGTACTCCGCGTCCGGGTCCGGACCGAAGAGGGGAACCTCCGCCTCGACGCGTTCGGCGAGGTACTCGCGCGTCACCTCGTCCGCCTCGAAGAAGGCGAACTTGGCCCCGAGCTCCACGCCCATGTTCGCCATCGTCATGCGGCTCGCGACCGTCATGGCGCGCGCCGCGGGACCCGCGTACTCGATCGAGCGGTAGGCGGCCACCTCGGTTCCGAAGCGGCCCGCGAGGTGCAGCACGACGTCCTTCGACATGACCGTCGGCGCGAGCTCACCCTCGAGCTCGAAGCGGATCGTGGGCGGAACCCGCATCCAGAGCTCGCCGGTCGCGAGCACGTAGGTCATCTCCGTGAGGCCGATTCCGTTCCCCGCCGCCCCCACCGCGCCATAGGTGGTGCTGTGCGAGTCGGTTCCAAAGACGAGGTGCCCGGGCAGCACGTGACCGCGCTCCGTCAGGACCTGATGGCAGATCCCGGCGTGTCCGAGGAAGTGCTTGATGCCGAACTTCTCCGCCAGGTCTCGCGCGATCTTGTGCCCTCGCGCCATCTGCTCGGTCGGCGCCGGGAAGTAGTGATCGAGGATCACCAGGATCTTGTCGGGATCGAAGACCTGCTCGATGCCGAGGCGGACGAGGTTGAGTGCGCAGATCGTGAAGGCCTCGTGTGCCATCACGCGGTCGACCCTCGCGGTGACATACTCCCCCGCCCCCACCGACTCGCGCCCCGAGGTCCGCGCAAGCACCTTCTCCGCCATCGTCATCGCCATCACCCCAAAATACTACTACGCCAAGCCTTTCATCAGCGCGTCGATGCCGCA
>CAZLBF010000335.1:0-10664 GCA_964557495.1 uncultured Myxococcales bacterium | reverse complement strand
GACCAGCCGGAAGCGGGCCCGCTCGCGCGCGCGAGCTGCGATCTCGTCGACGCGCTCCACGAAGCTCGCGATCGGGCGCGTCGGGAGCGCGTGCTCGCGCACACCCGGGAGGTCCAGGCCGGCGACGGTCGAGCCGACGTCGAAGCTGGCGCTGTCGTAGCGGAGCGGCTCGCGCCCTTCGAGCAGGAGGCGGCGCTCGGCGGGCTCGACACCGAGCGCGCGCGCCACGATCACCTGCGCGCCGGCGCGCGTCGCCAGTGGCCGCACGTCGATCTCGATCGCACCGGGCAGATACTGGCCGGCGACGACGCCCGGAACCATGCCCGAGTAGACGGCAACCGGCCGATCGACCACGACCCAGAGCCGCACGCCCCGGGGCGGGTCCGCCGCCCAGCTCTCGAGCACCTGGACGTGCGCGTGCCCCCCACCGACGAGGACGAGATCGCGATCCGCGTCAGTCGAAGACGACGATCGCCTCACCCGGGGTGGTCTTCTTGCCCTCGGCGTTCTCGGTCCAGATCGAGAGCTGCGCCTTGCGCTTGCCGCCCTCCTCCCACTTCCGCTCGATCGTGCCCTTGCAGGTCAGCTCCTGATCGGGGAAATCCATACCGCGGTACTGGCACGAGAGCTTCTCGATTCGCCCGGCGTGTCCGAGCCAGTCCGAGACCAGCTGTCCCAGCGAGGCGTACTTGAACCGGCCGTGGATGATGATCGAGCCGAGCTGCTTCGCCTGCGGGAAGTTGTAGTCGTGGTGAAGCGGATTGAAGTCACCCGAGCCCGCCGCGTACTTCACCAGCTGTGTCACGCCCGGCGCCTTGCTCAGCTCCGGAAGCGAGTCCCCATCGTTGATGCTGTCCCAATTCGCCGCCATCACTGTCTCCTAGTAGAAGATCGCCTGGCCGCGCTGAATCGCGACGACCTTGCCGTCCTGATTGGTGTACGTCGTCTGGCTCGTCGTGATCAGCATCTTGCCGAGGCTCCGGCTCTCGCGGACGTCGAGCGCCGCGAGACTCGAAACGACCGTCAGCGTGTCGCCGGCGCAGACCGTGTCGAAGTACTCGGTCTCCGTGCCGCCGTCGAGCAGGCCCGGAAGCCCGTGATTGAGGCTCGGCCCTCCCGCCGCCGGTCCGCTGAAAGTGTCGCTCGACTTCCCGGGGATGAATACCGGCGTCCCGAGGTAGGTCGGGGGCGCGGGCAGGCTCCGGTAGCCCGCCTTGCGGGCGGCGTCCACGTCGAAGTAGACCGGGTCCGTGTAGCCGACTCCCCGCGCGAACATCCGCACGCTGGTGGTGGTCACCTCGTAGCTCCAGGGCGGCGACTCCTTGCCGATCTGCGCCCGCATCTCGTCCGTGATCTCGAAGCTCTCAGCCATCGCTCGATCTCCCGCTTCTGTGGTCGCGGCCCAGTATACTACTCGCACACATCCCCAGGAGGGCCCCATGGCCAGGATCGCCGGGAACATCGCTGCCGAGGACGACTACACGCACGAGCTCGGGCCGGAGCCGAACTTCAACGAGAGCATGTACTTCAACTTCTTCGACACCCGGGAGTCGCTCGGTGGCTGGCTCCGCATGGGGAACCGCGCCAACGAGGGCCAGGCCGAGATGACCATCTGCCTGTACCTGCCCGACGGCCGGGTGGTGTTCATGTTCAAGCGCCCGAAGATCGAGAACAACGACGCCTTCGACGCCGGAGGGCTGCGCTTCGAGGTCGTAGAGGCGTCCCAGAAGCTCCGGACCACCTACGAGGGCTCCGCGGTCGAGCTGAAGGAGCCCCGCGAGATGGCCGACCCGAGCCGCGCCTTCCGCGAGAACCCGATCAAGAAGGTCTCGTTCGACCTGCTCCACGACGCCGTCGGCCCGATGTACGGCGAGAAGAAGGTCACCAAGGAGGAGGGTCGGGCCGCCGAGGAGCAGTTCGGCTCCGCTCACTACGAGCAGCACATGCACGTGACCGGGACGCTCTCGATCGGCGACGAGAGCTTCGAGATCGACGGCTACGGGCTGCGCGATCACTCGTGGGGCCCGCGCTACTGGCAGGCGATCCATCAGTACCAGTGGCTCACGCTCAACTTCGGACCGGACCTCGGTGCGATGGTCTCGGTGATCCAGCGCGACGCCGAGGGCCTGGAGGTCCGCAAGGGCGGCGTGATCGTCCGCGGCGACGAGATCGAGCCCCTCGTCGACGCCGAGATCAGCGCCGAGTACGAGGAGAACGGGCTCTTCCACAAGACGGTCCGCGCCAAGGTGACGACCGCGCAGGGGGAGGAGCTGGAGATCACCGGCGACGTGCAGAGCTTCATTCCGCTGCGCAACCGGCGCGAGGACCGGGTCACGCACATCGGCGAGGGGATGACGAAGTGGCGGCTCGGCGATCGGGTCGGCTACGGCCTGTCCGAGTTCCTGAGCCAGGTGAAGTAGGTCACCGGCGGCTGCGACGCGGGGCGACACTCGCGGCCCTCGCGCTGGCGGGACTGGCGGTCTGCTGTGGCGGCGAGACTCGGTCACGGCGCGAGCTGGTGCTGCTGGCTGCCGCCTCGCTCAGCGAGGCGTTCGACGCGCTCTCGGATGAGTTCGAGCGCACGCGCCCGGAGCTGAAGGTGCTGCGGAGCTACGCCGGCTCCCAGACGCTCGCGATGCAGGTCGAGGAGGGCATCCCGGCCGACGTGATCGCCACCGCCGACGCCGCGCACATGGAGCGGCTCCGGTCGCGCAGCCGCGTCGAGGCCGCCTCGACCTTCGCGACGAACCGCCTGGTCTGGATCGTTCGCCCCGGCCTGCGGGGCGCGCCGCTCGAGGCGGGCTCCGACGTCCGGAGCCTCGCACTCGGAGCACCCGAGGTGCCCGTGGGCAGGTACGCACGAGAGGCCCTGGAACGCCTCGGTGCGCTCGAGCGCGCCTCGACCGCGCTCGTCTCCGAAGAGCTCGACGTGAAGGGGGTCGTCTCCAAGGTCCTGTTCGGCACGGCCGACGCCGGGCTGGTCTACGCGACCGACGTGACGCCAGCCGTGGCGCCGCGGGTCCGAGTCGTCGAGCTACCCGAGGCGGCCCAGGTCCGCGCGGAGTACCGCGTGGCCGTCATCCGCGGAGCGCCCCACGTCGAGGAGGCCCGCGCCTTCGTGGCCTACCTTGGCTCGCCGGTGGCGAGCGAGATCCTCCAGCGACACGGGTTCGGCGCGCCGTGAGGGGCACTCCGGTCGCGGTCGTCCTGCTCGCGGGGCTGGGTGCCCTCTTCTTCGCGCTCCCCCTGCTCGGGCTCCTGAGCCGGGCGCCCTGGTCGGAGCTCGGCGAGCTGCTCGCGAGCCCCGAGGTGCGGGCCGCATTCCGCGTCTCCGCGCTGGCCTCGGTCGGAGCGACGCTCGCCGCGCTCGGGTTCGGCTTCCCGCTCGCCTGGGTGCTCGCGCGCACCCAGCTTCCGGGGCGGGCGGTGCTGCGGACCCTGGTCACGGTGCCGATGGTGATGCCCCCGGTGGTCGCGGGGGTCGGTCTGCTCGCCGCCTTCGGTCGCTACGGCGTGCTCGGCGGATCGCTCGAGGCAGCCGGGCTGGTCCTCCCCTTCACGACCCTGGCGGCCGTGCTCGCCGCCACCTTCGTCGCCTCCCCCTTTCTCGTGATCGCGCTCGAGGCGGGGCTCGCGCAGACCGAGCCGAGGCTGGAGCAGGTCGCGGCGACGCTGGGAGCCTCCCGGCTCCGGATCCTCTGGACCGTGATCCTGCCCGGAATCGCGCCGTCGCTCGTCGCGGGCCTGATCCTGTGCTTCGCGCGCGCGCTCGGTGAGTTCGGTGCCACGATCACCTTTGCGGGCAACCTCCGGGGCCGCACCCAGACCGTGCCCCTGGCGATCTACGAGATCCTGCAGACGCAGCCGGAGCGCGCATTCCTGCTGGGCGGGCTGCTCCTCGGGGTGTCGGCGGCGGTGATCGCGTTCACCCGACGGGGGCCGCTCCAGTGAGCCTCGAGGCGCACGTGCGCGTGAGGCGCGGCGAGTTCGAGCTGGACTGCGCGCTCGAGGGATCGGCCGGCGAGACGCTCGTCGTCGCGGGACCCAACGGCGCGGGCAAGTCGACGCTGGTCGAGGCGCTGGCCGGCCTGCTCCCGCTCGACGACGGAGAGGTGGTGCTGGACGGCGAGGTGCTGGAGCGGTCGAGCGACGGCACGCGCGTGCCCGCCCGACGCCGCAGCGTCGGCATCGTCTTCCAGGGGCTCTGGCTGTTCCCGCAGCTGTCGGCGCGGGAGAACGTCGGCTACGGGCTGCGCGCACGGGGAGTTTCGCGACGGGAGGCGCGCGCCCGGGCCGACGCTCTGCTCGCCAGGCTCGAGCTCGACTCGGTCGGCGACCGGAAGCCCTCCGAGCTCTCGGGAGGCGAAGCGCAGCGCGTCGCCCTGGCGCGCGCCCTCGCGGTGGAGCCCAGGCTGCTGATGCTCGACGAGCCACTCTCCGCCCTCGACGTCGAGCGGCGCCCACGCGTGCGGGCGCTCCTGCAGGCGACGCTCGAGGAGTTCTCGGGGGTCCGGCTGGTGATCACCCACGACCCACTCGAGGCGCTGCTGCTCGCCGACCGGCTGGCGATTCTCGAGGCGGGGAGAATCGTGCAGGTCGGCCGTCCCGACGAGCTCCGGACGCGCCCGGGGACGCCCTACGTGGCATCGCTGGTGGGACAGAACCTGGTCTCGGGCGTGCTGCGCGCCGACGGGGACATCGCTCGGCTCGAGTTCGCCGGGGGGGCCCTGGTCGTCCCGCGCGGCGGCCTCGCCTCGGGCTCGCTGGCGCTCGCGCGGATCGCGCCCACGGCGATCACGCTGGCGACGACGCGCCCGGAATCCTCGGCCCGGAACGCCATCGAGGGGCGGATCGAGGGGCTCTACAGCGTCGGAGACCGCGTTCGGGTCCGGCTCGCGACCTCCCCTCCCCTGGTGTGCGAGATCACGCACGAGGCGGTCCAGGCGCTCGGCCTGGCCGAGGGAGGGCGCGTGTGGGCGTCGATCAAGGCCACGGAGATCGACGTATACCCGCGCGAAGCGATATCTTGACTCCACCCGTGCCACGCAAGAACAACAACCGGCCGATCCTCATCGTGAGCAATCGGCTGCCGATCACGGTCCAGCGCGTCAAGGGAGAGCTGGAGGTGCAGCGGTCCTCCGGCGGGCTCGTGACCGCGCTCGAGCCCCCGCTGCGCAAGCGCGGCGGCACCTGGATCGGCTGGCTGGGCACCAAGCTCGGGTCGGGCGAGCGGGTCTCGAGCCCCCACGACAGCTTCGAGATCCGGCCCGTCGCGCTCACCGACACCGAGGTGAGGCGCTACTACCACGGCTTCGCGAACCGGACGCTCTGGCCGCTGTTCCATTCTTTCACGCAGCAGACGCAGTTCGAGCGCCGCGACTGGGAGGTCTACGAGCGCGTCAACGAGCTCTTCGCCGAGGCCGCGGCCAGCCCGGGCGCGCACGCCGACCTGATCTGGATCCACGACTACCAGCTCATGCGGACCGGTCACCACCTGCGGCTGCGCCTGCCGAACGCCCGCATCGGCTTCTTCCTGCACATTCCGTTTCCCCCCTACGACGTCTACCGGATTCTGCCCTGGTACCGCGAGATCCTGCGCGGCCTGCTGGCCTGCGACCTGATCGGCTTTCATATCCCGAGCTACGCCTCCAACTTCTTCGACTGCGCAGAGCGCCTGCTCGGCGCGCGCGTCGACCGCGAGGCCGGACTGATCGAGCACGGGGCACGCACCGTCCGCGTCGGCGCGTTCCCGCTCGGCATCGACTTCGAGGGGCATGCGTCGCGCGCCCGCGCAGCTCCCGCCTCGACCAAGGAGCCGAACGAGCAGCTCATCCTGGGCGTCGACCGGCTCGACTACACCAAGGGAATCCCGGAGCGCATCCGCGCCTACGAGCGTCTGCTCGAGCTTCACAAGGAGCACCGCGAGCGAGTGGTCCTGCTGCAGCTCGCGGTGCCGAGCCGGGGCAAGGTCGCCGAGTACCAGGCACTCAAGCGCGAGATCGACGAGCTGGTCGGGCGGGTGAACGGGCGCTTCGCGACCAGCCGCTGGTCGCCGATCCGCTACCTGTACCGGTCGGTCTCACCAGAACGGCTCGCCGCCCTCTACCGGGACGCGGACGTCGCACTGGTGACGCCGCTCCGCGACGGGATGAACCTGGTCGCCAAGGAGTACATCGCGTGCCAGACCGGCGACCCGGGCGTGCTGGTCCTCTCGCGGCTCGCCGGCGCCGCCGAGACCATGCACGAGGCGCTGCACGTGAACCCCTACAACGTGGACAGCGTCGCCTCGGCGCTTCACCGCGCCCTGACCATGGACGAGCACGAGCGGGCCGACCGGCTCATCGCGCTCCAGCGCCGCGAGCGCCGCTACGATGTGCATCGCTGGGTGAGCGAGTTTCTGGAGTCGGCTCGGCGGCCCACGACGCAGATCCGGCCGGCCACCGACGCCGACTTCCAGTCCTGGCTCGGCAACTTCCTGGACGACCGCCACCTGGCAGTGTTCCTGGACTACGACGGAACGCTGTCGCCGATCGTCGACCATCCGAGCAAGGCGCTGCTGGCGAAGCCGGTCCGCAGTGCCCTCGCGGAGTGCGCGGCGCGCGACGACACAGACATCACGATCGTGAGCGGGCGGTCTCTGGATGACGTCCGCAAGCTGGTCGATCTGGACGACGTCACCTACGCGGGCAACCACGGCCTCGAGATCGACGGACCCGACCTCGAGTTCTTCCGCCACGTCGACGTGGAACACTTCCAGGAGCGCGCGGGCGAGGTCGCGAACTCTCTCGAGCGGCTGTGTACCGACGGCGTGTGGGTCGAGGAGAAGGGAGCCTCGCTCACGCTCCACTTCCGCGAGGCACCGGTCGAGGATCACACGTCGATCGCCGAGGAGGCGCGGGCGCTGATCCACGAGGCGGGCTTCCAGGCGCGCGACGCCCACTGCGCGGTCGAGGCTCGACCGCCGATCGGCTGGGACAAGGGGCACGCGGTCCTGCACACCCTGCGCTCCCGCTACGGGCCCGCCTGGTCGGAGCGCGTGCGCGCGATCTACGCCGGCGACGACCGGACCGACGAGGATGCCTTCCGGGTGCTGCAGGGCCTGGGAATCACGTTCCGGATCGGGGGCGCGGAGGAGATGACGCTGGCGTCGCGCCGGCTCCCGAACGTGGAGGCGGTTCTCACGCTGCTCGAGTGGATCCGGCGACGGCCCGCCGCACGCGCCTGAGTCTCGCGCCGGGTGATCGATCTCGCTCTCGTCCTCGCCTTCGTCGCGTACGGACTCGCCGCCGGACTCCGCGCGCGCCGGGAGGCCTCGACCGACCTGCGCTCCTACTTCCTCGCCGGCCGCAAGCTCCCGGCCTGGCAGAGCGGCCTGAGCATGACCGCCACGCAGTACGCGGCCGACACGCCACTCCTGGCGGCGGGGCTGGTCGCCACCGGAGGCATTTTCGCGCTGTGGCGGCTGTGGATCTACGGCATCGCGTTCCTGCTGCTCGGCCTCGTGCTCGGGTCAGCCTGGTGGCGCTCGGGCGTCGTCACCGACGCCGAGCTCTGCGAGCTTCGCTACGGCGGGCGGGCGGCCGCGACGCTGCGCGGCGTGAAGGCCGTCTACTACGGCCTGGTGTTCAACTGTGCGGTCCTGGCGATGGTGCTCGTCGCTGCGGTGCGCATCGCGGAGCCGTTCCTGCTGTGGCACGACTGGCTGCCCGCGAGTCTCTTCGATCCGCTGGTGCGGCTCGTCGAGGCGGTGGGAGTTCCCCTGGCAACTTCTCCCGGCGGGCCCGACGTCTGGATCTACACCGCCTCGAACCTGCTCTCGGTGCTGGCGATCTTCCTCTTCACCACGCTCTACTCGGCGACCGGCGGACTGCGCAGCGTCGTCACGACCGACCTGGGACAGCTCGCGATCCTGTTCGTCGCCACCGCCCTGTACGCCGGCTTCGCGGTCGAGGCGGTGGGCGGCCTGTCCGCGCTGCCGAACGCGCTCGCCGAAGTGGTCGGCGAGGCGCGCGCCCGGGAGATCCTCGCGTTCGACCCCGCGGGCGCCGCCGAGGTGGGGGGCGCGATCATCGCTGTGCTCGGGCTGCAGAGGCTCGTGCAGATGAACAGCGATGGCACGGGCTACCTGGCCCAGCGCTGCATGGCATGTCGCTCGGCCGGGGACGCGCGGCGCGCTCCGGTCGTGTTCGCCTTTGCCCAGGTGCTGGTGCGGTCGCTGCTCTGGCTCCCGATCTTCATCGCGCTTCTCGTGCTGTTCCCCCTCGACGCAGGGCAGAGTGCCGCGGAGCGCGAGCTCGCGTTCGTGCGGGGAATCGAGCTGCTGCTTCCGCCGGGCGTCCGCGGCCTGATCCTGGTCGGCATGCTCGCCGCGCTGGCCTCGACGCTGGACACGCACCTGAACTGGGGTGCGTCCTATCTCTCGAACGATCTCTACGCTCGCATCGTGTGCAAGGGGATGCTGCGTCGCACGCCGGGACCGCGCGAGCTGGTCTGGGTGGCGCGGCTCTCGAGCCCGCTGCTGGTGCTGATCTCGCTCGCGCTGATGGCACAGCTCGGCTCGATCCAGCAGGCCTGGCACGTGACGCTGCTGCTCGGCGCGGGCCTGGGAGTACCCCTGCTGCTGCGCTGGCTGTGGCGGCGCTCGAACGCGTGGGGCGAGCTCGGCGCCATCGTCGCTTCCGGTGCGGCCGCGCCGATCCTGTTGGCCGCGGTCGAGAGCGAGGCGCTCCGGCTGCTCGCCATCGCGGGGGTCGGGACCGTGGCTTCGGTGGTCGCTTCGCTCGTCACCGCTCCCGACAGCGACGAGCAGCTCGACGGCTTCTACGAGCGGGTTCGCCCGCCCGGCTTCTGGGGAGTGCCGGAGGCGAGGTCGCGTCTCGCGCGCAACCTGCTCGCGCTGCTGGCGGCGGCGGGAACGCTCTTCACGTCGCTCGTGGGCCTCGGCAGCTGGCTCGTCGGGTCGCCGGCACCGGCCGGGCTCCCGAGCGGGGTCTGGATCGGGCTGAACCTCGCCGTCGCCGCCGCCCTCGTCCCGATCTGGTGGCGGGCGCTGCAGCGCGAGGACTGAGCTCGGGATCCTCGCGCGCGGGAGCGCTGGAGCCGCTCAGTCCCAGCTCGTCGAGAAGCCCTCGAACGGACACGGGATCCTCTTGAGATCCTGGATCAGCTCCCGCGCGAGACCGGCGGGAGCGCCGCCCGCGAAGCCGAAGCCGGTGCCGTCGGTGAGGCCCCCGAACTGCTTCTCGATCGCGGCGGGCAGATTCTCGTAGGTGGCCACGGCCGCGAACAGGTGCAGCAGGTCGTCCGGGACCGCCTTGGCCATCTCCCGCCACTTGCCCGTGACCGACAGCCGGTGGAGCTGCGCACCCACCTCTTCGTAGCCGTGGAGCGCGAGCACGCCCGAGTAGGTGCGGGTCGAGCCGTAGAACGCCACGCGGTAGCGAACCTCCTCGAGGGCCTTCGCTACCGCCTCCTCGTCGGGACCGGTCGCGATGAAGCCCCCACCGCGAACCAGGAACTGGGAGCGCTTGCGGCTCGACAGCGCCAGGCCCTCGTCGAGCCGGGGCAGCGCCACCTCCTCGAGATAGCGGCGCGTGCAGAAGCCGTGCAGGATCACGCCGTCACAGATGCGCCCGGCCAGCTTGATCATGTCGGGACCGACCGCCGCGATCGTGACGGGAACCGGCGGTAGACCGATCGGCCGGGGCGAGAACTCCGGCGTCATCAGGCTGAAGCGGTAGTGCTCCCCCTCGAAGTCGAGCTTCTCGCCCGTCTCCCAGGTCTTCCAGATGGCGCGCAGCGACTGGATGTACTCGCGCATGCGCGACACCGGATTCGTCCACTCGGTCGAGAAGCGGCGCCGGATGTGCCCCTTGACCTGGGACCCGAGACCCAGCACGAAGCGGCCGCCCGACTGCGCCTGGAGGTCCCACGAGATTCCCGCCGTGACCATGGGGCTCCGGGGGAATGCCACCACGATTCCGGTGCCGAGCTGGATGCGCTCGGTCGCCAGCGCGGCAAACGCGAGCGGCGTGAACGGATCGTGCGAGATCTCCGCCGTCATGACCGCATCGAAGCCGGCCTCCTCGGCCGCCTCTGCCGCGGGAGCGGCCCCCTTCCAGTCATCCAACGGGAGCATCGACTCGACGATCATCCGGATCCTCCTTGCGAGCGGCCGATTATACGCGCAAGTCCCGGGGCGAGACCGTTGACTTTGGGGGCCTTCTTCGGTCGAATACGCGGCGAAACCTCACACAGGGGGCCGCATGGACATCATCACGACCTCGCACGGACTCGAGCTACTGCTCCGCTGGCTCCACTTCATGGCCGGGATCACGTGGATCGGCTTGCTCTACTACATCAACTTCGTCCAGACGCCCTTCTTCGGGACGGAGCTTGGAGGCCAGGCTCGAAGTGCCATGGTGCGGGGGCTGGTTCCCAATGTGCTCTGGTGGTTTCGCTGGGGCGCGATGTTCACCTTCCTCTCGGGCCTGGCGATCGTCGCGCTGCGCTGGGGTCACGGTGAGGTCCTGGGCTCGCCCCGCATGACGGCGGTCCTGACCGGGGGCGCGATGGGCACGCTCATGTGGGCGAACGTGTGGTTCGTGATCTGGCCCGCTCAGCAGATCGCGATCGCCTCGGCCAATGCGGTGGCCGCGGGCGGT
>CAZLBF010000334.1:0-9372 GCA_964557495.1 uncultured Myxococcales bacterium | reverse complement strand
GAGCCCGACCAGACCCTGCCGTTCGGACTCCTCTCGGAGGAGGACCACATCCGGGCGTCCGGCACCGTGAGCGTGCTCGTGCCGGACCTGGACGCCGACGGGCGCGCCGACCTGGTGGTCTGCCACACGAGTGGCGGCCTGACCTCGGCCCGGGCCGAGACGAGCGTGCACCTGAACCGGGAGGGAACCTGGAACCTCGCGAAGGCGGATCAGAACCTCCCGGAGCAGACCGGCTGGAGCGGCAACGCGCTGCTCGACGTCGACGGAGACGGCACCGAGGAGCTGGTCCGCGTGCGCATCCTGCTGAGCGTGCTCGAGATGGTGGAGTTCTTCCTGACCGGCGCACTCGACGCGCAGCTCCGGGTGCACCGCGTCAACGGATCCGGCCTGCTCGACGAGGAGCCGACGGTCCAGCTCAAGCTCGACATGCCCTGGAGCCTGGAGACCTTCCGCCCCCGCGGCTTCCTGGCCGACCTGGGGCCCGACTTGAACGGAGACGGCTTCGTCGATCTCGTCGCCTCGAACGGCGGCGAGTCGATCGAGGTTCACCTGGGCGGAGCCGAGCAGCAGCTGAAACGGCGCGTCCACCGTCAGAAGGCGGACAGCCTCGGACGGGTTCGCTTCGGGGACCTCGACGGAGACGGCCTCCCGGACCTGCTCCTCTACGACCCGACCCGCGCGGACGCGCCCGTCTGGCTGGCGCGCAACGCGGGGCGGCTCCCGGGCACGCGGCCGCGGGTGACGGCGGGCCCCTGAACGGGCGCTTCAGGCGCCCACGTGCACCACCAGCTCGCGCCGCTGCGGCCGGCCGCGATGCTCCCAGAGGTAGATGCCCTGCCAGGTGCCCAGCGTCAGTCGGCCGTCCTGGATGGGGATCGACACCGACGTCTGCGTGAGTGCGGACTTGATGTGGGCGGGCATGTCGTCGGGGCCCTCCGCCGTGTGGGAGTAGAGCGCGTCCCCCTCGGGAACCAGGCGGGCCAGCCACGCCTCGAGATCGCGGAGCACGGCGGGGTCGGCGTTCTCCTGGATGGTGAGGCTGGCGGAGGTGTGGCGGACGTACACCGTGCACAGGCCCTCGTCGACGGCCGCCTGCCGCACGACGCTCTCGACCCCTTGCGTGATCTCGTGCAGGCCCGGCCCCGGAACGTCGAGCCGGAGGCGCCTCACCAAGAGCCGGACTCCTCGCGCTTGGCGCGCTGCCAGTGCTCGAGCAGCTCCGACAGCTCCGCATCGCCGAGCGTGCGGCCCTCGGCGGCGAGGCTCGCCTCGACGCGCCGCAGTCGGCGCTCGAAGCGGGCGTTCGCATCGCGCAGTGCCGCCTCGGGGTCGAGGTCGACCACCTGCGCGACTCCGGACGCCGCGATCAGCAGATCCCCGAGCTCCTCGTGCAGCCGCTCCCGGTCCCCCGACGCGACCTCGGCTCGAAGCTCGGCCAGCTCCTCGCTCACCTTCTCCAGCGCGTCGCCGGGAGCCGGCCAGGCGAAGCCGGCGCGGGCCGCCCGCCGGAGCAGCTTGCGGGAGCGGAGCAGGGCCGGCAGCCCGAGCGGCACGCCGTCGAGGACGCTTGCAGCGCGCCCCTCCCGCTCTGCCGCGCTCTCGCGCTCGTTCGCCTTGTGCACCTCCCAGGCCTCCAGCTGCGCGGCCGCGGACTCGATCGCCTCGGCGTCGCCGAAGATGTTGGGGTGGCGTCGGACGAGCTTGTCGCAGACCGCTTCGACCACGTCGTCGAAGCGGAACGCGCCGGACTCGTGCGCCATCTGTGCGTGGAAGACCACCTGAAGCAGCAGATCCCCCAGCTCGTCGCGCAGGTCGCCGAGGTCGCGACGCCGGATCGCGTCGTCCACCTCGTAGGCCTCCTCGATCGTGTAGGGGGCGATCGTGTCGAACGTCTGCTCGACGTCCCAGGGGCAGCCGCCCTCGGGGTCGCGAAGCCGCGCCATGATCTCGAGTAGCCGCTCGATCCCGCTCACTCGAACGCTACGACTCCCGCCCGCGAAAGCGCTTCTGCGCGTCGAGCCTTCGAGCCACGTCTGCACCTCCCCGAGCCAGCCTCGCAGGGGAGGATAGTACAATCGCGGGCGGGAGGACCCGATGCCGAGCACACCCCGGGACGCCGCCGTCGAGGCGAACGGACTCTCGCTCCACTACATGGACTGGGGCGGGAGTGCGGCGGTCCCGGCGCTCGCGTTTCACGGCTTCGCGCTCAACTGCCACTCGTGGGACGAGGTCGCTCCCGCTTTGCTCCCGCGCGTGCGCCTGCTCGCCTTCGACCAGCGCGGACACGGTCTCTCCGATCGCGCGCCGGAGATGCGGGGCTACTCGCGCGACGCCATGGTCGCCGACATCGAGGAGATCGTGCGCGGGCTCGAGCTCGATCGGCCCGTGATCCTCGGTCACAGCATGGGCGGGATGAATGCCCTCTGCTTCGCGGGCCGCCACCCGGATCGCGTGCGCGCCCTGGTGCTGGTCGACGTCGGACCGGAGATCCGGGTCGACGGCGCGAACGAGGTGATCCAGTTCGTCCAGGGCCCCTACGAGCTCGAGAGCCTCGACGCCTGGGTCGAGCACACGCACCGCTACTACCCGTACCGCTCGAAGGAGGGCATTCGCCGCCGCCTCGAAGTCTCGCTCGTCGAGACGGAGCGCGGGACCCTGAAAAAGCAGTACGACGAGCGGTTCCGAGGGGACTTCGGCGGCGTGGAGCCGTCACAGGACGACATCTGGGACGCCGCGCGGGCGATCCGCTGCCCGACGCTGCTCGTTCACGGCGGTGCGAGCCCGGTGTTGAGCCTCGAGATGGCCCAGCGCTTCGCGGACCAGGTCGAGAAGGTGCGCTTCACGAGCATCCCGGGCGCCGGGCACTCCGTCGCAGGGGACAAGCCGGCCGAGTTCAGCCGGGTCGTGCTCGACTTCCTGGGCGAGGTGCTGGACTGAGCCGGTTATCGGCGGGCAGGTCTTCCCGGAATCAGTTGACCGCGCGGCGGGCGACGTAGCGGCCGGCGTCGAAGGCGCCGAACAGGCTCCCGAGGGCGGGGTGGTCGATCGGCTCGCGGCTGGGATCCGGCTCGAGGTTCCGCTCCGCGACGTAGGTCGTGTGATCGGCCCCGTGCACGAGCACGTGATACCAGGGCTGGTCCCGCGGGGGGCGCGATCGCGCGACCTCCTCGTACCACTCGTCGGTCCCCATGAAGACGGGATCGACGTCGAACACCACGCCCCGGTAGTCGAAGCGCAGGTGCTGCACGAGGTCGCCCACCGAGAACTTCGCGCGCGAGGCGCTCATCGCGGGCTCGCCGCGCACAGATCGATCCGCATTCGCGTGCCTCCCCTCGACGAAGCTAGCTCACCCGACGTCGTCGGGGCACCGGCCGAGGCCTCGGCTCAGATGATCCCGCGCTCGCGCAGGGTGGCAAGCTCCTCGGGCCCCAGGCCCAGCAGCTCGCGATAGACGTCCCGGTTGTCGGCACCCAGGGGGGGGCCCGCGTGGCGGATCCGCCCGGGCGTTCGCGAGAGCTTGGGGAGCACGCCGACCATGCGCACCTGGCCCCCCTCTCCGTCCTCCACCCGCACCAGGTTCTCGCGCGCCGCCACGTGGGGATCCGCGAAGACGTCGGCGATCGAGTTGACCCGGCTCACCGGGACCTGCGCCGCGAGCAGGCGCTCGAGGATCTCGCTCGCGGCGTGCTCCGCCATCCATTCGCCGATCTCGCTCTCGAGCTCGTCCGCGTGCTTGCGGCGCGCGCCCGCGTTCGCGTAGCGCGGATCTCGCGCCAGGTCCGGCCTTCCGATCGCCCGGGCCAGCCGCTCGAACAGGTGGTCGGGGGCGGCGAAGAGCGTGACCCAGGCGCCGTCGCTCGCCTCGTACAGCCCGCTCGGGATCGCGGCTGCATGTCGGTTGCCGGTTCGCTCGCGCACCACGCCGAAGCGGTCGAAGACGACCGCCGAGGCCTCGGACGCGCGAAGCAGCGGCTCGTAGAGCGCGAGGTCGATCACCTGGCCCCGTCCGTCGCCCTGCGCGTCGCGGTGGTAGAGCACCATCGCCACCGCGAAGGCGTTGTAGGCGGCGGACATGTAATCCGCGAGCGCGTACCCCGACCGGATCGGCGGTCGGTCCGGGTCCCCGGTCGCGTAGGTGACACCGGAGAAGGCGGCGGCCACGCGGTCGAACGCGCCCCGCTCCCGGTACGGTCCGGTCTGCCCGTAGCCGCTCATGCGCAGGTAGACCAGGCGCGGGTTCTCCTCACAGAGCCGCTCCGGCCCCAGGTTCCAGGCCTCCATGGTTCCCGGGCGGAAGCTCTCGATCAGCACGTCGCACTGCGCCGCGAGCCGCGCGAGCAGCTCCTGGCCCTCGGGCTGGCGCAGGTTGAGCGTGACGCAGCGCTTGTTGCGCCCCTCCTGGAGCCAGAACAGGTCGGCTCCGGCGCCGCCGCCGAGCCCCCGGATCGTGTCGCCGCGCGTCGGCTCCTCGACCTTGATCACCTCGGCGCCGAAGTCGGCGAGGAGCGTCGCCGCCACCGGACCGGCCATCACGGTGGCCAGGTCGAGCACGCGGATTCCCTCGAATGGAGTCCGCGCCATCAGGCCATGGTCAGGCCGCCGCTCACGGAGAGGGTCTGGCCGGTGATGAAGCCCGCCTCCTCCGAGGCGAGGAACGCGACCGCCGGCGCGACGTCCTCGGGCTGCCCGAGCCGGCGCATCGGAATGCCGCGGGTCATGGCCTGGATGACGCGCTCCCCGTCGGCGCTCGCCTCGATGACCGCATCCAGGAACGGCGTGTCGGTCGGGCCGGGGCAGACCGAGTTGGCGGTGATGCCGTGGCGCGCCACCTCGCGGGCAATCGTCTTGGTGAAGGCAATGAGCCCCCCCTTGGCGCCCGAGTAGACCGCCTCGAGGGAGGAGCCTACCCGGCCGGCATCCGAGGCCACGTGCACGAGGCGCCCCCAGCGCCGCTCGATCATCGACGGCAGCACGGCCCGCGCGACCCGGATCGGGCCGGCCAGGTTGACGTCGAGAACGCGCTGCGCAAACGCGTCGTCGGTCTCGACGAACGGACGTAGCTCGTCCCAGCCCGCACAGCTGACGCAGATCTCCACCGCGCCGAGCGCATCCCGCACCGCCGCCGCGGCCCGGCCGACCGAGTCGACGTCGGTGACGTCGAGCGCAACCGCGACACCGCCGATCTCCTTCGCCAGCGCCGCGCCGGCGCTCTCGTGAAGGTCGGCCACGGCGACGCGGTGGCCCGCCTCCGCCAGGGCGCGACAGGTGGCGCCACCGATGCCTCCGGCCCCGCCGGTGACCAGTGCGACTCTCGTCTCGCTCATGGCTGCGCCGTAGCATACACCGCCGTCGAGCGGGGGAGGTGCGGCGCGGTGGAAGCGACGCGCGCACGCCCCCCCGGGTCGGTTTCCTGCACGTCGCTGATGCAAACCTGCGCGCTCGGGTCATCGGGCGTCGCCGTGTGACGGAAGTCCTAAAGCCCGCCCTCAAGGCGCCCCCGAGAAAGGTCGAAACGTTCCGATGGGAACGGAGTTCCGGGCTCGACCTGCATCTACGCGACCCGGGGGCAGCGGAACCTGGCCGAGGAGAGCGCGATGACGAGCGGAAACAGCGCGATGAGACGAACAGCGGCCGTGGCCGCACTCGTGTGCCTGCTCGCGCTACCGCTGGGATCCGCGCGCGCAGTCGGCACAGCGGCCGGTACCCCCATCTCGAACATGGCGACCGCGACCTACACCCTCTCGGGTATCCCCGGCAGCCAGAACAGCAACGTCGAGATCGTCACGGTCCTCGAGGTGATCGACGTCGTGGTGACCTCCCAGGACGCGGGGCCGGTCTCCGTCTCGACGCCCGACGCGGGCGGTGTGCTGACCTTCCTGGTGACCAACGTCGGAAACGGCATCGAGGACTTCGCCCTCTCGGTCCAGAACGTGGTGGCACCGCCCGACGACTTCGACCCGACGTCGGTCGCGATCTACGTCGACGACGACGGTACGCCGGGGCTGAACACCGCAACCGACACGCTCTACGGGGCGCCGTCCGACGTGAGGCTCGACGCGAACCTCGCGGGCGCGGACCGGCTCACGGTCTTCGTGGTCGGCGTCATCCCGGCGGGACTCCTCGACGGAGACTTCTCAGACGTCGAGCTGTTCGCCGTCTCCGACAATCACCCGGGCGGATCGCCGGCCCCGGGCACGCTGCTGTCGGGCGCCGGTGACGGAGGAATCGACGCGCTGCTCGGAACCGGCGTGGGGGACGACAGCGATCAGGGCCGTTACCTGGTCTTCGACGTCACCGTCTCGATGGTCAAGTCGGTGGTGTCGATCAGCGACCCCTTCGGGGGGATCCGACCCGTTCCCGGCGCCACGATCGTCTACAGCATTGCGGTCAGCGTGGTCGGGTCGACGACGGCGGCCGGCGTCACGATCACGGATCCGATTCCGGTGAACACGACTTACGTGGCCGGCTCGATGACGCTCGACGACGGCGGGGGCGGCGGCCCGGCGGCGCTCACCGATGTCGTCGATGCAGATGTGGGGGACTACGACGCCACCCCGCCCCCGATGATCACCGTCCGGCTCGGCGATCTCACCTCGGCATCTCCCGCCCAGACGATCAATTTCAGCGTGACGATCGATTAGGAGGAACCGCATGCGCACGCTTCGACTCTCGATGATTTGTACCGCGCTCTCCCTGCTCGTTGGAGTCCCGTTCGCGGGAGCACAGCAGCAGGGAAGCCTAGAGCTGATGGCGGTCGCCCAGAAGGAGATCCGCGTCGTAGACCAGGACGGAAAGGAGCGGCTCGAGCGCGTGCCGGCCGCCCTGGTGACTCCCGGCGAGGACGTCATCTACGGGATCACCGCGACCAACATCAGCAGCGAGGCGACGGAGAACGTCGTGATCACGGACCCCATCCCGGAGAGCATGACCTATCGGGACGGGACCGCGACGGGCGACGCGAAGATTACGTTCTCCATCGACGGGGGCACGAGCTACGACGCCCCCGAGAACCTGATCGTCGTCGACGCACAGGGAAATTCGAAGCCGGCCGGGCCCGAGGACTACACGCACATCCGGTGGGAGTTCTCGAACCCGCTCGACTCAGGTGAGAGCCAGCTCGTGGAGTTCCGCGCGCGGCTCGACTGAGGTTCCTAGTCCCCCCCAGAGGGGCATGCAGCGAGGAGGCTGATCATGTGTACGTTGAAGCTGATGAGACAAGCAGGTTGCTTGTCCCTCGTCGCGCTCATGTTGAGCGCGGCACAGGTGGCGAACGCCATCGGTACCCAGGCGGGTACGTCCGTCGACAACCAGGCCGTCGTCGCCTACGACGTCGGCATCATCCCCCAGTCGCCGATCCCGAGCTCACCCACGGGAAACAGCGACCCGGCGGGCGGATCGAACACGAGCTTCGTGGTCGATCGAAAGGTCGACCTCACGCTCGCGGCGATTCCCGGGCCCGTGCCGGGCTACATCGACGTGACGCCGGGTGCGACGACCCAGGTGCTGGCGTTCGATCTGACCAACACGAGTAACGACGACCTCGACTTCGAGCTCGGGCACGTCTTCCAGGCCGGAGGTGCGGATCCGTTCGGGGGCACCGATAACCAGGATGCCACGCTCGTGGGTGTCTTCGTCGACACGGACGCCGACCTCGCCTACACGGGGGCGGACACCGACACCTTCGTCGACGAGCTCTCCTCCACGGCGGGCAGCAACACGATCCGCGTGTTCGTCGTCTCCAACTTCCCGCTTCCCGGCCCCCCCTGGGTGGACGGCGACGTATCGGCACAGATCGTGACCGCCACGGCGCGCGAGAACGGCGGAGTCGGCGTGCTCGGCGGTGCCATCACCCCGGACCCGGGACCCGAGGATCCGGCGGTCGAGGAGACGGTCTTCGCCGACGTTGCGGGTGACACGGATGGGGCGCGCGATGCGGCTCACTCGGACACGCACGCGTATCGGGTTCGGACGGCCACGCTCACCGTCACCAAGACCTCGACGGTCATGAGCGACGGCGTGAACGTGGCTGCGCCCTTCTACCCGATTCCGGGCGCCGTGATCCGCTACGAGGTGACGGTCGCCAACACGGGGACCATCACCGCCTCGAACGTGACGGTACGGGACGACCTGTCGACCGCACTGGACGCGGTCACCGGAACGCTCACGTTCAACGACGACACGTTCGGAGCGAATGCCGACATCCAGCTCGATCATAGCGTGGCGGGTGTCTCGAACTACACGCGTGAGGTCGACGTGGACAACGGCGAGCTCGGGACGGTTGGTCCCGATCTCGACGTGCTCATCGTCCGCAGCGTGACGCTGGCCGCGGGCGAAAGCGCCACAGTGAGGTTCGAGCTGACTGTGAGGTAGGCCGCCGCCAACGCAGCCCTCCTCCCCCCCGATGCTGGGCGCATCGCATAGCATTCGTGGCGGTCCCCGGACCGCGGTCGGAGCCACCTGGCACCGGCCTGGGGGAGGGGTGCGAGCGCGCGCGTCTTTGACGCGCGCGCTCGCCGCCCTGCTGCTGCTCTGCCTGTTCTTCCCCGCGGAGTCGCATGCGCAGACGGCTCCCGGAACCCCGATCGACAACGAGGCTTCCGCCTCGTTCACCCTGGCGGGCAGCCCGGCCAGCTCGCTCTCGAACCTCGTGACGGTCACCACCGTTGCGCTACGCACGTCTGCAACGCTCGAGCTGCTGCAGTACGCGCCCGGCGGTCCGATGCTCGTGGACGTGGCACCGTCTACTTGCGGCGCCACTCCCGCGCCACCGCCGACCGACTTCTCGGGGAGCCCGATCCCGCTCGGCTCGCCCGTGCCCTTGATGACTCCGACCCAGCTTCACGTGGGCGAGCCGATCTTCGTGCGGCTCGTCGACCTGGACCAGAACCTGGACAGCGGGCTCGCCGAGACCGTCGTGGTAACACTCGCGGTCGGCGCGACCGGCGACTCCGAGACCCTGACGCTCACCGAGACCGGTCTGGCGACCGGCGTGTTCACCGGACACACGCAGCTCGTCGGACTCCCGGCGGGCTCCGACTGCGCGCTCAGCGGGGTAGCGGGAGCCAGTCTCGGCGGCTCGTACGTGGACGCCGCCGACCCGACCGACACGGCGAGCGACAGCGCACCGATCAGCCCGGAGAGCCGGGTCTTCGACAGCCTGGACGGCTCCCTGCTAGACGGCGCTGCGATCACGCTCGTGGACGACGCGACCGGACTGCCCGCGCCGGTGCTCGGAGACGACGGGGTCAGCACGTTCCCGTCGACGATCACCTCGGGTGCCACCGCCAGCGACAGCGGTGGGACCGTCTACGCCTTCGGCCAGGGCGGCTACCGCTTCCCGGTGGTGGGTCCCGGCAGCTATCGCCTCGAGAT
>CAZLBF010000333.1:0-8079 GCA_964557495.1 uncultured Myxococcales bacterium | reverse complement strand
ACCTGCTCTGGGACCGTTACCGCTATGACTACCGCGGTGGCCCGAACTGGGGAGACCCCGGCTCGGAGCTGCTGCTCGACACCGAGAAGCGTGGCCGCACGTCGCTGCCGGCGCTGCCGGACTCGATCGAGGTAGCCTGGCGAATGGGAGTCGACCTGCACCCCGTCGACATCACCGACGACGACCAGGTACGCTGGCTGCGCGCGCTGATCTTTCCCGAGCACGTCGAGCGGCACGCCCAGCTGGCCGCCGCGATTCGCATCGCCCGTGCTCACCCGCTGCATCTGATCGAGGGAGACGCGGTCGAGCGCCTGCCGGAGCTGCTCGAGCAGGCACCCCGCGACTCCGCTCTGGTGGTCTTCGCCACCATCACCCTCTACCAGTTCCCACGAGACTCCGTCCGCAGCTTCTTCAAGCTGCTGGTGCGGCACGGCGAAAAGCGCCCGGTCTTCTTCATCTCGATGGAGGGCACTGGCGGCGGACGTGCGGAGTTGCTGCTGTCGCACTACGTCGGCGGCGAGCGCGACACGCGCAAGCTCGCCGACTGCAACCCCCACGGACACTGGATCGAGTGGGTCGAGAGCTGAGATTCCCTGCAGATACCAGACAGCTGCCAAGCACGCGACCGGAGAGCGCCTAGAGGCCCCCGGCTCGACGATTTGAAAGAAAGCGCGTTATCAGACCCAGAAAGGGCCTTTGAATCGCCTATCCTCCATCGTCCTCAGAGATCCCGATTGAACAGAACGCCCCCTATCGGAACCGGGAAACGGCTCTAATTCTTCCTAACCGCAGGGCCTCTGGGCGGCCGACCAGGTCGCTGAGTCGACCGTCACTCCGAGATGTCCGGGATCACCCCACCCACGAAGACCGGTGAGCTCCAGGCCCACTGGTCGTTCTTCTGACGGACCCGGACGTAGTAGTGGGCCGTCCGGGCGCCCGACTCGACGTCCTCCCAGGTGCAGCGCCAGGCGTACTCGGTCTCGGGCACCGCGCGCGAGAGCTGCCAGGCGGGCGAGACGAAGCCGTCGAGAAGTCCCGCTCTCGGCCCGTGGCGGAGCTCCGCCAGGGAGACGTCGAGCTTGCTGCCGTTCACCTCGGCCTCGATGCGGGTCTCGCCGTCGCCCTCGATCTCGAGGGAGACCTGCTGGGTGGTGTCGGTTCGCGTGGTGGGGTTCTTCCAGCTGCGGGTGAAGAGCCTGATCTCGTCGCCGACGCGCTCGACCCGGGCGAAGTGGAAGCGGCCATCGAAGCCCCAGCGCGACTCGGGATGCTCCTCGCCGCGCAGCCGCGGCTCGAGGCCGAGGAGACGGCCGTTGCGCACGACGAGCTGGGCCTGCCACTCGGTTGCCTCGCCCGCCTCGCCCCAGCCCAGGCGAAGCGCCAGCTTGCCGCGGAAGCGGGCGGTGGACTCCGCCCCGGCGGAGAGACCGTCCCGGCGCGCCCAGCCGACGCCGTTCTTCACCACCTCCACGTAGTCGATGGCGCCGCCCGCACGGACGTCGACCTCGAGGGTGCGTTCGGGCGTGGCCTCGATCTCGGAGCCCATCGGGGCGCCGTTCACCGCGAGGGCCAGCTCGATGCGATCGCCAGTGAGCGCCCAGGTCTGCCGGGCCTCGAGGGCGCGCCAGATGGCATCGCGGGTGAGCTCCGGCGCCCACACGCCGAGGCGCCCGTGGTCGTGGCTGCCCGGCCAGGCGGAGTGGTGGTCCGTGGATCCGATCACTCCGAAGCGATGCCCGGCGAGGAGCCCTGCCTGCATAGAGCCGCGCTCGTCCCGAGGGCCCATCGAGTGGAGATAGGGCCGGGGGGCGTCGTCGTGCTCTGCGCAGCCGTGCATCGACACGATCTCCACCACGGGCGAGTAGCGCGCATTGAAGTCCGGCCAGTGGACGCCGCGATAGCCGGGCACGTAGCAGATGTGGTGGGGGATCATCATCGCGCGCCCGCCGCGGCCGCGAACGGCGTCGATGGCGGCGCGCATGGCGGCGATGTCCGGGGCACGGACGATCTCGCCGCGGGAGCAGTCGTAGTAGACGCAGTAATCGCCGTAGCGCATGCTGTGCCACTCGAAGGACAGGAAGCTCACGAAGCGCCCGTCCTCGTGGACGGCTTCCGTCTTCTCCTGCACCTCGTCCCAGACCGATGCGAGATGGTCGAAGCCGCGCTGGTGGTAGTCCACGAGGTAGGCTAGGCGCCCCTCGCGCGGGGGCATGTCGGGCCAGTGGGCATGTCCCGTCACGCTGGCGAAGTCGAGCTGGAGGCGCGCGTTGGCGTAGGCCTCGTCCAGGGAGCCGCGGCCGTAGGAGATGTCGCAGTGGTTGTGGAGGTCGCCGAAGTAGGGGCGCAAGGTGCGATACGCGGTGTCGGGGGTGCCGGCCACGTCGGAAGTGTACGCTACCCCGCTGCGGGCCCGGGGGCTCAGCGTCGGAAGGGCACGCGCTGTATCTCCAGCAGCGGCGAGGAGAACCTGGGCCTGCCCGACCCTGGGGCGCCCCGACGATCTGACAGAAAGCGCGTTATCAGACCCCAGAAAGGGCCTTTGAATCGCCTATCCTCAGACGGCGACGGTGAGTCAGGCAGTCCAGCTCCGTGCCTTCAGCGTGTCGATCACCTGCTGAGGTTGGATGTGCGCGAGATATTGCGCCGTGGTCGCGACGCTCGAATGCCCCAGCGCAGCCGAGATCACGTTGACCGGCACGCCTTCCGCCATCAGTCCAGCCGCAAACGAGTGCCGCAGTCCGTGGGCGTGAACTCGCTTCTCAATGCCCGCTCGTCGAGCCAGGCGAGGCATGAGCTGTCGAACGTAGGCCGTCTGGAGCGGAGCTCCCTGGAGCGTGCAGAACAGCATCTGTCGGGAGTTCAGGCGGAGTGTCGCGCGGCAGTCGAGCCACCTCCCCAGAAGGGCAGCCGCACCGTCGTCGAGTGCGACCGTCCGTGCTTTGTCGCCCTTGCCATGGAGCACGCGGAGAGTGCCCGCTTTCGGGTCGTAATCCTTGACGCGGAGACCGAGAACTTCGGACACACGAAGTCCGGCGCGGTACATGACGGCGACCAAGGCGGCGTTCCGGATCCCTGTTGGTGCCCGCTTCGAGCACGCCTGAACTAGCCGCCGGACCTCGTCCTCGGACAGGACCTCAACGGGGGCGGATAGGTAATTCAAGCGGGCTTTCCGAGTTCCGGTAAGGGGGGTTCTGTTCAATGGGAGTCCCGGAGCTGCCTCTGGGCGGTTCTCTCTAACCGTCACGTCGTAGAGACAGTTCTGATCGCACGAGTTCGCACAGGCGGGTCGGGGCTCAAAGGGCTTGCGGATGAAGGCGCTGACGCCGCGATCGGCGGAGTCCCCGACGGTCTTTTCGTCGACCTAGCAGCTCAGAGGACAAGCGATTCAAAGGCCCTTCCTGGGGTCTGATAACGCGCTTTCTGTCAGATCGTCGGACTGGGGGCCTCTATGCGGCGAGGGCGCGACTCAGTAGGAGCACGGACAGCCCGAGTGGGTAGATGAGCCCCGTGTTGGTCATGTTGGACGCGGCCAGGTTGTCCAGCGCCTCTTGGGTGTCCTCGCGGAGATGCGAGGTGCCCTGCTTGCGTGCGAGCGAGTAGATCGCGAAGAAGGTCACCATCTCCGGCAGGCTCGTCACGAAGCCCAGGATCCAGCCGGCGATGGCCGGGTGGACGCCGAGCTGGTTGACGACTTCCTCGGTGGCGCCGCCCAGGAAGAAGCCCGCCACCGCGATCAGCACCACGGCGGCCAGGATCAGGATCGCCCCGAGCAGCAGGTTGCCGACGGTCGGCAGCGCCGGCCCGACGACTTTCGGGTTCACGCGCCGGTCCACCACCCGGTAGACGACGAAGAGACCGAGCATCACCGGCACCACGGTCCAGCTCGTGTCGAGCTCGAGCTGCATGAGCAGCAGCGGGGCCACGACGGCGAGCGCGGCGAAGCCGATCTCGTCGAGGAAGCGCGCGGTCCGGAAGTCCCGGAGCTGGCCGTAGAAGAGCACCGCGCTGGCCATCAGCGCGGTGTTGATCAGGTTGCTGGCGGCGATGTTCCAGAGCCCCGCGTCCCAGACGCCGGCAAGGCCCGCCGCCACCAGGGTCACGAACTCGGGTGCGGAGGTGGCGTAGCCCGTCGCCTGACCGCGCGCCTTGGCCCCCCAGCGGAGCGCGCCCCCCAGGTGCCCCAGGCCCGCCAGCAGCCCGAAGCGCACCAGGCCGATGATCACGGCCGCCGACAGCAGCATGATCAGGAACGACATTCGCGAAGACTACCAGGGCGCGAGGATGAGCGATTCAAAGGCCCTTCCTCGGGCCTGATAACGCGCTTTCTGTCAAATCGTCGGACCTGGGAGCCTCTATGCGGTCAGCCGCAGCGCGTTGCTGGGCGGTGCGCAGCTACCGGACTGCGAGAGCCGCGACCCAGCTGTGGAGCAGGCGGTACGCGAAGGGCAGAGCGAGGCCGAACAGACACATGAACGTGCCCAATGGCCGGAGCTGGAAGCGCCCAAGGCCGAAGAGAACAAGACCCTGCAACACGGCCAGGCCAGGCGGATAGGTAATTCAAGCGGGCTTTTCGGGTTCCGGTAGAGGGATTTCTGTTCAATGGGAACCCTGGAGCGACCTCTGGGCGGCGGTGAATTCCTCACGGACGGACACGGGGTAGGGGAACTCCGGAGGGGAGAGCTCAACCGAGCCCCATTTGTTAGCGTCGCAAGGGAAAACATTTCCGACATTAGAGGCATGTATGTGGTTTCTGTTGGGACTGCTTGTACTTATTGCGCCGATAATCTTGTTCATTGCTTTTGTGTATGTCTTTACCGAGCGATGTGAGCATTGTGGTAAGAAGGCTCGCCGAAAAGATGTCATTGGGGCGACTACCCCAAAGCCGAACTGTGAAAAATGCAAAGGCAAGGGCAAATACGGAGAGTGGCTAGAAGGTCACGAGCATTCTCTTGATCAAGACACTCCTGTGCGTGAACAAGTGTACAGAACAACAACTTGCAGCTGTTCGTATACAAGACTGATTGTCTGTAGTGGATGCGGTGAACCGCGCGTTGGATGAGCATGGGTTATCGTATCAGGTCAAATTCCCACCTGTACGAGGTGATTGCCGAGCGCGACCAGATGTCCAACCTTGGCTGACGGCTTACAGCGAGTATTCGTACCGGTGCTCTACGCGATCATCTTCCGCGTCGAATCCCCGACGGCCGACTGAGCTGACAGCCCGCCGGCTCGGGCCACCTGTGGCTGCATCCCCCGCGACCAGTGCTGCAAGGTCTGCTCTTGCGGGAACCCGTGCGTTAGCCGGGCGTACACGTGCAGGAAGGGGAGGGGATGCTTGTGTGATGCGGCCGAGGTGTGCCGGTAGCGGTACCATGTCACGGCGCCGCGTCCCCCGGTGTCCGCATGGGGGACCCCACGCTTCACTTGGAGGTGGCCACCTTCTGACTCCTCCCGTCGTGCCGCGGGCGCAGGCGAGCGCCGCTCACCCACTGGAAGCTGCGGCCGACCCGCTCGGTCGCGCCGTCGATCAGGTCGTAGGCGACGGGCACGACGACCAGGGTGAGGAGCGTGGAGGTGGTGAGCCCGCCGATCGTGATGACGGCCATCGGCGCGTGAAACTCCGAGCCCACGCTGCGCGAGAGCGCCATGGGGAGCATGCCGAAGATGAGGGCGCCCGACGTCATCAGCACGGGCCGCATGCGCACCGGACCGGCGCGCAGGATCGCCTCCGCCCGGGACAGGCCCTGGCCGCGCAGCTGGTTGGTGTAGTCGACCAGCAGGATGCCGTTCTTCATCACCAGACCCATCAGCACGAGCAGGCCGATCCCGCTCATCATGTCCATCGAGAGCCCGGAGAGCTTCAGCGCCACGAAGCCGCCAATGAAGGAGAGCGGGGCCGAGAGCATGATCACCAGGGGCTGCGTGAGCGAGTTGAAGAGCGACGCCAGGATCATGTAGATGGCAATCAGGCCGAGCGCGAACGCGAACGCGATGTCGGCGCCGGTCTCGTTCATGGTCTTGACCTGGCCCACGGGCACCATCCGGTCCGGCGCGGAGATGTCGAGCTCGGCGGCCCACGCCTCCATGCGGGCGATCACGTCGCCCAGCGCCACGCCGGCGCGCGGATTCGCGCCCAGGCGGATCTCGCGCGTGCGGCTCTCGCGCCGGATCTCGACCGGTCCCTTATCCAGCCGCACGCGCGCGGCGTTGGCGAGCGGGACCAGCTCGCCGCTCGCCGAGCGCACCCGGATCAGTCCCAGGCGGCGTGGATCGTCGCGGTAGTCGGGAAGCACCTGAACCCGCACGTCGTGGCGGCGACCCGCGTCCTCATACGAGCCGACCTTCTCCCCCGCCAGCAGCGTGCGCATCGTGCTCCCGATGGCGGTCGCCGACACCCCCAGGTCGGCCGCGCGCCCCCGGTCGATCTGCAGCGTGATCTCGGGTCGTCCGGTCTCGAAGGAGCTCCGCACGTCGGTGAAGTCGGGGTGTGCCTTCATGCGCACCATCAGCTGCGCGGCATGGACCGAGAGGCGGTCCAGGTCGGGGCCCTGCAGGCTGTAGGTCAGACCAGTGAACTGGTTGTCCGATCCGTTGTCCCCGAACGCCAGGTAGCTGACCGAGAGCTCCTCGACGCCCGGCGCCTCCGGCTCGAGCAGCGCGCGCACCTCCTCGAACGTGGTCTCGATCGACCGGGAGCGCTCCGCCTTCGGGAGCAGCAGCAGGTCGAGGCGGCCCCGGTGCGGCGAGTGCTCCACCTCGCTGCCCACGGCGCTGAACACGCCGGTCACGTCGGGATGGGTCAGCGCTGCGCGCTCGAGGCGGCGCACGAGGCGATCGGTGGCGCCGAGGGGCGTGCCGATCGGGAGCTTGACGTGCGTCGTCGCCTCGTCCATGTCCATCTGGCTGTAGAGGTTGAAGGGCAGCGTGGCGGCGACCCCGCAGCCGCCCACGACGGCGGCGAGCCCGAGACCGACCGTGACCCAGCGATAGCGCAGGCCGCTCTCGAGCAGGCGCCGGTACCCCGCCTCGAGCCCGTGCAGCCCGCGCTCGAGGACGCGCCACACGGTGCCCCGCTTCCGGGTGTCGCGCAGTATGCGGCTCGCCAGCATCGGCGTGAGCGTCAGTGCCACCAGGGTCGACACGCAGACGGCGACCGTGACGGCGACGCCGAACTCGTAGAAGTAGCGGCCCACCGCGCTGGTCATGAACAGGATCGGCACGAACACGCCGCACACCGCGAGCGTGGTCGAGATCACGGCGAGACCGACCTCGCGCGAGCCCTGGATCGCAGCCTGGAGCGGCTCCTCGCCCCGCTCCAGGCGGCGGAAGATGCTCTCGAGCACCACGATGGCGTCGTCGATCACCAGCCCGATGGCGAGCGAGAGCGCCATCAAGGTCATGGTGTTGAGCGAGAGGTCCAGCGCCAGGAAGAGGGTGAACGAGGCGAGCACGCTCGAGGGGATCGCGAGCGCGGCGATGCCCGTGGAGCGGAAGTTGCGCAGGAAGAGCAGCACGACCCCCACCACCAGACCGGCCGCCAGCAGCATGTCCTGGAAGACGGAGCGCACCTGATCCTCGATCATCTTCGCGTAGTCGCGGGTCACCCGCAGGCTCACGCCGGCGGGAAGCTCGCTCCGGATCACCTCCAGCTCCGAGCGCGCCGCCCGAGCGGCCCCGACGATGTCGGCGCCCGACTGGCGCTGCAGCTCGAGCGCGACGCCAGGCTGGCCGTCCAGGCGCGCGATCGTGCGCTCCTCCGCCATGCCGTCCTCGACCACGGCGACGTCGCGCAGCCGGATCACGCGGCCGCCCCGCTGCGCGACGATCAGCTCGCCGAACTCTGCGACGCTGCGCGCCTTGCCCTGCGTGGTGACCGACCACTCGGTCTCGGCGCCCTCGACGCGCCCGCTGGCGAGCTCCGCGTTCTCGGCCCGGAGCGTGTCGGCCACGTCCTGGATCGCCAGGCCGTAGCCGGTCAGGCGCAGCGGGTCGAGCCAGATGCGGATCTCCCGCGCGCGCGCGCCGAGGATGCGCACGGCGCCCACGCCCGGCAGGCGCTCCAGGCGCTCCTTGATCTCG
>CAZLBF010000332.1:0-3965 GCA_964557495.1 uncultured Myxococcales bacterium | reverse complement strand
CGCCAGAGGAGCGCTTCCGCCGCTACGTCGACACCGGACCGGTTCCCGAGCGTCTGCTCGCAGCGCGCGCGGGAGTCGGCTGGATCGGCAAGAACAGCTGCAGCATCGATCCGGAGCTCGGGTCGTACCTGTTCCTGGGCGTGGTGCTCACGACCCTGGAGATCGAGCCGGACGCGCCGGCGGTGGACCGCTGCGGTAGCTGCCGCGCCTGCCTCGACGCCTGTCCCACCCAGGCCTTCCCGGAGCCGTACGTGCTCGACGCGCGCGCCTGCATCTCGTATCTCACGATCGAGCTGCGCGGGCTTGTTCCAGCGGAGCAGCGCGAGGGGATCGGGGACCACCTGTTCGGCTGCGACATCTGCCAGGAGGTCTGTCCCTGGAACGCCCGCCGGGCTCGGCCCCGGGCCGATGAAGCGAGCTTCGCACCCCGCTCGGAGTGGCACGCGCCCGCGCTCGACGAGATCCTGGGTCTCGACGAGGAGGCGCTGCGCGAGCGGCTCGTGCGGTCGCCGCTCAAGCGCGCCAAGCCGGCGGGGCTGTGGCGCAATGCGCTGATCGCGGCCGGGAACAGCGGCCGCGCCGGCCTGCTGCCCCACGTCGAGCGCTTCCTGGGGCACTCGGAGCCCGGCGTGGCGCAGGCCGCCGAGTGGGCTAGCGAGCGACTTCGATCAGGCGGCCCGGGAAGTCCGACATCAGACCGTCCACACCCAGATCGAGCAGGCGGCGCATCTCGGCGGGCTCGTTGATCGTCCAGATGTGCATCACGAGACCGACCCGGTGGACGCCGGCGACGCTCTCGGGCGTCACGAGCGGATCCTCCATGAACTCCGGCGGGATCTGGAGAGCGTGGCCGCGCGGCTCGAACGAGTCGAGCCGATCCTCTGAGAGCGCTTGAAAGAAGGCCACCGCGTCGCTCAGCGACGAGCCGATCGCCGTCCCGGCGTCCCGCTTGCAGACCTCCTCCATGACAGGGTCCTGCTCCGCTGCGAGCAGGACTCGATCGAGCGCGCGGGCGCGGCGCAGCAGCGCGATCACCTCGTCCACGATCGGCGGATCCGACTGCTTGATCTCGAGGTTGATCCGGTGCTCGGGGAACGCCTCCAGCACCTCGGCCAGCCGGGGAACCTGCACGCCGCGGCCCCGGAACGGGAAGCTCTCCCCCGCGTCGGGCGAGAACCGGTATCCGGCGTCGAGCTTCTGGACCTCGGCCCAGCTGCGCTCGCGAATCGGCCCCGACTCGTTGGTGGTTCGCTCCACATCGGCGTCGTGGAAGAGCACGAGCTCTCCATCGGCGGTAGCGTGGCAGTCCGTCTCGAGAAAAGGCACTCCGTGAGCCGCGGCGCGCTCGAAGGCGGGCAGCGTGTTCTCGGGGCACTCTCCGCTGGCGCCTCGATGACCGAAAAGGTGAGGGGTGGGCGCGTGGAAGTAGGGGTGCATACGCACAGCCTAGAGGCCCGATGAAGCCCGTGACAAGCCCGCCGGGGGCCGCAGGGAGGACCGCTTTGCCATGTCCGTACTGACGCGCGACGCCATTCTCGCCGAGCTCGACTCGGGCCGGCTTCGCATCGAGCCGTTCGAGAGGACCCAGGTGGGCGCCGCCTCGATCGACCTGCACCTCGGCGATGAGGTGCGCGCCCTGCGCGCCTCCGGGAACGGTCCGATCCACGTCACCGAGGAGACCGATCCCGAGGCCGGCACGCAGCGGGTGCGGCTCGACGAGCCTTACATCCTGGAGCCGGGCGCGACGGTGCTGGGCATCACCCGCGAGCGGGTCTCGCTGCCCCCGAACCTGTGCGCCTGGATCGAGGGACGAAGCTGCATCGCCCGGCTCGGTCTGGCCGTCCACGTCACCTCGGGCTTCATCCAGCCCGGCGTACACAACCACCAGGTGCTCGAGATGACCAACCTGTCGCAGTCGCCGCTCGCGATCCACGCCGGAGTCCGCGTCTGTCAGATCGTGCTCGAGCGCACCGAGGGGGAGGCGGTCTACAGCGGCCGGTACGTGGATCAGGTCTCTCCGTGAGGGCCGTCGTGCAGCGGGTCGAGAGGGCCGTCGTGAGCGTGGACGGGGAGATCGTCGGGGAGATGGGCGCGGGCCTGCTGGCGCTGGTGGGCGTCGCGCGCGACGACGAGCCGGACGACGCGCGCCTGCTGGCCGACAAGCTCGTACACCTCCGCGTGTTCCGGGACGCAGAGGACAAGATGAATCTCTCACTTCTGGATACCGGCGGAAGTCTCGGGATCGTCTCGCAGTTCACGCTGCTGGGCGACGCGAGAAAGGGGCGCAGACCGAGCTGGGTCGAAGCCGCCCCGCCGGAGCATGCAGAGCCGCTCATCGAGCTCGCAATCGCCGAGGCCCGGTCGCGCGGGGTGCCGGTCATCACGGGCCGATTTCGAGCGCGCATGCAGGTCGAGCTCTGCAACGATGGACCTGTGACGCTCCTCCTGGACACGAGACGCCTTTTTTAGTTACTTCCGTCTTCATGATGAGGTTCTCGACACTCGTTCTCGCAGTGTTTCTGATTGCGGCTCCCGCATCGATGTGGCCCGCGACGGCTGGAGCGACCACGCAGAGTGCCGGGGCGGAGTTCGGATTCGGGGTCCTCGCGGTGGCGACCAACTTCTTCTACGGTCCCGTCAAGGTGCTCTACGCGCTCGGCGGCACCATCGTCGCCGGCCCCGCGTGGCTCTTCTCGGGCCGGAACCGTTCGGTCTTCCGCGCGATCAGTCAGCCCGCACTGCGCGGAGACTACGTGCTGACGCCGGCACAGCTTCGAGGCGAGCAGACCTGGCGCTTCATGGGACGCGATCCCGAGCTGGGGCCGTACCCGTACTGACGTGAACGCCGCGGCGCGCCTGGGGCTGACCCTGGTGACGGCTTGCCTCCTGGCCTGTCAAGGCGAGGCGGAGCTGTCCGCCACGCCGGAGTCCGACGAGGCAGGCGACCCGGCCGTCCCCTTCGAGCTCGAGCTGCTGGGCGGCGGAAGCGTGCAGCTCGACGACTTCCGCGGGCGCTACCTGCTGATCGACTTCTGGGCAACCTGGTGCCCGCCGTGCGTGCTCGAGATTCCCGAGCTGAACGCCTTCTACGGGGAGCACCGTTCCGTGGGCGTCGAGCTGCTGGCGATCTCGATCGATGCGGCACAGGTCGAAGACCTGAGCGCCTGGTCCAGAGAGCGGGGGATCGCCTACCCGGTCGCACTCGGCTCCGAGGACCTCGCTCTGGCCTATCGCGCCGATGCCTTCCCCTTCCACATCCTGGTGGGACCGGACGGCCGCATCCTGGAGAGTCTGGATCCCGGCTACCACGATCGGCAGGAGCTGGCCGAGCTCGTCGCACGGCACCGCGCGGAGGCCGTCTCAAGCCGCGTCCGACGCACGTCGATGCAGTAGCGGACCGCGTCTCCGACGCCCCCCCTCGAGTCCTACATGAAGCCAGGTGACATCGAGCGCAGCTTCTCGGCGGGTGAGTGCATTCTCGACCTGGATGCGCGAGTCCGGGAGCTGTACGTGATCCGCTCCGGCGAGGTGCGCGTCGGCCCGGACGAGAGGCTGCTCGGTCCGGGCGACCTGGTGGGCGAGGTGGCCGCGATCACGGGTCGTCCGAGCCAGGTGCGGGCCGTCGCAGAGAGTGACGGGGTCGCCCTCACGCTCAGCCTGGACCTGCTCCAGGAGCTCTGTCTCAAGAACGGCGAGTTCGTGCTTCGCCTGGTCCGGCACCTGGCGGAGCAGCTGGACAGCGCGGGCCTGGAGGAGACCGCCCCGGTCGCATCTGCGGCGCTCGCGGCGGCCAGCGTGGCACGCGCGATCTTGGCCCGAGCTGAGCCCGGCCGCTCGCCCGCGCTGGTCGACGGCAGGCTCCGTGAGCTGGCCAAGGAGGCGGACCTCGACCTCGTGGCCACCTATCACGAGGTTCAAGCGTTGCTCGAGGAAAAGGTGGTGCTCCTCTCGGAGGACCAGCTCCA
>CAZLBF010000331.1:0-3616 GCA_964557495.1 uncultured Myxococcales bacterium | reverse complement strand
ACGCCGCTGATGATGACGACGGGGAGCTCCCGGGTCTGCTCTCGCTCCCGCATCCACGCCAGAACGCCCCTGCCGTCCCGCTTGGGGAGCAGCAGGTCGAGGAGGACCAGGCCCGGCAGGTCCTGCTGGAGCGACTGAATTCCGGCGTCTCCATCGTGGGACACACTCGTCGGGTAGCCCTCAGCCGCGATCGCTCGCGCCACGCCCCGAGCGAGCGCCCGGTCGTCGTCGATGATCAGTACCCGCTTCGACACGCGATCCCCTTGCGAGAGAGCCCCCGAATGTATCGGCCCGAACCCCGAGCGTGTTTAAGGTCCCTCCCGGAGCGCCGGGCAGCCTCCGCCGGCAGATATCCGGCAAGACCGAGCTCTAGCCTTGCTTCTGCGCTCCGAGGGAGGCCTCGTAGGGGGCCCGGGCGACTCCCGCCTCGGTGATGATGGCGGTGACCAGCTCGGCGGGGGTCACGTCGAAGGCCGGATGCAGGGCATCGACCCCCTCCGGGGCGATCCGGACGCCGGCCAGCGAGAGCACCTCCTCGGGGGAGCGCTCCTCGATCGGAATCGCGTCCCCGTCGGGTGTCTCCAGGTCGACCGTGGAGAGGGGAGCGGCGACGTAGAAGGGGATGTCGTGGCGGCGGGCCAGCACCGCGAGCGTGTAGGTGCCGATCTTGTTGGCGACGTCGCCGTTGGCGGCGATGCGATCCGCGCCCACGACCACCACATCGATCTCGCCGCGACGCATGAGCGCCCCGCCCATCGAGTCGGTGATCAGCGTGGCCGGGATGCCGTCCTGCTGCAGCTCCCACGAGGTGAGCCGGGCCCCCTGCAGAAACGGCCGGGTCTCCGAGGCGAGTACTCGCCTCACCCGGCCGTCGCGCGACGCGGAGCGGACGACGCCGAGCGCAGTTCCGTAGCCCGCGGTGGCGAGGCCGCCCGCATTGCAGTGCGTGAGGATGCACGCGGCCTCGGGAATCAGCTTGGATCCGGCGTCGCCGATCGCGTGGCAGGTCTCCAGGTCCTGGTCGACGACGGCCTGCGCCAGCTCGCGGGCAGCCGCGCGAACCGCGGCGTCGCTCTCACCCGCGGCGAGCAGCGCCCCGAGCTCGCGCTCCGCCCGGTGAGCGCCCAGGCCAGGTTGACCGCGGTGGGGCGCGTCCGGCGCAACCGCGCGCAGACCGAGCGCAGGGTCTCCTCGAGCGCACCGTCCGGAGCGCGGCCGAGCTCGATGGCGACCCCCATGGCGGCGGTGTCGCCGATCGCGGGCGCACCGCGCACGACCATGTCCTCGATGGCGCGCGCCACCTCCTCGCCCGTCTCGAGCAGCAGGTAACGCTTCTCGTGGGGCAGGACCCGCTGATCCAGGAGCTCCAGGCCCTGGTCCGTAAGGCGGAGTGTATGGAACGTTGCGGAGCTCACTGGGGCTTCCCCTTCCCCCGGAGCAGCTGCTCCAGCAGATCCTGCACGGCCTGCGCGCCCTCCGGTCCGACCGTCTCCTCGAGCTTCTCTCGCATGGGTCCCCCGGTGGCGTAGGCTGCGGCCACCTCGGCGAGCGCCCGCTGATCGAGACGCACCTTCGGCCGGGAGATGGTCCCGCCCACGCCCGTAATCGGGATCACCTTCTCGCGTCCGCGCTCCGCTCCGCTCAGCTCGGCGTCCAGTGCCTCGCCGATCACGAGGCGGCCCGACATGTCGAGCGAGCCGTCGAGCACGCCGATGCGGCCGCGAAGCTCCGCGCGCGTGTAGTCCTGAACGATCGTGAGGTCGTTCGTCACGAGCTCGTTGTTCTCGAGGCGAAAGGTGGAGCTCAGCAGGTCGAACTCCTCCTCGAAGTAGCGCGTGAGGTCCTTGCCTCGGAGCTGTCCCACGATCAGGGGCAGCACCGCGAGCTCCCCCAGCACCTGCTCGGCGATGGAGAAGCCCTGGATCAGGCCGTTGGTGACCTCGAGCCGTCCGTCTCCCGCGAGGCGGGTGAAGCCGTCGCTCGCATCCAGCTTCGCGCGGAACGCGAGCGTGCCGTCGACGTCGCGCTTGCCCGTTGCGACCTCGGCGAGCGTTCCCAGCTGCGCCTGCTCGGCCGTCACCGTGAACGTCGAGGTTCCGGGCTTGATCGGGTAGCGCGCGCTCGCCCGCAGCAGCTCTCCCCCGACGCGGACCTCGAGCGGGTCCGCCACCAGCTCCAGCTCGCTCACGTTCACCGGGCCGGAGACTACGACCGGTCCACCCTCGAGCTCGAACGCGACCTCAGCGAGGTGCACCCGACCGGAGGCCGAGGGCGGATCGCTTCGAAGCGCGAGCTGCTCGACCTCGATCCGGCCGGCGAGACCGTCGGGCGGGTCGACGATCCAGTCGCGCAGCGGCTCCAGCTCGATCGTGGCGGCCGCGACCGCGACCCGGGGCGCACCCTCGCGGAGGTCGACGCTGATCGGCACCCGGCTCGGACCGAGCCAGATCTCGAGGTGCTCGAGCTGCTCGGGCGGCAGCCGGGCCGGCAGTGTGCCCGTGGCGCGCAGCTCGCCTCCCACGGGCTTGCGAAGCGACTCTCCGACGTCGAGCGCCGCGTCGCTGAGGTCCAGGCTGAACGGCCCGCCAAGCTCGGCGCGGAGCGGGAGCTGACCGCGCAGCGAGAACGCCTCTGTCTCGACCTCGACTCCCGTAGCGTCCAGGTCCAGCGTGGCGGCGACCAGCTCGCTGGCCGCGACGCGCGCGCTGAAGGTCCCCGAGGCCTTGCCGCTCAGCTCGAGCTCGTAGCCCAGGCGCTGGCCGAGCGTCGCCAGGTCCGCGTCCTCGAGCCGGCCCTCGAGCGTCGCGATGCGCTCGGCACCCAGCAGTCCCTCCACGTCGATCTGCACGTCGCGCAGCCGCGCGAGGCCGGGCAGGTCCGCCTCCAGGTCGAACGAGGCGCTGGCATCGGGGCGCAGGCCGCCGTCGATCGTCAGGTTCTCGACCTGCCAGGGACCCGCTTCGATGCGCCCCCCGTCGACCCGGATCGAGTCGATCGCCATGAGCGGAGCGCCCGATTCGTCCGGCTCGGGCGACCGCGAACGGCCGCCTCCCCCACCCCCGGGTGGCTTGGGCAGCCCGCGGTCGTCGAGTGGGAGGCGGATGACGGGGGAGCGGACCTCCAGGCTCCGGACCACGACCCGTCCGAGCAGCAGCGGGAGCAGCGCGGGCCGCAGCCGGATCTCGGCGACCTCGGCGAGCGGCGGATCTTCGGGACGCTCTGCGCCGACGCGAACCTCGGCGACGTGCACGGCCGGCACGGGAAACAGGTCGAGCTGCATCTCCCCGAGCTCGACCGGGCGCTCCAGCCGCTCCGACGCCAGCGCCGCCAGCGGCTCGCGGAGCGAAGCGGGATCGAGCGCGAGCGCCGCGGCGACGAAGACCGCGACCGCGAGCAAAGCCAGGACGGCCAGAACGACGAGCAGGCGACGCACGGGCTCTAGACCGAGGGGGAGACCGCGTGCCAGTCCGTGCGACGCTGGTAGGCGTCGCCGACGCGCAGCAGGGTCTCCTCGTCGAGCGGCTTCCCGATCAGCTGCAGCCCGGCCGGCAGCCGTTCACCCGTGAAGCCGCACGGAAGCGAGATGCCGGGGAGGCCGGCGAGGTTCAGGGTCACG
>CAZLBF010000330.1:0-9446 GCA_964557495.1 uncultured Myxococcales bacterium | reverse complement strand
GTGAACAGGGACCCGAAGGCCGGTGCGATCTCGGGCAGGCGCGCCGCGATGGTCGTCCCGAGGAAGAAGAAGCGCAGGCCCAGGTTCCTCCCCTTGCCCATGAACGAGAGCATGGCCTGGGGCGACGGGTCGCCGGCGGCGTGGCCGAAGAGCACGACGGTCCCGTCCACGCGACACATGTCGAAGCTCCGCTCGAAGTCCGGCCCGCCCACCGAGTCGAGCACCAGGTCCGCGCCCCCGCCGGTGAGGCGACGCACGGCCTCGAGCGGGTCCTCCGCCCGGTAGTTGACCACGTGGGTGTGCCCCGCCTGGCGGGCGACCTCCGCCTTCTCCTCGGTGCTCACCAGCGCAATGCTCGTGCAGCCGATCTGCCGGGCGATCCCGCCGACGAAGCAGCCGACGCTGCCGGCACCCGCGTAGCTGACGACCGTCGTGTCGGGACCGACGTGGTTGTCGGACAGCAGGAAGTGCGCCGTCAGTCCCGCCACCGGACAGGCCGCCGCCTGCTCGCTCGTGACCCCGTCGGGGACCGGGACGGTGAGCGCGCTCGGGATGCAGACCTTCTCGGCGTAGGCACCGCGCGGGGCCAGTCCGACGACGCGGTCGCCCACCTTCAGGTGCTCGACCCCTTCGCCAACCGCGTCGACGGGTCCGGCGAAGTCCGAGCCCATCGGTGCGGGTAGCTCGGGCGCGTGCCCCATGCCGCGGCGCTCGTTGATCTCGTGGAAGTTGATCGCGATCGCCTCGCTGGCGACGCGCACCTGGCCGGCGCCCGGCACGGGCTCGTCGACGTCTACGAGCTTCAGCACCTCGGGCCCACCCACCGCTGTCATGTGCACCATCTTCACTGCGCGACTCTCCTCGGCTCCGGGAGCCCGGTCGGCGCCCCGGCAGGTTCGGTTCGGAGCGCGAATCATACCGGACGCGCGCCCCGAGCATGCGCCTCGTCGCGCGGCGGGTGTGATAGAACGAGGTGCGCCGGGCAGCGGAGCGCCGCCGCCCGGGAGGAGAGAGCATGCAACACCTGGAAGACACGCTGGTTCTCGACGACGAGCAGCGCGAGCTGCAGGCGGCCGCACACCGCTTTGCCGAGGAGGTGCTGCGTCCGACGGGGATCGAGCTGGACCGGATGCCGGCCGACGCCGTGGTGGCCCCCGGCTCGCCGCTGCTGCGTGCGATGGCCCAGGGCGCCGAGCTGGGCTACACGCGCATGGGGATCCCGGTGGAGCTCGGCGGTCTGGGACTCCCGCCCGTCACGCGCTACTTGGTGCAGGAGGAGCTCGCCTGGGGCAGCCTCGGGATCACGGCGGCCATGTTTCTGGCGGCGACCCACGCCGGCGCGGCGCTTGGCAGCGGCAACCCCGAGCTGATCCAGGAGTTTGCGCTCCCCTTCCTCGCCGCGAAGGACGCCTCGATCATCGGCTGCTGGGCGATCACCGAGCCGGATCACGGCTCCGACACGCTCACGGTCATGCGGCCCGAGATGCAGGCGGCGGCCACCGGCCAGCTGATCGCGCGCCCCGACGGCAAGGACTGGGTGATCCGGGGACAGAAGGCCGCCTGGGTCTCGAACGCTCCGATCGCGACGCACGCCATGCTGAATGTCCAGCTCGGACCCGAGCCCGGGCTCGAGCGGGGCGGCGTCTGCCTGCTGCCGCTCGACCTGCCGGGCGTATCGCGAGGCCCCGCACTCCAGAAGCACGGCGCGCGCTCGCTGCCCCAGGGCGAGCTCTTCTTCGACGACGTGCGCATTCCGCAGCACTACATGGTGGTGGAGGCGGACGGCTACGCGGGACACGTGGCGGCTACGCTGACCTCGTTCAACTCGGGCGTGGGCTGCGTGGCGTCCGGTCTCGCACGCGCGGCCTACGACTGCACGCTCGAGTACACCCGGGAGCGCGTCCAGGGGGGCCGCCCGATCGGTGAGCACCAGGCGGTTCGCGCGCGGCTGTTCCGGATGTTCAGCCTGGTACAGGCCGCGCGCACGCTCTCGCGCTCGGTCTACGTGCACACCTCCACGCTGCTCGAGAGCGGACAGCCCGCGCCGCTCCAGAACGCGATCGCCTCCAAGGTCTTTTGCACGCGAGCGGCGCTCGAGGTGGCGACGCTCGGCGTTCAGCTCCACGGCGGTGTAGGCCTGACACACGAGTACCCCGCCGAGATGTTCCTGCGGGACGCGACCTCGCTGACCATCGCCGACGGCGAGAACGAGATGCTGGCCCAGGTCGCGGCGTCGATGCTGTAGCCTACGACACCAGGGAGGACCTCCATGGCCGAGAACCTGGCAGACCGCCTCGGTGCGCTGGAAGACCGGGACGCGATCCTCGAGCTCCGGGCGACCTACTGCTTCCTCGTCGACGACGGACACTTCGACGAGCTGGTGGACCACTGGTTCACGCCGGATGCCCGCTGCGACTTCCGATCGACCGTCGAGGGGGGGCTCGGGCCCTTCGTTGCGAACGGTCGCGAGGAGGCGCGCGCGTTCTTCTCCGGGGTCGTCGCGTCGACGCTACGCGGGATGAGACACACCGTGCACAACGACCGGATCGCGCTCGACGGCGACCGCGCCTCGGGCGACTGCTACTTCGAGCTCACCGGGATCGACGTCGCCAGCGGCGAGCCGGTGATCGGTGCCGGCCGGTACATCGACGAGTACCTTCGCGTCGATGGAGCCTGGCAGTTCGCGGAGCGGAGGGCGGAGATCGACTTCATCGCACCGCTCGGGGCGGGCTGGGTCAAGCAGCGCTTCCCGGCGAGGTAGATCCGTCGGGCTGCGACGCGGACCGGGGGGAGCGCGTCAGCAGGCCTTCCAGCTCCGCGGCACTCTCCAGGATCCGGTCGGGGGAGACGGCCGCGAGGGTCTCGCGGCTGCTCGTCCCGGTGAGGACGCCGATCGTGTGCACGCCCGCCGCGCGTCCGGCCTCGATGTCGATGGGCGAGTCGCCGACGTAGACTGCGTCGGCCGCCTCCACGCCGAGCTCGGTCACACAGCGGAGGATCGACTCGGGGTGGGGCTTGCGGTGCGACACGTCCTCGCGCCCGACGATCGAGTCGAACACGTGGCGCACGCCCCAGCGGTCGAGGAACGGAAGCGAGCGCGGGGAAGACGTGGCGATGCCGAGCCTCCAGCCCCCGGAGTGCAGCCGGTGCAGCAGGTCGACGCAGCCTTCGAGCGGCTCGGTCTCCTCCGACAGGCGCCGCAGCCAGAATCCGAGTCGCTCGCGCACGACGCGCGCCAGCTTGGTGTCGAGATCGGGGAAGTCCGCCGGGAAGAGCTTTCGCAGCAGGTCCCGATCGCCGCGACCCATGAGCCCGAAGACGTGCTCCCGCGAGACGGGTGGCGCACCCGCGAGCTCGACGAAGTCACACGCCATGCCGTAGTAGTGCTCGAGCGAGTCGGCGAGCGTCCCGTCGATGTCGAAGATCACTCCCTCGACGCGCAGCCCCGTCACGCGATCTCCGTCCCCCCTTGCCCGCGAGCCATGTCCGGAACCTCCCCTCGACAGTCTAGCGAGCGCAAGTGCAAGCGCCGCGGAAGCGGCGCGCGCAGCGAGGCGAAGCGGAGCGAAGGCCGGCAGGCCGGCTTCGCCGGCCGTTACCCGGCAAGTGGTGCCGGCCGTTGACGCGGCCCGCGGGGTTCGTGCACGATCGACACGGCCCAGATACGGGCAGGCATCGGAGGTCCGGATGAAGCTCCAGGACAAGCACGCGGTCGTGACCGGGGGCGCCAGCGGCATCGGGCGAGAGCTTTGCCGTCGCTTCGTCCGCGAAGGTGCGCGCGCGGTCGTCGTCGCGGATCTCGACGGAGCTGGAGCCGAGGCGGTGGCCGCCGAGATCGGGGGGCTGGGCAGGCAGGTCGACGTGGCCGTGGAGGCCGACGTCCGCTCGCTGGCCCAGCTGGCCGAGCGGGAGAACGGGCCGATCGACCTGTTCTGCTCCAATGCGGGCATCGGCTTTCCCGGCGGCGTCGAGGTCTCCAATGCGGAGTGGCAGCGCATCTGGGACGTCAACGTCATGGCGCACATCTACGCCGCGCGCGCCGTGCTCCCGTCGATGCTCGAGCGCGGCGAGGGCTACCTGCTGAACACGGCCTCGGCGGCCGGACTGCTCACGCAGATCGGCTCCGCCCCCTACGCGGTGACCAAGCACGCCTCGGTCGCGCTCGCGGAGTGGCTCTCGATCACGCACGGAGATCAGGGCATCAAGGTCTCGGTGCTCTGCCCCCAGGCCGTGCGCACGGCGATGACTGCAGAGAGCCCCAACGGCGGCGTGGCCGGCGTCGACGGCATGATCGAGCCGGAGGAGGTCGCGGACGTGGTGATCGAGGCCCTGGCCCAGGAGCAGTTCCTGATCCTGCCGCATCCGACCGTGCAGACCTACATGCAGCGCAAGGCGGGAGACTACGAGCGCTGGCTCAACGGCATGCGCCGCCTCCAGGCCCGCTTCCTCGAGGCCCTGTAGGCTCGCCAGGGACCGCTCGACCGGCGGCCCCGCTGCGGGACGCGACTCACCAGCGGTGCGCGAACTCCTCGGCCCAGCCGATCAGACCGTCGATCTCGACCGCGTTCTGGTCGAAGCGGACGACCCCCCTCCAGCGGCCGAACGAGCAGGCGCCGCCCGTCTGGATCGCGCCGAGATTGAGCCGAGCGCGATGCACGACGATCGGGTCGAGCGTCAGGTCGATCGCGTCGGAGTGCTCCGAGCGGACCCGCCACGGCTTCATCCAGTCGCCCGGGTCGTAGCTCCAGGAGAGATCCTCCTTGATCTTGTAGAGTCGGCCGTTGAAGCAGATTCCGTTCTCGTTGGCGCCGGTGCCCGTGGTCCACTTGGCCCCCATGTTCACGCCGATCCGGTCGCTTCCCTGGACGCCCGTGCAGACGGCCCAGTTCCAGAATGAGCGGTATGGCCACATGCCCCGCCCGAAGTCCTGGACGGCGTGGCACTCGTCGGGGTTCATCGCGTAGCGCTTTCCGCCGACGCTGACGTGGCCCTCGCACGGGAGCGTGTTGTGCTTGGAGTTCAGCTGGAAGCGGCGAGCCGACCACGGCACCACGATGTTGAGGCTCTCCTGACCCTCCGGCCTCCGCACCCGGAAGTCTCCCGCGATCTCCTCACCCGCCGCGGTCTTGGCGCGGAAGTCGATCTGCATGCCGTCGCGCAGGCTGACGTTCGAGTACACGATCTCGCCGCCCTCGAAGCTCACGCTCCGCTCGACGTGCTCCGGCATCGAGAAGCTGTGCGGGAGCTTGAACGCGGAGGCCGAGACTCGTTGCGAGGTCGCGAAGTCCGTGAAGGCGACGGAGCAGAACGAGGCGTAGTCGATGTCGGCCAGGGTGATGGTGAGCACGAAGTCCGGGCTGATCCAGTTCCAGAAGTTCCACTTCTTCTTGCGCGGCCAGTGACCCGCGAGGTTGGCGCGGACCAGTGGAGAGCGAGACCAGCCGACCGCCTCTGGGTTCAGCAGACCGCGCTCGTCGCACAGGTCCACCGGCTCGGTGATCTCCCGCTCCTCGTAGTACGGGGTGTAGTCCCCCCTCGCCATGCGCTTGTTCACGATGGGCATGTGGTCCGCAAGGCGCGTTCTCGGTCCTGTGGCTTCGGCTGTCATGGCTCGAGCGTCCTTTCTCACCCGTGGAGTCGCTGGTTGCGACGGGTCCCGCTGGGATAGTATCTCCTGCGGCGGTCGGGCGAGAAAGGCAGACGATGCAGCTACGGGAGCCCGAGGGGAGGCGGACGTGAGCGCCCCGACAGCGCAATCGCGGGCACGCGCCATTCGGGCCCACCGCACGCTCGAGGCTGCGCTCGCCGCCGGTGCGCTGCCGTCCGTCGTCGATGTGACGACCGCGGAGGCGCTCATCCTGGGACTGCTCCGGCTGGGCGTGACCAAGTACCTGGCCATCTTCGGCCACGGCAACACGGCGCTCGGCGAGGTGCTGCGCGTCTACCAGTCCGAGGGCGTCGTGCGCACCTTTCAGTGCCGCAACGAGGTTGCCATGGCCCACGCCGCCACCGCCCTGCGCTGGCACTACGGCGAAACGCCCGCCCTGCTCACGTCGATCGGCCCCGGAGCGCTGCAGGCGCTGGCCGGTTCCCTTTGCAGCGCCTCGAACGGCGTGGGGGTGTGGCACATCTACGGGGACGAGACCACGCACGGGGAGGGCTACAACATGCAGCAGATCCCCAAGCGCGAGCAGCACCTGTTCGGTCGGCTCACCGGCGTGATGGGGGAGTCGTTCACCCTCTACGATCCCGAGTCGCTGCGGGACTGCCTGCGCCGCGGTGCGGTGCGCGTCCACCATCCGTTTCACGCGGGTCCGTTCTACGTGCAGCTTCCGTTGAACGTGCAGCCGAAGCGAATCGCGAGCCTCAACCTGGCGGCCCTGCCTCGCCGCCCCGAGCCGGACCGCGTCGCTCCGGTCGACGACGCGGCCTATCGGACGGCCGCCGATCTGATCCGCCGCCACCGACGCGTGGTGGTCAAGGTCGGAGGCGGCGCGCAGCGCTACCCCGCGGCGATCGAGGCGCTGCTCGAAGCCACCGGCGGGGTCGCGGCGCTGTCTCCCGGCGCGCTCGGCGTGCTGCCCGATGCGCATCCCCGCAACCTGCACGTGGGGGGGAGCAAGGGGACGCTCAGCGGAAACTACGCGATGGCGAGCGCCGACCTGTTGATCGCAGTCGGATCGCGCGCGGTCTGCCAGGCCGACTGCTCGGGCACGGGCTTCGAGCAGGCCGAGGCGGTGATCAACATCAACGGCGACCGCGCGGATGCGACCCACTACAACCGGACCGTCGCCCTGATCGGCTCGATCGACGCCGTCATCGAGCGCCTCGTCGCCGTGCTCGAGAAGGGCGGACGGCCCGAGGCGAGTGGCGAGTCCTCGTGGCTCTCGGCGTGCGCCGAGCAGAAGGCGATCTGGTGCGCGCTGCGCGAAGAGCGCTGTGTGGCGCCCCCGCTGGACGATCCGGTGTGGGGTCGTCCGGTGCTGACGCAGCCGGCGGCCATCGGTGTGGTCGACGCGTTCGCGCGCCGCATCGGCGCCGTCAAGTACTTCGACGCGGGCGACGTGCAGGCCAACGGCTTCCAGATCGTTGCCGACGACGCGCCCGATCAGACCTTCACCGACACCGGTGCGTCCTACATGGGCTTCGCCGCGAGCGCCCTACTGGCCTCGGCCATTGCCGACGACGCGCGCTACTGCATCGCCCTCGCCGGCGACGGCTCCTTCTTCATGAACCCGCAGATCCTCGTCGACGGCATCGCGCACGGCGTCCGGGGAGCGGTCGTGGTCCTCGACAACCGGCGGATGGCGGCGATCTCGGCGCTGCAGACCGATCAGTACGGCTGCGACTTCGCCACGAATGACGCCGTTCCGGTCGACTACGTGGCGCTGGCCGGCGCGGTCCGGGGGGTGAACGCCCTGTTCGGTGGCTTCGATCGCGGCAGCCTCGAGGCGGCGCTAGAGCGCGCCCACGCCTACGAGGGTCTGTCGCTGATTCACGTGCCGGTCTACTACGGGAGCGATCCGCGCGGGGGCATGGGCGTCTACGGCCGCTGGAACGTCGGCGACTGGTGCGACGACGTCCAGGGCCGCTACCACTCTCAAACGTTGTGAGCCCCGAGGCTCTGAGGCGAGGCGGAAAGTACATGTACGAGGCGTACGGACTCTTCATCGACGGTCGCTGGCGTCACGCGAGGGACCGGGCGACGCTCCCGGTCGTCGACCCCGCGACCGAGGAGGAGATCGGCGCCATTCCCGTGGCGACACCGGGCGATCTCGATGACGCACTGGACGCCGCTGGAGGGGGCCTCCGCGCCTGGCGTCACACGCCGGCGTACGAGCGCGGCGCGTGTCTGCGCCGCATGGCGGACCGCATCCGCGAGCGCGCCGACGAGATCGCGCGGCTCGTCACGCTCGAGATGGGCAAGCCGCTCGCGGAGGCGCGCGCGGAGGTCCTGGCGACGGCCGATCACTTCGAGTGGAACGGCGAGGAGGCCCGGCGCATCTACGGGCAGCTGCTCGACGGCCGCGAGGCCGGCGTGCGCTTCAGTGTCCGCTTCGAGCCGGTGGGGATCGTCGCCGCGTTCACGCCCTGGAACTTCCCGGCCCTGCTGCCCGGACGCAAGCTCGCGCCGGCACTCGCCGCCGGCTGCAGCGTCATCATCAAGCCGTCGGAGGAGGCGCCCGGTGCGACCTTCGCGCTGGCCCAGATCGCCGACGAGGCCGGTCTGCCCGGTGGCGCACTCAACGTCGTCACAGGGGAGCCCGCAAAGGTCTCCACCCACCTGATCGGCTCGCCGGAGGTTCGCAAGGTCACCTTCACCGGGTCGGTGCCCGTGGGCAAGCACCTGATGAAGCTGGCCGCCGAGGGCATGAAGCAGGTCTCGTTCGAGCTGGGCGGTCACGGTCCCGTGCTGATCTTCGAGGATGCCGACCCGGCGGTGACCGCGGCCGCGTGCGCCCGCGCGAAGTTCCGCAACGCGGGCCAGGTCTGCATCAGTCCGAGTCGCTTCTACGTTCACCGCGCGATCGCCGCACCGTTCCGCGAGGCGTTCGCCGACGTCGCGAGCCGGCTCAAGGTGGGCAACGGTCTCGATCCCGACGTCGAGATGGGTCCCCTGGCGAACTGCCGGCGCGAGGAGCGCGCCTGGGCTTTCGTCGAGGATGCCGTCGCGCGCGGCGCGAAGCGGCTCGCCGGCGGCGAGCGACCCGCCTCCGGGTCGCGCGGGTACTTCTTCTCTCCCACGGTGCTCGGCGACCTGCCGCCCGAGGCGGAGATCCTGCACGAGGAGCCCTTCGTTCCGGTGGCGCCGATTCTCGAGTTCGAGGACTTCGACGAGGTCCTGGAGCGGGCCAACGCGCTCCCCTTCGGACTCGCCGCCTACGTCTTCACCCACCGACTGGACACCGCGGAGCGAGCGGCCGACGCGCTGCAGTCGGGCATGGTCGGCATCAACGACTTCGGCCTCGCGGCCGCGGAGGCGCCCTTCGGCGGCGTCAAGGAGAGCGGCATGGGGCGCGAGGGGGGCGCGTTCGGCATCCGGGAGTTCCTCGAGGTGAAGACCGTGAAGACGGTGATCTGAGGTGGCGCGCGGGAGGGGACTCGCGCGCGGTCTCACGAGCTACGGCGACCCGGACTTCGCCCTCTACCTGCGCCGCTCCTTTGCTCGCTCGATGGGCTACTCGCGCGAGATGCTCGAGCGGCCCGTCGTCGGCATCGTCGACACGACCAGCGACTTCAACAACTGCCATCGTCACTTTCCCGAGCTTGTCGCGGCCGTCAAGCGCGGCGTGCTGGCTGCAGGCGGCCTGCCCCTCGCCTTTCCCACCATCTCGCTGGGAGAGGTCTTCCTCAGTCCCACCAGCCTGATGTTCCGCAACCTGATGGCGATGGACGTCGAGGAGATGATCCGAGCCCAGCCGATGGACTCCGTGGTCCTGCTCGGT
>CAZLBF010000329.1:0-6395 GCA_964557495.1 uncultured Myxococcales bacterium | reverse complement strand
CTCGCCGGGGGCACGAGGCCGTAGTCGCTGCCGCAGCCGACCGGGGTGGCCATGAAGGCGGATACGTACTGCGGCGAGTTGTAGTGGATGCACTCCTCGAGCTCCTCGGCGACCCGCACCGCGTACTCCTCGGGATCGAGCTCGCTTGGCCGCTCGCGCTCGCTGTACTGGCGGACCTTGGGCCAGTCGTTCAGCATCGGGGAGAAGTGCCGCCGCATCCCCGGGATGCCACCGACGGAGAGCGCACCGAGCGACATGCCGTGGTAGCTGTCCCGGTGGGACACGACCAGGTGCTTGTCGGTGTTGCCCTGGGTGATGTGATACTGCCGGGCCAGCTTCAGGGCCGTCTCGACCGCGTCGGAGCCCCCGCCCGGCGACAGGAACGTGGTGTTCAGGCTGCCGGGCGCCACCTGGCTGAGTCGCTCACACAGCTCAGCCTGGGGTCGGTTCGAGAGGACGGGGTGGCAGTAGCTGAACTTCTCCAGCTGGGCGGCGACCGCGTCGTTCACCCGCTTGTCGCCGTGGGCGATGCCGATGGCCATCGGGCCCGCGGACACGTCGATGTAGCGCCTGCCCTCGGTGTCGTACAGGTAGATGCCTTCCGCCCGCTCCAGGATCGGCGTGAAGCTGTGCGATGAAAGAACCTTGCCCCACATGCCCTCCGGCTCGCGGTAGCCGTAGCTGGGCGCGCTCGCGTCGGTCATGTTCCCTCCCCTGCTTCTCTGCTGGCTCTGGCTCGCCCCCCGAGGCTCGCCATCTTACCAGCCCGGGAGGGGCTCCTTCAGCACGGCGCGCTCAGAGCGCGTGTCGCTCGACCCGGTCCGCGATGGCTCGAATGCGCTCGATGGAGTTGTTGGGGAGCACCATGTCCACCACGCACAGGATGATGGGGCGGGACCCGACGGTCTCGAGCAGGCGCTGCATGTAGCGCTCGAACTCCGCCTCGGGGGTACGCTCCTCGAGCAGGGGGGACGGGATGCCTCCCCAGATGAGGGGCCCCTTCTCCCAGGCGCTCCAGGCTTCGTCGAAGGGACACGGCGTGAGCGGGGCGGGCGAGAAGGACTCGCACACGTCGAGGCCCGACTCCGCGAGCAATGCGAGCAGCGGCTTGAGATTGCCGTCGGTGTGGCTGCCCACCTTCTTGCCCTGCGCGTGCAGGATCTCGCTGTAGCGCTGATAGTCGTCGAGGCAGTACTCCCGGAACAGCCGCGGGTGCGTCACCATGCCGTCCAGGTTGTCGACGAACTCGACGTAGGGCACGTCCAGCTCGGCCAGCAGCTCCAGGGCATCGGTGGTCTTCGCATCGAGCAGCGACATCAGCCGGCGCACCGCGCGCGGCTGGTGGTAGAGCGCCTCGAAGATGTCGTCGGAGCGCATGTAGTCGATCAAGACCTGCTGGAAGGGGATCCGCCCCAGCGACGGGATCAGGAAGCCCGCATCCCCGAGCCGCGCCTCGCCCGAGCGGACCCGGTCGAAGCGCGGTACCCAGTCGGCCCGCTCCAGGATGTACTCCAGGGTTCGGAAGTCGGACTCGTCCTCGACCGGATGGCGCGTCACGTAGGAGCGCGAGCCCGCCGCCAGCATCTCCTCGAGCAGCGTGTGCTGCACGGTCAGCTGGCCGACCGGCGTCGCGAACCGGGTGGTCGTTACGCCGGTGCGATCCCGCGGCGCCAGGTGATCCAGGTCGGGGAAGTTGTCGACCAGAGGATCGACGTCGCGCACCAGCGTCTCGCCCTCGAACTCGCAGGTCATCTCGACGCCGCGCAGGCGCTGCCTCAGCGGGAGGGTGAATTGCTGCTGGCCCATGCCCACGGCGCGATGAAGCTCGGTGAGCGAGAGCTCGCCGACCTCCTCGGGGAGCCCGCCGGTGTGCATCAGCCCCCGGCGCCAGAGCTCGAGCCGTCCGATGAACGGGAGCCGGTCCGGCTTGCGGCCCTCGAGGACCGCCAGCACGCGATCCCGAAAGTCTTGCTTGCCAGCGGCGGCATCCATGAGGTCAGAGTAGGATAGAGGAATGAGAGAAGACCGACGCGACTCCCGGACCGACGTCGGCGGCTGTCGGCTGACACGTCGCCGCTTCGGCGCAGTGGCCGCCGGAGGCCTGGCGTCTCTCGGCCTGCCGCTGGGCTCGCCTCGCCGCGCGCGAGCGGGAGCGCTCGATGCGAGCGACCTGGCCTACGCCGACGCGGACCCGACGGCGGTCGCCCTGGCCGGGGCACCGCGTACAGAGGGCGAGGCGGGGGTCGAGCGCGCCGTTCGCGCCGCGGCCCAGTCGGCCACGGACTTCTCGTGGCTGAGCCGCGGCGATCATGTGCTCATCAAGCCCGTGTGCAACTCGGGCAATGTCTACCCCGCCACCACCGACCCGGTCGCGCTGCGGGCGATGGTCCGGCTGCTCGCGGAGCGAGGCGCCGGGCGCGTGATCGTCGCCGACATGTCGGGCGTCCAGTTCATCCGCTTCGGCCCGGATCACCTGAGCGGCAGCAGCCGCGCGCTCATGCGCGAGAATGGCATCGCGCAGGCGGCCGAGGCCGCGGGCGCCGAGGTGCAGGCCTTCGAGGAGGCGGGCTGGGATGCCTTCTTCGAGGAGCGCCCGCAGGCCTCCGACCACTGGTCGGGACCCCTCTGGCTGCCCGACCTCCTGCGCGAGGTCGACCACGTGATCCTGATGCCGCGCTGCGGGCGGCACGTCCTCACCGGGAGCACCCTGGGGCTCAAGGCCGCGGTGGGCTGGTGGCGCCACGACTCGCGCCTCGAGTACCACCACGATGCGGCGAGCCTGCCCGAGAAGACCGCCGAGGCCAACACCGCCCCGACGCTCGTGGCAAAGCAGCGACTCGTCTTGACCGGCGCCACCAAGGTCCTCACCACGTTCGGCCCGGACGAGGGAAGAGTGATCGAGCCCGAGACGGGCCTGGTGCTGGCGAGTGCCTCCGTGACGGCGCACGACATGGCGTCGCTGGCCTGGCTGCTCGACACCCGGCAGTCGCTGCCCGCCGACGAGCGCGAGGGCTCGCTCGACGACCCGGCCACGTCGGCGGTGTTTCCCCAGATCGTCAACCGCGTCGTGACGAGCTTCCTCGGCGGGACCGGCGCGGCCCTGAGCGCGGAGTGGCTGGGGCGCAGTAACGTCGACAGCCCGTGGAGCGACCGCGTGCTGCGTCGAGCCTTCGAATTGTCCGGCGGCGTGCCGCGCGTCGAGCTTCTGGATGCGGACGAGTCGGTCCCGAAGGACGTGCGCGAGCGCTTGCAGGCCGAGCTGACCCTGCCCGCGTAGGCGGGCGCGGGAGCAGCGCGCCGCCCCCCTACTTCGGGGCACGCCGGTGAGCGCGGACCCAGACGAAGCCGCTCACCGAGCCGAGCGCGGCCAGCACCAGCGCCGCCGCCCCGAAGCCCGCCGGGACGCCGATCCGATCGGCGCTCAGTCCGACGAAAGGCACGATCGGAACCAGGAGCAGCCCGAACACGAGCGAGTGCAGGGACAGCACGGTGGCGCGCTGGGCCGAGGGTATGCGGCGGTTGATGTAGCCGGAGACGATCGGGCGGGCGGCGGCGCGCACCACCGCCACGACGGCGAGCAGCGAGATCGCCCACAGGCTGCCCCAGAGCGCGAGCCCCGCATAGGCCGCCACGGCGACGAGCGGGACCACGACCAGCGCCCGCACGCTGCCTGCGCGCGCCACCACCCAGAAGGCACCGAGCGCACCGAGCATGCCGGCGAGGCGGATGGGGACCTGAAGTGCGGAGAAGCCGAGACCGACCTCCACGCCGTGCGAGAGCAGGAACGGCTGCGTGAGATACTCGCTCGCCATCGTGGCCGCACCGGTGACGGCGGCGAAGGGGATGACGGTGCGGACCGTCGGAGTGCTCCAGACGACCCCTCCGGCCGCGCGGACACCGGCCAGGTAGGAGAGCTGAGCCCGGCCCTCGTCCAGGCGGGGCGGCTCTCGCATGCTCAGACCGACGAGCGCGGCCAGACCCAGAATCCCCGCGCTTATTAATATGGGTGTGTTCAGGGTGGTCGCCGCGGCGAGTGGAGCGCCGATGAAGGTGGCGCCCAGAACGCCGACTGCCGCGGCGGCCATCGCGCGCCCGGCGCACTTCTCGTACTCGCCGTCGCGTCCCAGCAGCTTGAGCGTGTCGAACAGCAGCGCGCTGTCCGCACCCGAGATGAACGTCAGAGCCACGGCCCAGCCCAGGTACGAGACCATCAGCAGCGCCAGGGTCGAGGCCAGGCCGAAGCAGGCGATGGCCACCGCATACAGCGCCGCCCCGATGACGAGCGACTGCGAGCGGCCCCAGCGATCCGCCACCGCACCCGTCGGCACCTCGGCCAGGACCGCGATCAGCCAGAAGGGAGCCTCGAGCGCCGCGACCTGGGCGAGGCTGAGGCCGCGCTCGAGCATGAGATAGGTGACCCAGATGGGAAACCAGAGCTGGAGTCCTACAAGGAAGGCGAACGCGTAGAGCTTGGGGATGTTCCGCTCGAAGGCGCGCCGTCGGGCCGGATCCGAGACCGCACCGACGACGTCGCCCGTCGCCGCAGCGGTCTCCGGGCCGGACATGGGCCGAACCTAGCACGGGCCGCGAGCTGCGGCTTCCGGCTAGCCGGCTGGTGACGAACCTACCCGACGTATGAATTCCAGCTAGTTAGCTGCTTGCGGCTTACGATTTGTAGCGAAACCACCACGTCTTCGAGCCCGCGGCTCCCGTCGCATGAGCGGGGAACCCGGGGCTGAATGACCCGCTGCAGACGAGCCGACCGGGTAAGTCGCCGGCCCCGGCCAAGGGCTCCCTCTCGTCGGTGCACATGGGACCGATTGGCACCTCGCGTGGACCCATCGGACCGTGCAGCGGGAGGCTCGCCAGGCGTCGGCAAAAGTCGTGCTAACGCGAGCGCAAGTCCATGTTTATGCTAGTGTACGCTCGGGATTTAGGGGTGTTGCCCAGCAGGGCCAACGTGCTTCAACGAGTCACAGGGGGAGTCTCCATGTACTGGATTTCTAGATTGATGATTGCAGCGGCCGCTGCGGCACTGGTCTTCGCGGCAGCGCCCGTTCAGGCAGACACGATCTGCGTGAACCCGGACAAGTCGAACTGCGAGTCGACGATTCAGGCCGGGGTCGATTTGGCCGTGGCCGGCGACGAGGTGAAGATCGACAGCGGGACGTTCTTCGAGAACGTGACCGTTCCGGCCGGCAAGGACGGACTGATCATCCGGGGCAGCAAGCAGTCGATCCTCGACCCGGACGACCGCTTCGAGTGCAGCGTCGCCGCAACGGCTTGCATTGCCGACGCGGACTGCCCCGTGGTCGAGACGTGCTCCGTCAACGTCGGCACGGGTCCCGGCATCACCATCGAGTCGAACAGCGTCGTAGTGCGCGGCTTCACCATCCGGAACGGCGCCAATGACGGCATCTTCGTGGCCGCGGATGTGACCGGCACCGTGGTCACGTCGATGGTCATCAGCGGCCCGGACGACGACTGCGTCGAGCTCGACTCCGGCAACGCCGACACGATCGTCGAGAAGAGCACGCTCGAGGGCTGCGGCGGCGACGGGATTGAGTCCGTCGGCGTCGCCGACAGCAACAACGTGCAGGTCATCAGCAACACTTTCAACCAGATGGGGGACGATGGGGCCGACATCAACGGGAACGGAACCATCTTCGAGAAGAACAACTGCAACAACATCGACGGCGACTGCGCGGAGCTCGACGGAGACCTGGTCGAGGTGGTCAGCAACCGCTGTGACGGCTGCGGCGACGTTGCTGACATCGACGGCGATGACGCTTTCGTCGACAAGAATCGGGCTTCGAACTGCACGAGTGGCGTGTCCGTGGACGGGGACGATCCGATCGTGACCAACAACAGGGTCGACGGCACCTCCGGTACTGGAGTCGACGTCGTGTGCACCGGGGGAGTGAGCTGCAGCGGAGGCCTGGTCTCCAAGAACCGGGTCACCGATGGCCGGAACGACGGATTCTATCTCGAGACGGAGTTTGCGGGTCTCCTGTTCGAGAACAATACCGCCACCGACGTAGAGGACACCGGAGTCGAAACCGATTGCACCGTAGGCGTCACGTTTGACAAGAACAAGGTCAACGGCACAGACGATGGCGAGCGGGAGTGCTACTACGTCTGCGGTAACGGAAACACTCTGACGAACAACTCGGCTGACAACTGCTCCGGCGACGGCTTCTACATCGACGACAACGGCAATACCTTGGAGAAGAACAAGGTCAAGAAGACCTTGCGGAACGGTATCACCGTAGACGGCAACACCAATGTACTCACCGACAACACCGTCTCCGATACCAACGGCCCCGGGTTCGCCATTGAGTCCGGTTCCGACGGCACGGTGCTCGGCGGCAACAAGGCCTCGAAGAACCGCGTGG
>CAZLBF010000328.1:0-9228 GCA_964557495.1 uncultured Myxococcales bacterium | reverse complement strand
TCGTCGCCATCGATGTCCAGCAGGGCGACGCTCGCCCCGTCGTCAGCCAGACACTTCGCGATCCCCGCGCCGATCCCGCGCGCGCCCCCCGTCACGATCACCACCCGATCCGAAAGTCTCATGGCGTGCGCTCCTACTTCTTGCGGAACGGGAGCCCGGTGATTCCCGGCTTGATGTCGGTGCCGTTCTCGGCGTTGAAGGCTTCGATGAGCCTGTTGGTGACCGCCGCCGATTCCGGCTCGACGCCCGACAGACTGAACTCCGTCCACTGGTATGCCTTCATGGAATCCGGCGGCTGCTTCACCCGTTGCGGGGGCGCGGGGTAGGAATCGTGATTCGGCACGCCCATGCGCGTCCGGATCTCGTCCTTCGTGACGTTCCACACCATGAAGTCGAGGGCGAGATCGAGTGGGCCATCGTAGGTCTCGCGGATGGCGCGCTCGACGATCGGCGCCGTGTCGAAGTCGTTCTGGAAGTGGTAGCAGACCGCATGGCGAGGCTCGGTCATCGACATGATCTTGCCAAAGGCCTGGGCCGCCGTGTGACCCTGGGTGCCCACGTAGACCGCCTCCGATGGCGTCATTCCGTACCTCGCCATCATGAACCCGGGCGGGATGAAGCACTCATGGATGGCCAGGTCCATCCCCATCGTGTGCGCGAGCCACCACTTGTTGGGCAGCGTATCGCTCGAGAAGGCGAACTTCAGGCCATTCCACGAGAGGATGAAGCTCGCCGACTGGTCGAGGTGGATCGCCGGAACGGTTCGGATCTCCACCCCGTTCTCGTCGTAGATGACGTTGTTGACTGCGGTCCAGTCGTACTCGGTGACTTCGAGTGCGAGACCTCGAGGATCGACTGCGCTGCCTCGGCCCGCCTTCTCCCAGGCCCACATCTCGTTCATCTTCTCTGCCCAGACCTTCGTGCCCCACTCCGGCTTGACTCCGCTGGGTCCCCAGACTCTCAGCGGGGTGAGACGGTTGTTGACCGGGCCGGTGAAGTAGAAGGCGGGGAAGTCGCCCGCGTGGTCGAGGTGGAGGTGACCGAGGAACACCTTGTCGAGCTGATCGAGAGGGATCCCGAGAGCCATGATCCGCTCGAAGGAGCCCTCGCCCATGTCGAAGATGAACTTGTCGCCGTTGCCGAGCTCCACCAAGAAGCAGGCGGCGGCTTGCTTCAGCCTGGGCTGAGGCATGCCGGTACCACAGGCGATGACGCGCATCTCGTCCGGCGCCAGCGCCTCGGTACCCGGGTAGTAGACCTCGTGCTGCGGGTACGGCTGCGTGCTCGACCATGCGGTCGGCTTCTGTGCCTGCGCGTGAGCCGATCGCACGCGTACATCGACGTCGAGAGTCAACGCGGCAGCCCCGATCAAGAACCCGGCGACAGCTACCCCGATCGCGATTCGTTTCGGCGATTTCATGGGTCCCCTCTTCATCGACGGATGGCTCGCCCTCTGGCGGCCGGGCATCGTACTACAGGAGCGCCTCCCCCGCCTCCGGTGCGGCGAGCCCGAAGGGCGAAGCAGCGCCCCGCATGACGGCCGTCATAGACAGGCTCGCGTCGCCGTGGAGACTCGCGTTCATGTTCTACGGCTGGCGGATCGTCGGGGTTGCCTCCTTGACCCACTTCATCGCGGTCGGCCTGGTGTTCTACTCCTACGGCGTCTTCTTCAAGGCGCTCGAGGGTGACTTCGGGGGCTCCCGCTTGGGCGTGGCGACGGGGCTCGCGATCATGAACGTCTCGATCGGTCTCTTCGCTCCGTTCCTGGGGCATGCACTCGATCGGGGCTCGATTCGCAACATCATGTGCCTCGGGGCGATCCTCACGGCGATCGGATTCTTCGCAGCCTCGCAGATCGACGCCCTCTGGCAGTTCTACGCCGTGATGGGGACCTTCCTGGCCGTCGGCGTGATGAGCGTCGGGGGCATCGCGGGCACCACGCTGGTCGCGAACTGGTTCAGCGAGCGGCGCGGAATGGCCCTCGGGATCTCGGGAATCGGGATCTCGCTCTCGGGAGTCGCGATGGCCCCACTGGCGACGCTCCTGATCGGCGCGATCGGGTGGCGGAGCACGTTCCTGGTCTATGGTGCCGTGCCCCTCGTCGTCGTGCTTCCAATCGTCTGGCTCGTGGTCGTGAACCGACCGGAGGAGATGGGCCTCGAGCCGGACGGGGCGCAGAGCCGCGACGCGGCCGCGCCGTCCCCGGCCGTCGAGAGCGCGGCCCTCGCTGCCCCCGAGCACGGGGATCTCTCGATTCGGATCGACCCGGACTGGTCGATCTGGAGCGCGCTGCGCGACCGGAACCTCTGGGTGATCGCCGTGGCCATCGCGCTCAACTCCTGCACGAACGGCGCGATGCTCACGCACATCATCCCGCACGCGACCGACATCGGGTTCGAGCCCCTCTCCGCGGCCTGGGTGCTCTCGTGCATCGCAGGCTTCGGCGTGGTCGGGAAGGTGCTGTTCGGCTGGGCCGTCGACCGCATCGACAAGCGGATGGCGCTCTGGTGCGCGACCGGCCTGCAGGGGCTCGGGGTCGCCCTGATCCTGAACGCGGAGCAGTACCCGTTGCTCCTGCTCTCCGGCTCGGTCTACGGCCTGGGAATGGGGGGCATGGTGCCGCTCTCGGGCGCGCTCATCGGCGCGGCGTTCGGACGAGATCGGTTCGGCCGGGCGATCGGCGCCATGAACCCGGTGATGCTCCCGATCCGGGTCCTCGGCATCCCGTTCGCGGGCTGGATCTACGATCGCACCGGCAGCTACGACATCGCCTTCCTGACCTTCATCGGCCTGTGCTGCACGTCGATCCTGGTACTCGCGTTCCTGCGCCTCCCGGCGATCGAGCCCGGGACCGAGACGATCCACGTGGGTCGGGTGTCCGACTCCATCGGGACGCAGAGGGACGCCCTGAGCGGCGCGCGATAGCGCGCTCCAGCGAGGGCGTCGGCCCGTTCGAGAGGAGCGTACGTCGCCGAGACCCATCAGCTTGCGCGTGATCCAGTCCATGAGGCGATCCGGGCAGATCCGAGCGAGCCCTCCGTACACGCGCGCATCCCTCCCGATCGTTTGTCTGGGACGGTCTTAGGGCGCCATACAGACGGGCAGGCCCCGCGGATACCCGGCGTGGCCTGCCCGTCGATACCCCGCAAGACTGTCAGCCGCTCCGGAGCGCCACGGCCGGGTCGACGCGCGTGGCGCGGCGCGCCGGAACGAAGGTCGCGAGCAGCGAGACGGATGCGAGCAGCGCGATCGTGCCCGCGAAGACCTGGATGTCCCAGGGATCGACGCCGAAGAGCAGGCTCGCAAGCGCCTGCGACACGCCGAACGCGATTCCCGCGCCGATAGCGACGCCGGCAAGCGTCAGCACCAACCCCTCTCGCATGACCAGCCGCAGCACGTCGCCCGGCTGTGCGCCGAGTGCCATGCGGACGCCCACCTCATGCGTGCGCTGCGCGACCGAGTAGGAGATCAGGCCGTAGATGCCGATCGATGCCAGTACGAGCGCGAAGACCGCCAGCCCGGCGAACATGACGCCGAAGAGGCGGGAGACCCAGACCACGCGCAATACGACGTCGTCCATCGTGAGGAGGTCGAAGAGGGGCATGTCGGCATCCAGCGCGCGTACCTCGTGTCGCACCAGGGGCGCAATGCCCGCCACGTCGCCGCCGCTGCGGAGAGCGAATACCACCGTCTCCGGGGCCGACGCCGTGAGTGGCACCCAGACCTGCCAGCGCGGGGGGGCGTCGCTGCCGGTCACGTCGAACGGCTGGTTGATGTTTCCCGCCACACCGACGACGCGGCGCCAGGGCCCGTCCGCGCCGAGTCGGATGCGACGCCCGAGCGCCGACTCACCGGGCCAGAAGCGCTCGGCCAACGCGCGGTTGACGACCACGACCTCGCGCGCATTCTCGAAGTCGCGCTCCGTGATGCCCCGGCCCCCGAGCAGAGAGACCCCGATCGAGGGCATGAAGTCCGGCGTGACGGTGTAGTACATGATCATCGGCCGCTCGCCGTACTCGACGGGCTGGCCCTCCGCCTCGACGGCCCGCTCATGCCGGCCGCTGGCGACCGGGAGGAGGTTGACCGCACCGACCGACTCGACCTGGGGAAGGGCGCCGACCCGGCGCACGACGTCTCGGACGAAGCGCGCCCGCTGGTCCCCGGTCTCATAGGCGCTTCCGGAGAGGGTCACGCGCCAGGTCAGGACGCCCTCGCGCTCGACGCCCAGGTCCACGGCCTGCATGGCGAGATAGCTCCGGATCATGAGCGTCGCCCCGATCAGCAGCACGACGGAGAGCGCCAGCTCGACGGCGACGAGGCTTCGGGCCAGGCGGTGGTGCTGGACGCCCCGGGTGGCGCTGCGGCCCCCCTCCTTGAGCGACCCGACGAGATCCGAACGCGACGCGCGCAGCGCCGGTGCGAGCCCGAACCCGACGCCCGTGGCGAGCGAGACGACGATCGCAAAGGCGAGCACCTGTCCGTCGACTCCCATGTTCACCCAGTACGGGGGCTCCAACGGTGCTTGCGTCAGTAGCGCATCGTAGATCCAGGGCGAGAGGGCGATTCCGAGCGCCCCCGCCACGAGCGCCATCGTGACGCTCTCGGTCAGAAGCTGCCGAACGATGCGGCCGCGGGTTGCCCCGAGGGCGCAGCGAAGCGCGATCTCTTTCTCCCGCGCGGTCGCTTGAGCCAGGAGCAGGCTCGCGGCGTTGGCGCAGGCGATCAGCAGCACGAAGAACGAGGCACCGAGCTGGAGGGAGAGCCCCTTCCGGACTCCGTCCGGGATCAGCTCCTCGCGGAAGGTCACGACCCGGAAGCTCGAGCCGGAGTTGGTCTCGGGGTAGCGCGACTCGAGGGTGCGCGCGATCGCCTCGAGGTTCGACTGCGCCTGATCGATGCTGACGCCGGGCCGCAGTCGGCCCACGGTCTCCAGGGCTCTCGTGCCGCGCCCGGTGCCGTCCCTGGCCAGCCCGAGCGGAGTCCAGGCCTGCGCCCACTCCGGGAAGGCGAAGCGCGGGCGCATCACGCCGATCACCGTGTGGCTCCGGCCGTCGATCCGCACGCTGCGGCCGACGGCGTCGGGATCGCCCGAGAAGCGCCGCTTCCACAGGTCGTGCCCGATCAGGACGACGTCCCCACGCCCCTCGACGTCCTCGTCCTCGCTGAAGCCGCGCCCGAGAATCGGCTCCTCGCGCAGCAGCGGAAACAGCCCGGCCGACACGCGAGCGCCCAGGATCCGCTGCGGCTCGTCGTCGGTGCTCAGGTTGAGATTGGTGCGCCGGTAGGCGCCGAACTCCTTGAAGACGAGGTTCTCGCGCTGCAGATCCAGGTAGTTGGGTCCCGAGACCCAGAGGTCGATGCGCCGCAGCTTGGGCTGGGTCTGGGAGACCGAGATCAGCTCTTCCGGGTTCTCCCAGGGCAGGGGGCGCAGCACCCACGGGCTGACGGCCCTGAAGACCGTCGTCGTGACGGCGATCCCGAGCGTGAGGCACACGATGGCGACCAGCGTGGTCCGCTTGTTGCGCAGAAGGAAGCGGAGCGCGAAGCGCAGGTCCACCAGTAGCTCGTCCACTTCAGGCTCCCGCGGCAAAGCCGGCGTCCACCGCCTCGTCCTCGTTCACGATGCGTCCGTCGAACAGCTGGACCGTCCGCTCGGCGTAGCGCGCGAAGCGCGGATCGTGGGTCACCATGCAGATCGTGCTGCCCCCCTGGTGCAGGTCCCGAAGCAGATCCATGACCGCCTCCCCGTTCTGCGAGTCCAGGTTCCCGGTCGGCTCGTCGGCCAGCAGGATCCCCGGCTCGCCGGCGACGGCGCGCGCGACGGCGACGCGCTGCTGCTGTCCCCCGGAGAGCTGGGCGGGGTAGTGCTTCATGCGGTGCGCCATCCCGACCTTCTCGAGCGCCTCGTGCACGCGCCGCCCGCGCTCGGCGCCCTGCATCTTGCGGTAGGTGAGAGGCAGCTCGACGTTCTCAGCGACGGTCAGGTCGCCGATCAGGTTGAACGCCTGGAAGATGAAGCCGATGCGCCGGTTCCGGACCCGCGCCCGGTCCTCGGGGGACAGGCCCGTGACCGACTCGCCGCCGAGCCGATACTGGCCGTCGGAGGGCGTGTCGAGCAGGCCGAGTATCGACAGCAGCGTGCTCTTTCCGCAGCCCGAGGGTCCCGCGATCGCGAGGTACTCCCCGTTCGAGATCTCGAGGTGCACGTCGGAGAGCGCGTGCGTCTCGACCTCGTCGGTGTAGAAGACCTTGCGCAGGTCTTCGAGGCGGATCAGGGGCTGGGCGGTCGTCATCCGGGACCTCCGGGCGTTGTCAGTGAAGGGCGACGCGATCGAACGAGTCCCATCGCGACATGTCGGATACGATGATCCGCTGGCCGGGCTCGAGGCCGTCGAGCACCTCGACCGAAGCGCTCGACGCGCGCCCGAAGCGGACGTCGACGCGCGAGGCGGAGCGGCCGTCGCCGGCGACCAGGAAGAGCCCGAGGCTGGTGTGCGCCTGGCTGTAGGCGGGGCGGTCGACGTGCACCACGTCCTCGAGGCGGCCGACCTCCACGGTGCCCTCGACGCTCAGGTCGGGGCGCGCGCCCTGGGGAAGCCCGCCGACGAGCCGGACGTGGACCTCGACGCTGCCGTTCTGCACGCTGGGATCGACTCGGAAGACGCGCCCGTCGACGAGCCCGTTGCGCGTGTCGATCGATGAGGGCTGGCCGACCGCGATGTCCTTCGCGAGCGTCTCCGGGATCCGCAGGATCGCCTTGAGCTTGTCGGGCTCGGCGACCTTCGCGAGCACGGCCCCCGGCTGGACCCACTGCCCGACCTCCAGGTCGGTCTCCTGGAGCACGCCGCTGGCCCTCGCGCGCACGGTCATCGACTCGACACGCTCGCGCTGGAACTCCTGGATCTCGCGCAGGCGCTCCACCTGCTGCTCCTGCAGCGCCTGCTTCTCCCGGGTCGTGCTCTCGACGAGCGCGAGCCGCTGCGACTCCGCGCGGTAGCGCGCCTTCATCTCCTCTGCGTGCTCCTCCGCCTCGCGCGCCTCGAAGTCCGAGACCATGTTCTGCTCGAGGAGCCGCTGCGACGCGGCCGCCTTGCGCTTCGCCGCCTGGTGCTCCGCCTTGACGTTGGCCAGGGCGCCGACCTGATTGAGGCGCTCGTGCTCGAGGCGGGTCCGGAGTTCGAGCAGGCTCGCGCGGGCCGCGGTGAGCTGGCGCTGCGCGTCGAGCGACTCGAGTTCGACATCGGGATTGCTCAGCTCGACGATCACGGTCTCCGGCTCGACCTTCTCGCCCGGATCGACGAGGCGCTGCTCGACGCGCCCCGCGGTGAGCGCCGTAATCCAGCGGATCTCTTCCGGCACCAGCGTCCCCGGTCCACGCACCTCGATCAGGAGCTGGCCGCGCTCGGCCGCGTCCATCAGGACGGTGCGCACGTCGACGTCGGGCACCGCGGGGTCGAGACTCAGGAAGGCGGCCGTCAGGATCACCACTCCGCCGATCGTGCCGAGCGCGATCCAGCGCCGGCGGTGGCTCCCGGCATTCTGGCGCGGCCTGTCCATGCCCTTCGGCACATCAAGGACCGTGCCAGTCTGCGCGCCGCGTAAGTACATCCGGTCCAAGTTGACCTTCTCGCGTTCCGCCTCCTCCAGCAGGGAGCAATCGGCGTGCCAGAGGCTGGGCGCCAGGCTGCCCGCGTCTCGGGAGGTCTGGTCGGCCGCGGATGCAGTAATTCAGCTTCAGGTGCTGCCGAGCGCTGCAGCTCTGTCCGCGTCCGGCTGGCTGCGGACGGTCGCGAACTCGCGGAAGCCCCTCCGGTCCAGCTACTGGGCGCCGGCAGCCCCGATTCCTGTGGAGGCGCCCGTCACGACGACGCCGCGCGCTTCGTCGGCTGCCATGCTCCGCAGGCCAGCTCGCTACGCGCCGAGCCCTTCGAGGAACTCCAGCAGCGCGCGGTTGACCTCGTCCGGCTTCTCCTGCTGCACCCAGTGGCCGGCGTCCGCGACGAGTGTCTTGCCGCGCAGGTCGGTGTAGTGCGCGTCCATCAGATCGAGCAGCGAGATGCCCGGGACGAAGGCGAGCACCGGGTCGAGCTCGCCCGCGATGAACAGGGCGGGCTGCTCCACCTTGAGCTCCGAAAGCTGGGGCAGCTGCTCCCAGTCGCGATCCTGGTTGCGATAGCGGTTCAGGCCGCCGCGAAAGCCCGCCTTCTCGAACTGGCTGGCGTAGTAGTCGATGTCCTCCGCGCGGAGCCAGTCGGGCAGCGGGTCCGGGTCGAACAGGCCGTCGAGGAATTTCGCATCCTTCTTCTTCTCGGCGAGAAAGGTACGGTCCAGAGCTGCTGCTGCGGCGCAGCCGCTGAAGTAGGTCTTGCGCAGGGAGGCCGGGATGTCCGCCTCCAGCTCCGCCTCGGCCTTGCCGGGCTCCTGGAAGTACAGCTGGTAGAAGAAGGTGTCCCCGTAGATCTGCTTCCACATCTCCATCGGCTTGATCGGACCCCGCGCCAGGTGAGGCACGCTCAAGCCACACACGGCGCGGACGCGCTCCGGATGGAGCAGCGCGGTCTGCCACACGATGGGCGCGCCCCAGTCGTGGCCGACCAGGATGGCCTGCTCCTCGCCCAGCGCCTCGATCACGCCGACCACGTCCGCGGTGAGCTCGGTCATGGCGTAGGCCTCGATCGCCTTCGGGCAGTCGCTCTCGCCGTAGCCGCGCACGTCGATCGCGCAGACCCGGTGACCTGCCCCCACCACCGGATCGATCTGGTGACGCCAGGAGTACCAGGACTCCGGCCAGCCGTGGACGAACAGGACGAGCGGGCCCTCGCCCTCCACGACCGCCCTCAAGGTGATGCCATTGGTCTCGATCCGTCGAAAGCTTCGATTCTGCATGGGGCGGCATTCTACCCAGCGGCGGGGCCGGGGACTAGCGAGCAGCTCGAGTCGGGACGAGCCCGCGGACCGCACCCGCCGCAGGTGCAGCGAGCAGCTTGCGCTTGACGCCGCGCGCCTGCAGCGGAGCGGCGCGGGGCGAGCCTCGAGCGACGCCGCGCGGTCTCGTCGGGTTGGCTCGCTTCTTGCGGTAGGCATCGGCGCAAGAGAGACGGAGCAGGGTGGAGGCCATGACCGACGTCGCAGTCGAGCGGGCGGGTGGGATCCAGGCGGCCGCGCAGGGCACGGACCATCCCAAGCTCGTCACGCTCGGCGTCCTCCACATGGCTCAGTTCTTTCCCG
>CAZLBF010000327.1:0-3371 GCA_964557495.1 uncultured Myxococcales bacterium | reverse complement strand
TGGAGCCGACGCGCGGATTTGAACCGCGGACCTGCTGATTACGAATCAGCTGCTCTACCACTGAGCTACGTCGGCACCCTGGAAGCTGCGGCTTGCGGTTGCCCGCCGGGTCGCCCCGGTTCCGAGGCGGCGAGATTCTAGCTCAGCTGGTCCGGTTCGCCCTCGCTCGCGGCTCGAGCGGAAGGCCCGTCCGGCGGGGCCGTCGAGCGGAAGGGCGCAGGGACCGGGGCGTCGCTGGGGTATGCTCTGGCGAGCATGGCGATTGCGCGGGAGCATGCCTGGCAGAAGCTCTGCGAGTGGACCGAGACCGATTCGCTGCGCAAGCACGCGCGGGCGGTCGAGCTGGTCATGCGGGCGGCGGCGCACCGCTACGGCCGGGGCGAGGAGGACGAGGAGCGCTGGGGGATCGCCGGCCTGCTCCACGATGCGGACTACGAGCGCTGGCCCGAGGAGCATCCCCAGCGGATCGTCGCCTGGCTCCGGGAGCAGGGCGAGGACGAGATCGCGCACGCGGTGTCGGCACACTACACCCGGTGGAACGTCCCCTACGAGAGCCCGCTGGATCGGGCGCTCCTGGCCTGCGACGAGCTCACCGGGTTCGTCGTGGCCTGCTGCCTGGTCCGGCCCGACGGGGTGGCGACGCTCAAGCCCAAGAGCGTGCGCAAGAAGCTCAAGGACAAGGCGTTCGCGGCCAAGGTGGAGCGCGCCGAGGTGAGCGCGGGAGTCGAAGTCCTGGGCGTCGACCTCGCCGAGCACATCCAGCTCATCGTCGACGCGCTCGGGCCGCACGCGCGAGAGCTCGGCATCGAGGGCCGGGGCGAGTCCGCCTGAGCCGACCCGTCGACGCCGCCTGCGGTGACCGGGCGCTCTCCCGCTCTACTCGACTGCAGCGAGCACGAGATCCGACAGGCGCTGCAGCCGCTCCAGGTTGCGGGACTCCTCGAGCAGCCCGGCGGTCAGGCACGCAAAGCTGACGTCGCGCTCCGGGTCGACCCAGAACATCGTCGAGCCGGCGCCGAGCCCCCCGAAGGTCGTCGGCGAGGCGGTCAGGCCGAACGGCATCGGGAAGATCCCGGTGCCGCGCACGAAGAAGCCGAGACCCAGGTAGGCGGGGAACTCGTCCCAGCCGCGCGCCTCGCGCATGTAGTCGAACAGGTGGTTGGGGAGCTGGCCGGTGTGGTTCTGCGTGGCGAGGTCGAGCAGCGCCTGTGACACGACCCGGGCCCCGTCGAGCTCTCCGCCGCGTCGCAGCGTCTCCGCCCACAGGTGGATGTCGTGGGCGGTGGAGACCGCGCCTCCGCCGGGAATCTCGACCTTCTCGTCGAGCAGGACGTTCATCGCCTCGAGCAGCTCGGGCTCGAAGAGGCCGGGGCTGCGGTCGCGCACCACGATCGGGACGCGGCGCTCGGCCAGGTCGGTGCGTAGCCCGAGGCTGGTGCTCTTCATGCCGAGCGGCACGAAGATCTCCTGGGCCAGGATCTCGCGGAAGGCGCGGCTCCCGCCGTCCAGTCGGCGGACCACCTCGGCGAGCACCGCGTGGGCCGCGAGCGGGCTGTAGCTCACGATCTGGCCGGGGGGGCCCGCGGCGAGCGGCTGGCGGCAGACGGCGGCGACGACCGCCTCGAGATTCCCGAGCTGGTCCACCGGAAGCGGCGGAAGCTCGGCGGGCATGCCCCCGGTGTGCGTGAGCAGCTGCCCGAGGGTGATCCGCTGCTTGCCCTTGATCCCGAACTCCGGGATCACGTCTGCGACCGGAGTGGTGAGCTGGATCTCGCCGCGGTCGACCCGCGCCAGCACGGTCGCCGCGGTCAGGGTCTTGGTCACGGAGAAGATGCAGAAGACGTCGTCGCGGCTCGCGGGGCGTGCGCTCGCGCGGTCTGCGAAGCCGACGGCCTCGTGAAGCGCGACCTCACCGCCGCGCGCGACGACGACGGCGGCACCGTCGTAGGCCTCGGCGGCGACGTCGGCCTCGATTGCGCTCGTCAGGCGCGCCAGGCGATCGGTATCGAATCCAGCTCGCGTCCCGGCCATGGTTCACCTCCTCGGCAGTGGCTGCCTCACAGCCTATTCCACCCCGGTGCAAAAGTGCAGCACGCGGTCGACGCCGAAACCTGCCATTGAGAGACGGACCGCGCAGCAGCGGACGAGGTCGCGCCGAACGCGATAGGATGCCGCCCGATGCGGGCTCTCCGTTCGTGCCGACCCTCGACGCTGCGCGGTCTCGCCGTCGGCTGCCTGCTCTGCATCCCGGTGCTCGCGCAGGCGGACCCGGGCGGCTGGGGAATCCGGCCGCAGCCGGACGGCGGCTGGGCGATCTACCGGGACGACCGCGCCGAGCTGCGGCCCACGCTCGAGCTGCAGGCCGCGGGGTTCTGGGAGAGGAACCCCTGGTTCGGCGAGTCGCGAGACATCATCGGCGACAACGCCGACGCCTGGGGCGAGGGATCGGTGGAGGCGGGCCTGACGGGGACGTTCTCGCTCGGCTCGCGGGGCACGCTCGAGGCCCGCTACAGCTACCTCGGCGCCTGGACGCGCGGCGGGATCGACGCGGCGGGCTCGAACTTCCCGGACAAGACGGCGGAGAGCGGCCTGGTCGAGGATCTGTACCTCCGCTGGCGCTCCGGTGAGCTTCTGAGCGGGCTCGGCGAGGACGCGCTCGAGCTCTCGTTCGGTCGCCAGGACTACCGCGTCGGAAGTGGGTTCCTGTTCTGGGACGGCACCACCAGCGGGGGCTCCCGCGGTGGCTACTGGCTCGGCCCCCGCAGCGCCTTCGAGATCGCCGCGATCGCGCGACTGAAGACCGGTCCCCTCACCTCGGAGGCGGTCTATCTGAGCGGCGACGAGCGGCCCGACGAAGACACGCGCATGGCGGGTGTCAATTTCGAGTGGGACTTCGAGACGCTCGGCTCCGCAGGGCTCGGCTACTACAGGATCCATCAGTCGGACGACCACGAGCTCGACGGTTTCTGGTTGATCGACGCGCGCGCCCGCCTGACGCCGTTCTCGAGCCTGCCCCAGCTGTCGCTCTCGGGCGAGTACGTGTTCCAGAAGAACAGCGGACGCCTCGAGGCCCACGGCTACTACGGCGAGATCGGCTACGCGTTCGAGGAGAGTGCGGGGCAGCCCGTCGTGAGCTACCGGTTCGCGCTCTTCTCGGGCGACAAGAGCGGGGGCTCCAGGAACGAGGGCTTCAAGCCCCTCTTCTACGGCGGGAGCGACTGGGGAACCTGGATCCAGGGCGAGATCCTGGGTCACTACGTGGTGACGAATCAGAACCTGCTCACGCACACCGTCCGGATCGGATTCACTCCGCACCGCGCGGTCGCGGTGAACCTGCTCTACTTCCACCAGCGCCTGGTCGAGCGCACGGA